>JBBKXQ010000203.1:0-40609 GCA_037969565.1 Acidimicrobiales bacterium | reverse complement strand
GTGTCGTGTCGAAGTGTCCCGAGACCCTGAAGCCTGAGCCTGTTGCGTGTACGTCGTCGACAGCGGCGGAGCGCTCACGATGAGCGATGTGACCGAACGCTTCGATGCGTTTCGTCAGGTTCTGGACCCGGCGACCGAGCTGGGAATGCGCGCCCACCACAATCTGTCGCTCGGTGTGGCGAACTCCATGGCTGCGGTCGAAGCCGGAGCGAACCGAATCGATGCATCACTCGCCGGTATGGGCGCCGGAGCCGGAAATGCTCCGCTCGAGGTGTTCATCGCCGTGGCCTCGAAGCTGGGCTGGAACCATGGCTGCGATCTCGTTGCCCTCATGGACGCGGCCGACGACATCGTCCGTCCGCTGCAGGACCGACCAGTCCGAGTCGACCGAGAGACGCTGGCGCTGGGCTACGCCGGTCGGGCCGGTCATGAGTCGAATGTCAGGCTTTCAACATGCCGACGAACTTCTCGACGTTGATGATCACATCGTCCTCGCCGACCTGGTCGAACGGATTCTCGAGATGTTCCTGGATGTTGTCGAGACCTACCAGCACCACACTCAGCAGCACCGGCATCACATACATCAGCGACGAGGAGTACTCGAGGGCGATGGCTGCGAAGTAGGGCCCGTACAGCAGCGGCAGTGCGTAGATGAACACCTTCGAATACGTCCGCAGCGTCACCGGCGTCCGGTACTGGTACACGTGCTTCACGCTCTCGAAGGAGATCACCATCTTCGAGATGAACTGGTTCAGACGTGAAGCTTCGCCCGATGGCAGCCCCCGCGCTCGCAGCCTTTTCACGAAGAGTGAGAGCTCGGAGAAGGCTTCGTAGATTCGCTGCTCCCGGTCCTCCATGTCCGCCACATTGCCGTCGAACAGGTCACGGCAACCGTCCATGAGTTCACGTAGCAACGCAACGATCTCATCCTGGAGTTGGTCGTCGGTGTCGTCGATCCAATCCCGTGTCGCAAAGTACAGGGCGCGCCCGTGGGCCTTGATGCTCCCGTAGTCGTCGAGTGCACCTTCCCTCCGTTTGTAGGCACCACCGATCGAGAAGACGATCGGAAAGATGATGGCCGTTCCCACCAACGTGAGCGGGAACTCGGCGAACAGCTCGAGGCGGTCGCAGAGCCAGGTCGAGCCAACGGCAAGGGCGACGCTCGCGAGTGTGTGTTCGTCGATGATGGAACGGACGCTTCGGTAGAGCTTCAGCACGCTCTTCGAGTCGGCCGAAAGCTGCCGTCGTTGAATCCTGGACTCAGACCTCGGCGCCCGTGTCGGCGAACTCGGCCTTGAGGTCTTCGCCGCGGATCCTGCTGAGGATCTGCGGGAGGAAGAGGATCACGAGCGTGGCCAGGAGAAGTCCGAGGTTGAGCCAACCCGTCAGGAAGGTCAGGTAATCGCCACGGCTGGCGACGAGGGACCGGCGGAAGTTCTGCTCCATGTCGTCACCGAGGATGAGTCCCATGAGAATTGGCGCCAGCGGGATCTCGAGCTTTCGGAACAGCAGACCAATGAGTCCGAACGCCGTCATGATCGTGATGTCGAGACTGCTGTTGTTGACGGAGTACACGCCCACGTACGAGATGACGAGAATCATCGGCATCAGGAACCATGGCGGAATGCTGAGGATCTTGACGAAGACCTTGACCAGCGGGAAGTTCAGCAGCAACAGGATGAGATTGCCCAGGTACATGGAGGCGATCAGCGTCCAGACGAGTTCGGGTGAGTCGCTGAACACGTTGCCCGAACCGGGCCGGATACCCATGGATATCAAGATGCCCAACAAGACAGCGGTCGTTCCTGATCCTGGAATACCGAGTGTGAGAAGTGGGACGAGCGAACCACCGGCGGCGGCATTGTTGGCTGATTCGGGGGAGGCCACACCACGAATATCGCCGTGCCCGAACGTGCCGTCCTTGTCGGAGATGCGCTTCTCGAGGCCATACGACATGAAGCCGGCAACGGACGCTCCGGTGCCGGGGAGAATCCCGACGAAGAACCCGATGAGGCTTCCACGGATGATCGCACCGAGCGATTCCATGAACTCGGCAAAGGTGACCCAGATCCGCTCGGCCTTCTGGAATACGACGTTCTCGCCGCGGACCGTGTCTTCCAGAAGGGTCAAGACCTCGCTGACGGCAAAGAGGCCGATCGCGATGATCACGAAGTCCATACCTTCTTGGAGCTTCAACTGCCCGAACGTGTAGCGGGTGACGCCGGTCTGGAGGTCGGTGCCGACCGTCGACAACATGACGCCGAGGATCACTGCGAAGAGTCCCTTGAAGAGGTTGCGTCCGGCCAGACTCGAAACGGTGGCGAAGGCCAACATGACGACCATGAATTTCTGCGGCGACTGGAACTCGGTCGTGACGCTCGACAGAGGCGGACCGAAGAGCATCAAGCCGAGAACTGATCCAGTGCCGGCGATGAACGAGCCGATCGCGGAAATGGCGAGTGCCTGCCCTGCCCGGCCCTGACGCGCCATCTGGTAGCCATCCAAAGTCGTGACGACCGACGATGCTTCTCCTGGGACGTTCAACAGAATACTGGTGGTCGATCCGCCGTATTGGGTGCCGTAATAGACCGACGCCAGGAGGATGAGTGTTCCGGCGTCATCCAGACCGAGCGTGAGGGTGATGGGGAACAAGATGGCCACGCCGGTGATCGGCCCGATTCCCGGAAGCACGCCGATGAGGGTGCCGAGCAGACAGCCGACCAAGGCGAGTGCAATGTTGGTCGGTGTCAGTGCGGCGGCAAATCCATCGAGGATGTTGAATGCGAAGATCATCTAGAACCCTCCCCACCAGCCGGCGGGCAAACTGAGTTTGAGCCAGTTGTTGAAGACAAAGGCAAGAACGGCAGGAAAGATCACGCTGAGTGGCAGGAGCCTCCGCAACGGCGCACCGAACAACAATCCGATGACGCAGATCATGGCGGCGCTGGCTCCGATGAATCCGACACGCTCCAGGATCTGGCCGTAGATGTAGGAGCACCCCACCACCAGCCCGATCTGCCACCAGGCCCGCTGCGTCGGCCATCGGGGATTTTGATCGGGCCGGATGATCAGGTAGAGCGACACCATGCCGAAGAGGAATCCGACACCGGTTGGGAGTGTCTTTGGGCCAACCGGTCCGGAGCTGAAGGCCGTACCGTCGAACGTTCGTGCCTTGACCGTGTAGACGACGGCGAGAACGACGCCGACGAGTCCGAGGGCTCGATCACTCCAGCCCCCCGATTGCGCGCCGGGGTCACCGGAAGCTGGGGAGGTTGCCTTGCCTTCCGGTGACACCGACGCAGCACTCATTCGGCGACGAGCCCGAAGGGTTCGGACAGTGCACGGAACTTGCTGACCACGTCGATGGCGAAGGTCTGGAAATCGTCGCCGAGGAGTCGCAAGGGCAGGAGTCCGTTCTCGTCGCGCATGGCGATCCATTCGGGTGACGCTTCGACCTGGCCGAGGGCGTCGACCCAGAACTCGTAGGCCTCGTCACTCATGCCGCCCGGTGCGAGCAGGCCACGCCAGATCGGGAACGTGGTCGTGTAACCGAGTTCCACGGTGGTCGGGACATCGGCCATGGCCGGCACTCGCTCGTCGGCCATGACGGCGAGGATGCGGAGGCTGTCATTTCCGATGGTCTCGGAAACGTCCAGAGTGGCGACCTGGATCTCGCCGCCGAGAAGAGCCGACTGGGCCTCGCCGCCGCCGTCGTAGGCGACCCATGGAACTTCAGAGGGATCGATGCCCAGTTCCTGAGTGAGGAGCAGGACCTTGAAGTGGTCTTGCCCGCCAACGGGTGAGCCGCCGCCGAACACAATCGACGTCGGGTCGGCTTCCAGGGCGGCCACGAGCTGATCAAGGGTTTCGAACTCGCTGTCGGTCGGCACGGCGACGACGCCGAAGTCGGCACCGATGGCACCGATCCAACGGAATTGCTCGGCTTCGAGACCGGCGTATTGGTTCTGGGCGAACCGGATTGCGGTCGCCGGGGACGCGGCGATGATGAGATCGTCGCTGTCGTTCCGGTTGCCGGCGATATCGGAGAACGCAACGCCGCCGCCACCGCCCGGCTGGTTCGTCACGACTACATTGGACGTGAGCCCGAGGTCGTCGAACAGTTGGCCGATCGACCGGCAGGTGAAGTCCCACCCTCCGCCGGCGTCAGCAGGGGCGACACATTCGGGTGAGGACGGTGCAAATGATGCCTCGGCGGTCTCCTCGGGTTCAGCCGCGGTGTCTTCGGTCTGATCCGGTTCTGGAGCGGTGTCCTCCGATTCGACCGTGGTCGTTGCGCTGTCGCCTGCGCTCGTTGCGTCGTCGGCATCGCTGCCGCAGGACGCAGCCAGGACGGCAAGGCCGAACATGACTGCTAAAAGGCGAATCCAACTCTGTTTCATGATTTCTCTCCCCATTCACACGATGTTGTGACCGGAGACACAACCAGCTTTGGCCATGGGGCTCAATCTTGCGGAGATAAACGCTGCGGCTGGTCGTATTTACTGTTCTGGTCTTTCTGGTCGTGGGCAGACGGTTCTATCGTTCGAGATGCGTTCGATGGGCTTCGCCAGCTGTACGACGCGGGGGACCTCAGACGATGGACGGAAAGCGAATGGAACGGCACAAGGGCAGAGGCGCTCGTTTGCTGCAATGGTCCAGGCGGTGAAACGGACCCCTTGGCATCAGCGCCTCGTCACGCAGGCGATGGCAACACAGCTGGCGGTGATCGCGATTGTGCTCCTCGTGGTGTCGGTTGCGTTCGCCCGTTCCGAACAGGACGCCCTCGAAGAGCAATATGGCCTTCGGGCTCAGGCCGTGGCCGAATCGGTGGCCGAGATTCCGGACATTCGGCTGCTCGTCGCCCAAGATCGCATCTCGCCACAGGTGCAGTTGATCGCCGAGAGTATCCGGATCCGCACCGGCGTCGACTTCGTCGTCATCACCGACGTGACCGGAGTCCGGCATTCCCATCCCAACCCTGACCGGATCGGCAATCGAGTTTCGACCGACCCCGGACGGGCGCTCGCCGGCATGCCCGGTTGGTATCTCGAAACCGGCACGCTCGGACCGTCGGTACGAGGCAAGGTGCCGATCTGGGATGAGTTCAATGAGGAAGTGGTCGGCATCGTGTCGGTCGGCGTCTTGACCGGCGAGATCTCCGAAACCCTCCGCGACCGTCTGTCAAGTCTGCTGCTCATCGCCGGCGTCGCGTTCGCCACCGGAGCGATTGCGGCGTTCATCGGCGCTCGACGAATTCGGCGCCAGACATTGGGACTGGAGCCGCCGGAGATCGCCGCGCTCTACGAACACAGAGACGGCCTCTTGCGGGCTCTCCACGAGGGAGTTCTGGCGATCGACAGCGATGGGTATGTCACGCTCGTGAACGACGTTGCGGCATCCATGTTGGGTCTCGAACACCACGGCATCTCCGCTCGCCTCGACAGCCGACCTGACCTGCAGGTTCTTCAACGTCTCTCCGAGGACGAGGTCTCACAAGTCGACATACCGCTCCAGATCAATTCCCTGATGCTGTTGGTCACCACCGCTCCCATCTCGATTCGAAACAAACGACAAGGCGCCGTCTTCACCTTCCGCGATCGCACGGAGCTCCAGGGACTCGTCAGCGAACTCGAGGCGGCGCAGCGACTTGTCGAGGCGCTCCGAGCGCAAGCTCACGAGCACTCCAACAATCTCCACACCATCTCGGGCCTCATCGAACTCGGTCGTCATGACGACGTTCGTTCGATCGTCGAGGATCATTCCAGCGCACAGCGAGCGCTCGCTGACCTCTACGGTCACCGGACAGGCGGCGACTCGATGGTCGTTGCGTCACTGCTGGCCAAGGCCGCCGTTGCCGGCGAGCGAGACATACGACTTCGTACACACATCGGTGAGCTGCCTCAAGCCGACATGAAATCTTCTCGAGATCTGGTGACCATCATCGGCAACATCGTCGACAACGCCGTGGATCACCTGAGCGGAAACACGATTGCCGGGGGCGAGGTGGAGATCGGAGTCTGGAACAGCGACGGATTCATTCGCATCGATGTGTCCGACAGCGGCGACGGAATCAGTGCCGAGCATCTCGAAACGATCTTCGATGCCGGATTCACCACGAAGGACCCCCGAGGCCACGATGGGCTCGGGCTCGCGCTCGTTGCCGAACTGGTCAAGCACTACGGCGGGACGATCGCGGTCGACTCCGAACCAGGAGCCGGCACGCTCTTCTCGGTTTCCCTCCCCACACCGATGGTCAGGAAACTCGCCCATGTCTGAGGACATCCGAGTGCTCATCGTCGATGACGACTTCCGTGTGGCCGACATTCACAAGGGTTTCGTGGAAGAGGCCGGACACTTCGAGGTCGTCGGAACGGCACAAACTGGGTCGGCGGCGATCCAGATGACCCACGAACTCCAGCCCGATTTGATCCTGCTCGACATCTACCTGCCGGATGGGCTCGGCACCGACGTGCTCGGTCAACTTCGGGCCACTCGTCCCGTTGACTGTTTCGTGCTCACCGCGGCGCGAGATATCGCAACGGTGCGACGCTGCCTCGACCTCGGGGCGCTCCACTACCTCGTCAAGCCGTTCACCAAGCAGGAACTCGTCGATCGGCTCAACGAGTATCGACGCTGGCGAAAAACCATCACCCTCAACACCGATCTCGACCAGAGCCAGGTCGATCAGATGTTTCACGGCTTCGTCCTACCATCGGCCAAACTTCCGAAAGGGCTGTCGCACGAGACGATGGCGCTCGTTGTCAGCGCCCTGGCCGAGGTGAAGGAACCAATGGCGGCCGAGGACGTGGCACAGATGACCGGAGTCAGTCGGGTCAGCGTTCGACGGTACCTACGCCACCTCGCCGATGTTGGTCAAGCGACCATCGTCCAGGATTACGGAACCCCCGGTCGACCACGACACCGATTCCAGCTGCTCTAGCCCGACGAGAATCGGTGGGCGAAGGCATCGTCGGTCACGTTCGCGACGGGGGATGCCTTTCGTACATGCGGAAAATGACGACGAACCCGGAAGCCGCGGTGAGGGCGGCCACGGCGTAGATCGCGACCTCGATGGAGATCAGATCAGCGAGCAGTCCTGCCATGAGGGCGCCGACCGCGAATCCTGTATCGCGCCAAAGTCGGTAGATGCCGACGGAACAACCCCCAGGCGAGGCCGTCGTTGAGGTCTGACCCTTTCGAGGAGTTGATCCTGAGGGGTGAACGAGCCGGGTGGGAGCCTTGTTACCGATGCGTAACCTTTGGGCCGCCCCCAGAGTCAGAGGTGTTGTGCGAACCATTGTGTCCAGAATCGAGCATGCTGCGAAGGGTGACGCAACCGTCACATTCATGACCGGTGACGAACCCGTCACCAAGTCGTGGGGAACGGTGCACGAAGAGGCTCGGGGCTTCGCCGCCATCCTCCAGCAGCACGGAATCCAGCACGGCGATCACGTCGCCCTGCTCGGCCCCACCACGGCCGACCTCGTCACCGCCTTCCAGGCGGTCTGGCTTTGTGGGGCAACGCTGGTCGTCCTCCCCCTGCCGATGCGGCTCGCCTCCATCGAAGAGTTCGCGGCCACCACCAAGGCCCGCATCGCTCGAGCCGACTGTGCCGTGGTTCTGGTCGACCCCGATCTCGCACCCTTCGTCGAAGTGACTCCCACCGACCCGCCGGTGATCAGCCTGGTTGATCTGCATCCCAACGTCGGTCGAGCCACCGCCGACGACTTCATCCGGCCCGACTATCACGAAGACGACCTCTTCATTCTGCAGTTCACCAGTGGGTCGACCTCCGAACCCAAGGGCGTCATGCTCCCGAGCCACGTGGTCGCGGCCAACCTCGACGCCATCCGAGATGCGGCCGAGGTCGATGTCGATGACGACGTGATGGTTTCCTGGCTGCCGCTCTATCACGACATGGGACTCGTCGGATTCTGCATCCTGCCCATGGCCGAAGGTATCGACCTCGTGCTCGGCGCCCCGCAGGATTTTCTGGCCTCGCCTGGCAAGTGGATGGAGTGGATCTCCGAGTACGGAGGGACGGCAACGGCCGGTCCGAACTTCTCCTACGTGCTCGCCACCCGTGCCCTGCGTCGATCGAAAACCACCCTCGATCTGTCGAAGATGCGTATCTTCCTGAATGGCGCCGAGCCGGTCGATCCGGCATCCGTCCGGGCCTTCGCCGAGGCCGGAGAACGCCACGGTCTTCGCCCCGGCGCCATCTTCCCGGCCTTCGGTATGGCCGAGCTCGCCATCGCCGGTTGTTTCCCGCAGCCGATGGCCGGGATGATCACCGACATCGTCGACTCCGGAAAACTCGAATCGGAGCAGCTCGCCGTCCCCGTCCCGGCTGATCACCCCAACGCACGCGAGCTGGTTCAGCTCGGTCGGGCCGTACCGGGGCTCGAGTTCCGAATCACCGACCCGAACACGGGATCGGTCCGGGCCGAACGAGAGGTCGGCGAACTCCAGATTCGTGGCACCTCCGTCACCCCCGGCTATTACCAGCGCCCCGACGCCAACGCCGAACTCTTCGACGGCGAATGGCTTCGCACCGGCGACCTCGCCTACCTGGTCGACGACCACATGTACATGTGCGGCCGCATCAAGGACTTGATCATCGTGGGTGGTCGCAACGTCTACCCCCAAGACATCGAACGCCTCGTGGGCGAGATCGACGGCATCCGTTCGGGCAACGTGATCGCCTTCAGCGTCCCGGGTCGGAACGGAAAGGAATCGGTCGTCGTCGTTGCCGAAACCCGCTCCGGAGATTTCGACGAGATGGCCGCAGCCGTTCAGGAACGGACGGTCGAAGCGGTGGGTGTGCCGAGCAAGGACGTGATGTTCGTGAAGCCGAGCACCCTCCCCAAAACCAGTTCGGGCAAGCTGCAACGCTCGTTGTGCAAGCAGCAGTACCTGGACGGAATGCTCGAACTCGCGGAACGAACCCCGGTCACGGTCTGAGGATGGTCTGACCGACATCTCCCGCTAGCGTCGATCGGAATGATTGATGTCACTGACGAGAGCTTCCAAACCGACGTTCTGGAGCGCTCCATGCAGGTGCCCGTGGTCGTCGACCTCTGGGCCCCTTGGTGCGGTCCGTGCAAAACCCTCGGCCCGCTGATCGAGAAGATCGTCGACGAAGCCGCCGGCACCGGGCCCGAACCGAAGGTGATTCTCGCCAAGATCAATGTCGACGAGAACCCTGCCGCATCGCAAGCCTTCAAGGTTCAATCAATTCCTGCGGTGTACGCGTTGAAGGACGGCCAGATCGTCGATGGTTTCACCGGCGCCGTTCCCGAGGCCCAGATCCGTGAATTCGTCCAGAAGCTCCTTCCGGCCGATCAAGACAACATCATCGGCATGCTGCTGGCCACGGGCGACGAAGCCTCACTCAACGAAATTCTGGTTGCCGTCCCCGACCACCCCGAGGCCATCCCGGCGCTGGCGCAACTTCTGGTCGACGAACAACGCAACGACGAAGCGCTGAAGGTGTTGGCTCGGATCCCAGAGACCGAACAGACCCGCCGGATCGCGGCGTTGGCCCGCACCGGTATTTCGGGCAACAGCGAAAACGTCGACGTGGAAAGTCGCCTCGAAGCGTTGTTGCCGAGCGTCAAGGTCGACGAAGAAGCTCGACAGGAATTCGTCGACCTACTGGCGGTGCTCGGCACCGAACACCCCAACACCGCCGGTTGGCGCAAACGCCTCACCACCCAGCTCTTCTGAGCCACCAGCACTCGTCCGACCAGTGCTGAATCGCAGCTGAGTCTGCTTTCGCCGAAGGGCGAACTTCCCCCACAAACAACCCGACAATCGGGAGTTCGTGGTGGACGGAATTCCAGACGGCTGGCCCAGTCAGCGACCAGACGATGGTCCACGCACCCTCGCCGAACGAGTCGACGACGCGCTGACTCGATTCGATTCGATCCGCAACACGCCGGGCCTGGCGGCCGCTGCGGTCACCGTCACATTGATCGTCATCGGCGCAACCTGGTGGTTCGGGCGGGCCACGCCGGCTGAGCCTGTCGAAACGATGATCCCCCAGGTCACGCTCAAAACGACCGTGGCCGTCGCCGAGAAAGTCTTCGCCGTCGTTCACGTGACGGGCGCCGTCAATCTGCCCGGCGTCTACGTCCTGTCCGACACGGCAAGGGTCACCGACGCCGTCGATGCTGCGGGTGGGGCGCTCCCGAACGCTGATCTGCAGCAGCTGAATCTGGCCGCGTTGATCGTGGACGGCATGCAGATCCGGGTGCCGCTGGAGGGCGAGATCGTCACGCAGCCTTCGACGGTGAGTGGGTCCACCACCGGACCAATCGATCTAAACCGGGCCGATGCAACCCAACTCGAAACCCTCCCCGGTGTGGGGCCCGCCACTGCCGCCGCGATCATTGCGTTCCGAGATGAACACGGCTCGTTTCTGACGGTTGACGACCTGCTCGACGTGCCTGGCATCGGTCCGGCCAAGCTCGCCGCTCTCGCTGACGCGGTGGTCGTCCGGTGAGCGAAGGGCGGGTGCTGTTGTTGGCGGCCACGGCTTGGATCGGCGTGAGTTTCCCCGTGCCCTTCCCGCTTGCGGCTGTTGTTTTCACGGTCGCCATCGCAGTCCTGTTCCGGCAGGAAGTGCTGCTCGTGCTTGCGGTCGGCGCCCTTGCGTCCACGCTCTCGTCCCGAGCCGAGCAGGCCTACACGCCGGCGCTGCGGCAGACGATCGGTGATCAGCTCGTCGAGTTGATCACCGATCCCGAGCCTGCCCCGTTCGGCGTCCGGGCCGAGGTCAAACTCGTCGAAACCAACCAGAGGCTTCGCCTCAGCGCTTCGGGTCGAGCGGGCGAAACCCTGCGCCGGGCCGTGGCGGGGGAGCGAGTGTCGGTGCGCGGGAGAGTGACGCCGATCGAACCCGCCCCGTGGCTGCAGAGCCGTCACATCGTCGGCTCCCTCGCTGCCGACCAAGTGGCACCACGAGCAGGAGTGGCCTGGTATCGACTTCCGTCGGAGTGGCTGCGTTCGGCGATCCGGGCCGGCGCCGATTCCTTCGATGACGACGCGTCTTCGCTGTATCTGGGACTCGTCATCGGCGACGATCGCTTCCAGACCTCGGCCCAGGAGGCCCGTTTCCAGGCGGCGGGGCTCACGCACCTACTGGCGGTCTCGGGTCAGAACGTGGCTTTCGCTCTGGCCATCGCCGGACCATTCCTGTTCCGCCTGGGTGTGAACACCCGGCTGTTGGCCACCGGACTCGTGCTGGTTGTTTTCGCCATCGCAACTCGGATGGAGCCGTCGGTGGTTCGTGCAACGTCCACTGCGGCGATCGCATCCCTCTCCGTTGTGAGGGGTAGCCGTACGACCGGAACGAGGGCTCTCGCCCTCGCCGTCACCGGCCTGCTCCTCATCGACCCTTTCCTCGCCCTCTCGGTTGGCTTTCAACTGTCGGTGGCGGCGTCGCTCGGAATCCTGCTTGTCGGCCCATCGCTTCGCCGACGGCTGCCCGGTCCCGCATGGTTGACCGAACCGCTGTCGATCACCATGGCGGCCCAACTCGGCGTCAGCCCCATCCTGCTCACCGTATTCGGACCCGTCTCGCTCGTCACGCTGCCGGCCAATCTCCTCGCGGGGTCGGCCGCCGGAGCGGTCATGACCCTCGGGTTGAGCGCTGGGGTCATCGCGGGGTTCGTGCCCGACAGCCTCGCGACGGTCATCCAGGTCCCCTCGCTGTTGCTCGTTCGCTGGATCGACGGTGTGGCCAGCGTGTCGGCCGCAATGCCGGCTCCGGTACTCGATGGCTCCACGCTCGTCCTCGGTGGCGCCCTCCTCACCACACTCGCCATCGTCCGAACCTCGAAGGTCCTGGGAGGAATCGTCGCCGTGCTCATCGTCGGCCTCCTCGTGGCTTCGGTCCCCAACTCGCCAACCGTCATCACCGAACTTGCGGGAGGCGGCACCTTCTTCCCCCAGACCGACACCACGCCCTCGGTGCTCTTGGTGCATTCCCGGTCCGATCAGCGGCTGGTCGAGGCGCTCGTCGACTCCCGAGTCACCTCGATCGACGTGGTGGTGCTGGAACGGGGCAACTCGTCCACCGCCCAGCTCATGCGTAACGTCGTCCAGATCGCACCGGCCGGCGTAATTCTCTGCCCTCCGCTCCACCGCATCGTCGGTGGTCGTCGAGTGCTCGATCCACTCGCCATCGTGGTCCTCGACGGCACGCAACTTCGGCTGTGGCCCGACGGAACCGAACTCGAGACCGAGGTCGTTGCGTTCGGCGGCTGAGCTCGGGCGATTCGGTCAGCGGCGGGATAGGTTCCCAACGTGCTTCTGGAGCTGGGGTCGCACCCTTTCGACGTCACTCACCGCGCCCTCGTCATGGGGATTCTCAACCGCACCCCGGACTCGTTCTATGACGCCGGCGAATACTGGAGTTTCGACGACTTCATTCGTAAGGCCGATCAGCTGGTCGAGGATGGAGCCGACTTCCTCGATGTCGGCGGGGTCAAGGCCGGTCCAGGCGACGACGTCACCTCGGAAATGGAACTCGAGCGGGTCATCCCTGCGGTCCAGGCGTTGCGGTCTCGCTTCGATCTTCCTCTGTCGGTCGACACGTGGCGGGCCGAGGTGCTGCGGGAAGCGATTGCCGGGGGTGCCGACGTGGCCAACGACATCAGTGGGTTCGCCGATCCCGACTATCTCTCGACGGCCGCCTCCGGTGGTGTTTCGGTCGTCGCCACTCACATTCGCCTGGCACCGAGGGTCCCTGATCCCGAGCCGATCTACGACGACCTGGTGGCCGACGTCCGAACTTTTCTTCTCGATCGGACCGAAGAAGCGCTCGCCGCCGGCATCCCGAAACAACGGATCATCATCGACGCCGGCCTGGATCTGGGGAAGACCCCGGCCATGTCGCTCGAACTCCTTCACGCATCCGATCGGCTCGCCGATCTGGGTTACCCCCTGCTCCTGTCGGCCTCCAACAAGCGTTTCTTGTTCGAGTTGTTGGACGCCAGCCGTCACGACATCGACGCAGGAACCATGGCCGCCCACGTCATCGGCATCGCTAAAGGCTGCCGAGTGCTGAGGGCTCACGACGTGAAGGGCACCCGACGACTCGCTGATGTGATGGCGGCCACGCTGGCCGTCCGAGCCGAAACTGCAGGGTCGCACTGAGATGTCGCTCACGATCATCAAGGGTGACGACCCGACGCTCCTATCCCAGTCGCTGCAGGCCATCGTGAAGGAACTGGTGGGATCAGGCGACCGGTCGCTGATGGTCGAGGAGCTCGGAGAGAACAACTACCAGCTCGGCGACGGTGACGATGTGGAACTCACCGCCCTTGTGAACGCGGCCCACACCCCTCCATTCCTCACGGAACGACGAGTGGTCATCGGCCGGCACTTGGCGCTTTTCACCAAGGCCGACCAAGTGGTCGGGCTCGTTGATTGGATCAAGTCGCCGCTCCCGTCGACCGACCTCGTTCTGGTCTGGGAGAAAGGCTCGGCCTCGACCCGCCTGGGAGCCATCCCCAAATCGTTGAAAGACGCCATCAAGGCTGCCGGTGGGCGAGAAGTCGACGCCGCCCCAAAGGGCAAAGGCCTCAAGATGCTCGTCGACCAGAAACTGGCCGATGCTCCACTTCGCCTCGATCCCTCGGCCCGGAAGGCCATCGCCAACAATCTCGGGGACCAAGCGGGACGGGTCCAGGCAATTCTCGACGCCCTCGTCAGCTCCTTCGGCGAGGGAGCCCGCCTCAGTGCAGACGACGTCGAGCCGTACCTCGGTGAAGCCAGCGATGTGCCACCGTGGGAACTCACCGACGCGATCGACGGCGGCGACATCACCGTTGCGCTCGAGAAACTCCGTCGAATGACCCAGGGCGGTGAGCGACACGCATTGCAGGTGCTCGCCACTCTTCACGGCCATTACAGCCGAGTCCTCGGTCTCGACGGCGTTCGGATCGCAGACGAGAAGGCGGCAGCCGCCCATCTCGGCATGACGGGATCGACGTTTCCGGCCAAGAAAGCGCTGACGCTGAGTCGCCGACTCGGATCGGAAAAGACCCAACGAGCCGTTCAGCTCCTCGCCGAGGCTGACCTGGCCGTGCGGGGGGCGAGTGCCACCCCACCCGACACCATTCTGGAAGTGCTGGTCGCTCGCCTGGCCCACCTCTCCCGCTGAGGCCCGGAAAGCAGAGATCCGGAAAGCAGAGAACCCAGGTCGTCAGACCCGGGTTCCATCATGCAAATCGTTCGTTGTCACCCGCGGTCGGCCGACGCCGACGGAGGAACTTCAGACTTCGCTGTTCTGGCCTCGGACACGGGCGATGAGCCGGCTCTTCCGACGGGCTGCGGTGTTCTTGTGGAGCATGCCCTTGGCCGCGGCCTTGTCGATCCGCTTGATGGCGAGACGAAGCGTCTCCTCCTGGGTGTCGGTGTCGGCAGCCATCGCCGCCTTCGCCCGGGTGCTGATTTCGGAACGAACCGCACGATTACGCACTCGGCGCTTCTCGTTCTGGCGATTGCGCTTCATCTGGCTCTTGATGTTGGCCATGGGATTCCTCGATACTCGAAACGGGTAGGCGCGACAGCGCGCCAGCAACCGCCGAAGGCTAGCGGGCCAATCAATGGATCCGGCGCGTGAATCAAGACCGGAGCCGAAGCCAGTAGCGTCATCTGTCTCATGGACCGGTCCAAGATCCACAACTTGTCGATTATCGCCCACATCGATCATGGCAAGTCGACCCTCGCCGATCGACTGCTGGAGATCTGCGGCACCGTCGATGCCCGCGACATGCGGGCGCAATATCTCGATTCGATGGACATCGAACGTGAGCGGGGCATCACCATCAAGCTGCAGAGTGTGCGGTTGGAGTGGAAGGGCCATGTCATCAACTTGATCGACACGCCCGGACACGTCGATTTCGGTTACGAGGTGTCGCGGTCGCTGGCTGCCTGTGAGGGTGTGGTTCTGGTTGTCGATGCGGCTCAGGGAATCGAAGCGCAGACGCTGGCCAACATGTATCTGGCTATCGAAAACGATCTCGAGATCGTTCCGGTGCTCAACAAACTCGACCTGCCGGCCGCCGACCCCGACAAGTACGCGGCCGAGATCGAGCAAGTGTTGGGATTGCCGGCCGAAGACACGCTGCGGATTTCAGCCAAAACCGGTGCCGGCGTCGTCGAGTTGCTCGATGCGATCATCGAGCGCATCCCGCCGCCGGAGGGAGATCCCGACGCACCGCTCCAGGCACTCATCTTCGACAGCCACTTCGACACCTACCGTGGCGTGGTGTCGAGTGTTCGGGTGATGCAGGGCACGCTGCGGACGGGCGACAAGCTCCGATTCATGCAAGCGGGAACCACGCAGAATGCCGATGAAGTCGGTGTTCGATCCCCGAACAACAAGCCGGTGAAAACTCTCGAAGCGGGCGAAGTCGGCTATCTCATCGCCGGCATCAAAGATGTTCGGGAAGCCCGCTCGGGTGAAACGGTCACCACCGAATCCAATGGCGCCACCGAAACCCTCGCCGGCTACCGGGAGCCCCAACAGATGGTGTTCTGTGGGCTCTATCCGGTCGACGGTGACGACTACGAAGACTTCCGCGACGCGCTCGACAAGCTTCGTCTCGACGACAGCAGCTTCTCCTTCGAACCCGAAACCTCGGGCGCGCTCGGCTTCGGATTCCGTTGTGGATTTCTCGGGCTCCTCCACATGGAGATCGTGCGCGAGCGACTCGAACGCGAATTCGACATGAACCTGATCGCCACTTCGCCATCGGTGAACTACCGAGTCACGATGAACGGTGGCGAGGTACGCGAAATCGACAACCCGGCGGTGCTTCCGCCTTCGGGCGATTGGTCGAAGATCGAGGAGCCCTATCTCAAGGCTTCGATGATCACGCCGTCGGAATACACCGGAACGCTCATGGAGCTGTGCCAGAGTCGGCGGGGCCAGTTGGAGAAGATGGAATACATCTCGGCCGACCGTTTGGAGATCGTCTATCGGGTGCCCCTCGGTGAGGTCGTGATCGACTTCTTCGACCAATTGAAGAGCCGGTCTCAGGGTTACGCCAGCCTCGACTACGAAGCGTCGGGCTACGAAGTCGCCGATCTCGTCCGCGTCGACATCCTGTTCAACTCCGAGCAGGTCGATGCGTTCTCGAGCATCGTCCACCGCTCGAACTCCTACGCCTATGGCAAACGTATGGCCGAGAAGTTGAAAGAGATCATTCCCCGACAGCAGTTCGAGGTGCCGATCCAGGCCGCCATCGGCGGCAAGATCATCGCCCGGGAAACCGTGCGGGCCTACCGCAAAGACGTCACGGCCAAGCTCTACGGCGGCGACGTCACCCGCAAGAACAAGCTCCTGAAAAAGCAGAAGGAGGGCAAGAAGAAGATGAAGAGCATCGGTCGGGTCGAGATTCCGCCCGACACCTTCATCCGCGCCCTCCGTCTCGACGACTGACTCCACGTCAAGTCACAGAGTTGGTGGAAGATGGTCCCATGACTTCCGTCAGCCTCTTCTGGTTTCGTCGCGATCTTCGACTGACTGATCACCCGGCCCTTGCGGCCGCAGCCGCCTCGGGTCCGGTTGTTCCGGTCTTCATCAACGACGAACGGCTTCGCCGCCCGTCGGGTGACGCTCGCCTGGCCTTTCTGTCGGCTTCCCTCCATGCGCTGAACGATGACATCGGGGGTCACCTCGTCGTTGGCTCGGGGCCGCCGTCGGCCGCACTCGCCGAAATTGCGGAGAACTGCGGAGCGGGCACGATCTTCGCCACCGACGACTTCGGTCCCTACGGCCGATCCCGAGACACCGAGGTCGGCGACGAACTGGCCCGTCGCGGATTCGAAGTGCACTTCCTCGACTCGCCCTATGCCGTGCCGCCGCAGTCGCTTTTCACCGGGGGCGGCACTCCGTACAAGGTCTTCACTCCGTTCTTCCGGGCGTGGAAAGCCCATGGCTGGCCAGAGCCGGGGGGTGTGGTCGCCCCGGAGTGGGTGACCGGTGTGCCGAGCGAAGGCCTGCCAGGCCAACCGGCGGTGGAGGCATCGCTGCCTGCGGCGGGGGAGCGCGCCGCGTTGGCCCAGGTCGAAGCCTTCCTCGACGGTCCCGTGTTCGACTACGCCGATCTCCGCAACAACCCCGCGATCGATGGCACGTCCCGACTGTCGCCTTACTTCAAGTGGGGGACCATCCATCCCCGGCAGGTCCTCGCCCGACTCGGGCCAGACCCGGCGGAGGACGTTTTTCGGAGTGAACTCTGCTGGCGGGATTTCTACGCCCAGGTGCTCTTCGAACGCCCCGATTCGGCTCGCCGGTCCTACTCGCCGAAGATGGAAGACCTCGAGGTCGACTCCGGTCCCGAAGCCGATCGGCGATTCGAGGCATGGTGCAAAGGCCAAACCGGCTATCCGATGGTCGACGCCGGCATGCGGCAGCTCATGGCCGAGGGTTGGATGCACAACCGAGTTCGGATGATCGTCGCCAGCTTCCTCGTGAAAGATCTCCACATTGATTGGTCGCGCGGGGCCCGTTGGTTCATGGATCAATTGGTCGATGGCGACCTGGCGTCGAACAATCACGGCTGGCAGTGGGTGGCGGGTACGGGCACCGACGCCTCGCCCTACTACCGGATCTTCAACCCCGTGGGCCAGAGCCGGAAGTTCGACCCGTCCGGTGCCTACATCAGGCGTTGGGTGCCCGAGATCGCCGAACTCACCGACAAGGACATTCACGAACCCTGGACGACCGACGGCGGTGGACCTGCCGGCTACCCAGAACCGATTGTCGATCACGCCGACGAGCGCAACGAGGCCCTCGCTCGCCTCGACCGTCTCAAACAGTCCTGGGAGGGTTAGCGAATCGGGCCGGTGACGAATTCATGCCGGTTGTAGAGGGGCACGGTCGGGCCGTGGACGGCGGAGCGGGCCCAGACCTCTAGGATTGTGCGTCATGCGAGGTGACGCCGATGCTTGACGAACGCAAAGCGGCGATTCTCCGCGCCGTCGTCGAGGAGTACATCGAAACCGCCATGCCTGTCGGATCGGCAGCGGCGGCACGGGCGGCCCACCTCAACGTTTCTTCAGCCACAGTTCGCAACGAACTGGTGAGCTTGGAGAACGAGGGATTCCTCCGACAACCGCACACCAGCGCCGGTCGGGTGCCGACCGACAAGGGCTACCGGTACTTCGTCGACTCGCTCGGTAACGCTCGACTCGCTCGGCCCGAATCGCGGCAAGTGGCTGAGTTCTTCACCGAAGTGCGAGGCGAGATCGAAGATCTGCTCAGGGAAACGGCGGGTCTGTTGTCCGGTCTGACCGATCATGCCGCCGTGGTGGTCGACCATTCGGGCGAGGCGGCCGTGGTCCGGTCGGTTCAGTTGGTCGGGTTGGCCGAGAAGGTCGCCCTCGCCGTATTGGTCTTCTCGAACGGCGTCGTCGAAAAGCACACGCTCGAGTTCGACGAAGCCGTCATTCCCGACGTTCTGGATCAGATCGGAAGGCGGGTTCACCAAGCGTTGATCGGCAAGCCGCTGGCCGCCGCCGCTCCGTTTCTTCCCACCGGCGACGACGAGGCCGACCGCCTCATCAAGCAGGTGATGGACCTCGTTGGTGCCCAGACGCGGGATGACCGGGTCTACGTCGACGGCACATCCCGCATCGCCAGTGGTTTCGAGGCGGTCGATTCGGTGAAGCGGGTGCTCACGATCCTCGAGCAACAACTCGTTGTCGTGAACGTCTTGTCCGATGTCCTTGATCGTGGTCTGAATGTGGCGATTGGTACCGAAACTGGTGTCGAGCGGCTAGAAGAGTGCAGCGTGGTTGTATCCCCCTACCTCATCGATGGTGAGCAGGCCGGCGCCATCGCCGTGCTCGGTCCCACTCGGATGAATTACCCCCAGGCGATGGCGGCCGTCGCCGTCGTCAGTAATC
Organism: Acidimicrobiales bacterium; assembly: GCA_037969565.1. GTDB lineage: Bacteria > Actinomycetota > Acidimicrobiia > Acidimicrobiales > SZUA-35 > SZUA-35. The sequence goes on along the minus strand of JBBKXQ010000203.1, from coordinate 21,679 downwards.
AGCTCGGGCAACGCCTGAGCGATGGATGAACATATGAGCGATTTCTATTCACTTCTCGGCGTTGACCGATCGGCCACCGCGGAAGAGATCAAAAAGGCGTACCGGAAGAAGGCTCGCGAGCTGCATCCCGATGCCCGACCCGACGATCCCGCCTCCGAGGCCGCCTTCAAGCAGGTGGCCGAGGCGTACGAGGTGCTGAGCGACGACACGAAGCGGGCCAATTACGACCGGTTCGGGTCGGCCAACGGTCCTGGCGGCGGCGGTGATCCCTTCGGTGGAGGCGGTCTCGGCGATCTTTTCGACGCATTCTTCAACGCCGGCAGCGGCCGGGGTGGTGGTGGCGGCCCGAGTGGACCACAACGAGGCGTCGACCTCGAAGTGGTCGCCCAACTCGATCTCGAAGACACCATTCGCGGCGTGGCGCAAGAGGTTTCGGTTCGTACCGCGGTGTCGTGCGACACGTGCGAAGCGACCGGCGCCGCTCACGGCTCCTCGGTCGAAACATGCTCGCAATGCAACGGGGCCGGACAGGTTCGCCAGGTTCGCCAATCGATCCTGGGGCAGATGGTCACCACCTCGGCCTGTCCCCGTTGCGGCGGGCAAGGCCAGATCGTCACCAATCCCTGCGCGGACTGCTCGGGCGAGGGTCGTCGAGTCGAAGACCGCACCTACACCGTCGATATTCCGGCCGGCGTTTCTCACGGGTCCACGCTCCGGCTCACCGGACGTGGTGCGGTCGGACCGCGAGGCGGTCCGCCCGGCGACCTCTACGTCGAGATCCGTGTCCGGCAGCACCCGGTTTTCGAGCGCGACGGAGACCGCCTCTTGGCCGATCTTCATGTGGCGATGACTCAAGCGGCACTCGGAGCCGAGCTGGTTTTCGACACCATCGACGGTCCGGTCGACATCGAGGTTCCCGCCGGCTCGCAGAACGGGCGATCGTTCACCGTCCGCGATCATGGCGCTCCCCGCCTTCGCGGTCGAGGACGAGGCGACCTCCACCTCACGCTGGTCGTCGACACGCCCACCGATCTCTCCGAGCAGGAGGATGACTTGCTTCGCCAATTGGCGGGCCTCCGAGATGAGGCCGTGGCCGAACCGGGTAGTGGCAAGTTGTTCACCAAGATCCGCAACGCCTTCCACTGAGATGAGCGGTTCCTCGAGTCAGCGGGGACTGCTCGAACGTCGCGGGGTGCCGCTCATCTTCGTCGTCGATCTCGACAACCCCGTGCTCGACGACGCCGATGCCCACCACTTCGGTCGCGTCCGTCGAATCAGCGACGGCTCACCGATCACGATCGGTGATGGCCACGGTCGCTGGCGCCATGCCGCGTTCGGGTCCCAACCCGATCCGACGGGCCCGATCATGTTCGAAGCGGACCACCGGATCGCCATCACCATCGGATTCGTACCGGTGAAGGGTGAACGACCCGAGTGGGTGGTCCAAAAACTCACCGAACTCGGCGTCGCAACCATCGTTCCGTTGCTCAGTGAACGGTCCATCGTTCGCTGGGATGCGGCGAAAGCAAGCAAACAGCAAGAAAAGTGGCAACTCGTGGCCCGGGAAGCGGCGATGCAGAGCCGTCGCGTGCACCTGCCGGTCATCGGGCCGGTCACACCGATCAACGACATCGGCCCCTCCGCCTCGACGTTCATCGCCGATCCCGACGGGCCGCCGCTGGCGACCGAACCATGGCTGGAGAACGACCGCGTGACCGTGCTGATCGGTCCCGAAGGTGGCTTCACCGATCGGGAACGAAGTCGTCACCCGAGCCGGTCCCTGCCCGGTGGGGTCCTTCGAGCCGAAACTGCGGCGTTGGTTGCGGCCACGATTTTGCAGGCAAATCTGCCTGTTTGAGCCACGTCAGAGCGGATTACCCGAGGCATTAGCACTATTCCCCACCCCCTGACCGCGTTCGGTGGTTGAACCTACGCTCCGTGACGTCTAGCGTGCGGGCAGCGTAATCCGGAGAGGCATGGGCGCCCATATGCAAGACGAAGAATTCGATGAGAACAGCTCGGCGTATGGCCGTCGGGTTGGCGAGCGATTGCGTGCCATTCGGCGGCAGAAGCGTTTGAGCCTGCAGGACGTCGAGGCGCAGTCCGATCAAGAATTCAAAGCGTCGGTGCTGGGCGCCTATGAACGGGGCGAGCGGGCCATCTCGGTGCCCCGACTCGAGCGGTTGGCACTTTTCTACCATGTTCCGATTGATCAGCTTCTTCCTCGCACCACCAACGTGGGTTCCGCTGGTGTGCTCGATCTCACCGATCAGGCCACCGGCCGGGCCGGCGTCGTTCTGGATCTCACACAGCTCGAAAGTGTTCCCGGCCCCGAGGGCGAGATGCTCGCCCGCTACCTCTCGATGATCCAAGTGCAGCGCCAAGACTTCAACGGTCGCGTCCTCACCGTTCGAAACGACGACCTTCGCGCCGTCGCCTGCATCCTCGGAGTCGACCTCGAGAGCGCAATCGAACGACTCACCGATCTCGGCCTGGCCAAGATCGGCTCAGCTGTCTGACGCCCGGCAGTCTGCACGCCCGTCAGCTCTCGGAGGATTCGAGAGCAGGTAGCCACGTCTCGAGAAGTGATGCACCTGCCGGGCCAACAGCTTGCGCTGCCTCACACGGACGATCTGGGTCGCGATCTTCGGCCACCATGATTTCGACGACCGAAAGACTGGTGGCGCCCGGAATCGTGGCGTACACCTCGGCCTCGACTCCGTTGCCGACCGAGCCGTAACGCCAAACCGTGGATCCACTGAGAACCAGAACCCGACCCTCAGCGTCACAGGGATGGTCGAGAACGACGACCTCGTCGCCGGCCTGGCCCACCTCGAAATATTGACCGTCGATGGTGACCCGAGCTCCATCGGCGGCCTCTGATGGTTCGGGCCGGGGCACGAGGAGCAGCCCACCAATGGCGATCGCGACGATGGACGCCACCGTCAGCAAGCCCCGCCATGATCCCTTGTCTTCCTGCGTGGGTGCCGCCGGCTCGGGTGAGGCGAGCCTTCGAAACTGTTGCGCCGCACGCCGGGCGGACATCGATGGGTCGCTCGCCAACCGGGTGGCGAGTGTGGCCCAGGGTTCCGGTGGCTCACCGTCGTGTTTGCTCGGACCCCACTTCCGGCCGAGATCGCGCACGCACCAGGCGAGGCCCTGAAGGTCGGCTCTTGGATCGTCGATGTTTCCGTCAGGGCTGCACAGCACTGGCCGCTCGGACCCGAGGATGATGTGATCGAGGCTGAGCTTTCCGTGGGCCCTGCCGGCGTCGTGCAGGTCGGCCAAGGTGTCGGCCACCTGGGCGAGGATCTCAGCTGCCTCTGGAGGGCCGACGTCGGCCGTTCGAAGTGTCGTGCCACCGGCATGGTCGGTCACGATCGTGAATGGGTCTTCGGTGGTTTCCTGCAAACGCACGATTCCGGAATGGTCGACCTCGGCCAGCCAACGGGCCTCGGCGACTCGATCGCCGCGATCGTTGGTGAGCTGGACCTTCGTGACACGAACGGCGGCGGTGCCGGGACGAGGGTTGGTTGCTGAATGGACTGACACTCGGGTGGCCATGAACGCTCCAATCGAAGCCGCAGCTCGAAGCTGCGGGTACACGTGTTTGGAGGACGGCGATCTGGCCTGCGGAGGCGAAGACACGAGTGTCTGGTCGATCGTGGTCGAGGGCTGACCAGCCCGATGTCGGCACGGTAGCGCGAGTTGATTCGTGTGCTCAAGGGGACTGTCGGGTCCGATGGCGATCGGGCTTCCGGCCGTCCACGCAGATAGCCTTTCGATTCACATGGACGAAGTGGTGAAGATCAGCGTTCCCAGCAACCAACTGATGGTCGGCTTGCTCGGTGAGCGAGACGAATACCTGCGCGTGATCGAAGGCTCCTACGACGTGGCGATCCATGTTCGAGGAAATCAGATCACGCTCACGGGCAAGCAGTCATCCGAGGCCGCGAAAGTCATCAACGAGCTCGTTCTGGTACTCGACCAAGGTCAAGCCATCGAAGCCGCTGTGGTACGACGAGCCATCGACATGGTCGGCAACAACATCCTCCCGTCGGAAGTCCTCACCGACCAGGTGATCACCACCGCTCGAGGTCGGGCCGTGCGCCCCAAAACGGCCGGTCAAAAGGAATATCTCGACGCCATCGGCAAGCACATGGTGACGTTCGGAATCGGACCCGCGGGCACGGGGAAGAGTTGGCTCGCCGTGGCCTGTGCGGTTCGCGCCCTTCAGAACAAAGAGGTCGAGCGAATCATCCTCACTCGTCCTGCGGTCGAGGCCGGTGAGCGCCTCGGCTTCCTCCCGGGCGATCTCATGTCGAAGGTCGATCCCTATCTCCGGCCGCTCTACGACGCCCTGCACGACATGGTGGGGGCCGACGGAATGGCCAAACTCTTCGAACGCAATGCGGTGGAAGTGGCACCTCTTGCGTTCATGCGAGGGCGAACACTCAACGACAGCTTCATCATCCTCGACGAGGCACAGAACACCACACCCGCCCAGATGAAGATGTTTCTCACCCGCATCGGCTTCAACTCGAAGGTCGTCATCACGGGCGATGAAACGCAAGTCGACGTGCAAGGCGGCCAGAGCGGGTTGGGTGGAACCGAGCGGATCCTTGACGGTGTCGACAACGTGGCCTTCGTTCGCCTCCAATCCCGTGACGTCGTTCGGCATCGCATCGTGCAAGACATCGTCGACGCCTACGAGCGCCACGATGGCCTCCGGTCTCGCTGAGCAGCGCAGCCACACCCGTCTCATGACCACCGAACGAACCGACTCACCATCCGCTTCGAGCGAATCAGCCTCGGCTGATCCGGTCGACCCGGCTACCACCCAGCCGGAGCCTGCCAACCAGACAGAGCCTGACCCCCGGGGCGAGGTCATCACCGTCGACCACGATGCCGCCGACCACGATGCCGCCGAGCCTGAAGCCGTCGAGCCTGAAGCCGTCGAGCCCGAAGCCCCAGAGCCCGCCGCCGAGCCCCCGGCCCCGTTGCTGGAAATGCTCGATCTGGAAACGGCATCCGACGAAGCCCAACCCGACGTCCACCTCGAACGGGACGGCCTGGTCGTCACCGGCACCGATGCTCAACACGTTGCCGTCGATCTCGAGGCGCTCTGTGAGCTGTGTTTGACCGTCCTCTCGGCCGAGGGAGCCGACAAAGGTCGACTCGACCTCCATCTCGTCACGGCCGAGGTCATCGCCGATCTGAACGTCGAACACCTGGGTGGAGATGGTCCCACCGATGTCCTGTCCTTCCCGCTCGACGCCGACGACTTCGACGTTCCGTCGGCGAGCGCCGACCTACCACCAATGCTCGGCGACGTCGTGCTCTGTCCCGCGGTCGCCATCGAGCAGGCGGCCAACCATGCAGGCTCCGACGAGGCCGAGCTGGCATTGCTGGTCATTCACGGCGTCCTCCACATCCTGGGCCACGACCACGCCGAACCCGAGGAAACGATCGTCATGCAGAACCGAGAGCGAGCCCACCTCGAGCCGCTCGGCTTCGATCATCCGGTCAGTGAGTCGTGAGCCAGGGCGACGTCTTCATGCTGTTTGCGGCCATCCTTCTGCTTCTCCTGATTGTCCTTCTCTCGATCGGCGAGGCCGCCGTCACCCGAACCAGCACCATCCGGGCCGAGACCCTCATGGAAGCTCAGCCGGTGCGAGTTCTTCGCCTGGTCAAGCTGCTCGAGTCTCCCGAATTGCTGCTCAACCCGCTCCGATTGCTCGTTCTGTCGGCTCAACTCGTGCAGATCACTCTGGTCGCCCTCGTGACGGTCGATCAACTGGCGCCGGCATGGCTGGTCCTGGTCATCTTCGGCGATGTGTGCGTGCTCTTCGTGGTCGACGTTGCCGCTCGCACTTTTGGCGTGATGCACGCCGACCGTTTGGCCGTGGCCCTCGCCCGCCCGATCTCGGCCCTCGTCCTGTTTCCGCCGGTCCGTCTGCTCACCAGCGGATTGATCGGTGCGGGAAACATCGTGGCTCCGGGCAAAGGTCTGTCGACCGGGCCGTTCGCGCTCCCCGAGGAACTCGTGGCGCTGGCCGACGCTGCGGTCCAAGATGCCGTTCTCGAGCCCGCCGAGCGGGATCTGATCGAGTCGGTCATCGACTTCAGTGACACCGTGGTGCGCGAGGTGATGGTGCCTCGCACCGACATGATCACGCTCGAAGGTGACGTCTCGGTTGCCGCCGCGCTGGAGTTGTCGTCGACGGCCGGTTTTTCGAGGGTTCCCGTCGTTGGTGAAAACATCGATGATGTCGTCGGACTCATCTACGTCAAGGATCTCATCCGGGCCGAACTCGACGGCAAGGACCAGCAACGAATCGACACGATGCTCCGACCCGCCCATTTCGTTCCCGAAACCAAGCGTGTTCCCCGAATGCTCAAAGAGATGCAGGGTGAAAGTTTCCACATGGCGGTCGTGGTGGACGAATACGGCGGCGTGGCCGGTTTGGTCACGCTCGAAGATCTCATCGAAGAGCTCGTTGGCGAGATCGTCGACGAGTACGACGTGGAGGGCCCGCTGGTCGAGCGCCAGGCCGACGGCAGCCTGCGGGTCGACGGTCGAATTCTCATCTCCGAACTCAACGAGTTGGCTGATCTGGAGCTGCCCGAAGGCGACTTCGACACGATTGCCGGACTGGTCTTCGATCGGTTCGGACGGGTCCCGATCGAGGGTGAGGTCTGTGACGCAGACGGATACACCCTGCGGGTGGAGCGAGTCCAAGCCAGACGAATCACACGGGTGCACGTGGTCGCACCGACGAAACCAACCGACGAGGACGAGTAAACCGATGTCTGAACAGAGCATTCGATGACAGGCGTTCGATGAGTCAGTGGGATCCCAGCCTCACGGGCGCACCTGACGATTTCCGATCGGGTTTCGTCACGTTGTTCGGCCGTCCGAACACGGGAAAGTCAACGCTGCTGAATCGGATGCTGGGCCGAAAGGTCACGATCACGTCGAACAAGGCGCAGACCACTCGCCACCAGATTCGTGGTGTGCATACCACCGAGAAGAACCAGATCGTTTTCGTCGACACCCCTGGTGTCGGCAAGCCCCGCACCCCGTTGGGGGAGAAGCTCAACGCCACGGCGAAAGAGGCCAGCTCGGGAGTCGATCTCGTGTGTTTCGTCGTCGACGGTCATTCCGGCTATGGCCGCGGTGACCAGTTCCTCGCGGCGCGACTTCATGGTCCGAGCACCGTCGTGGTCCTCAACAAGATCGATGGCATGCCGGCCGAAAAAATCGGAAGCCAGCTCATGGCGCTTTCCGAACTCGATGCGTCGGCGTATTTCCCCGTCTCGGCCCAGACGGGTGACGGAGTTCCGGAGCTGCTGGACTACCTCTCATCCAGAATGCCGATCGGACCGCACTGGTATCCCGAGGGTCAGATCTCGGACACGCCGGAACGGATGTGGGTGGCCGAACTCGTGCGGGAACAGCTGCTCCGAGTTCTCCGGGCCGAGGTGCCCCATTCGGTGGCCACGAGAGTTGCCGAGTGGGACGGTTCTCACATCCGAGTCGAGATTCTGGTCGAACGCGACAGCCAGAAAGGCATCGTCATCGGCAAAGGCGGTGAGGTGCTCAAACAGGTGGGAACGGAGGCTCGGCGGCAGCTACCCGATGGCACATTCCTCGAGTTGTTCGTCACGGTCGACAAGAACTGGCAGCACGATCCTGCGGCCATCGAACGACTCGGCTACTGAGCAACGCTCGCCGGTCGGCGAATTCGGCGCAGGTCAGCCAGCATTCACGGCGTCCCGTTTGGCGCCATCGGATTGATCGAGTCCTTCGAGGAACGTGACCACCTCGCTGCGGTGGCGGGTGCGGGCGAACGGAGGTAGGGCGTTGATCAGATCCCATCGGTAGGCCTTTTTCGTTGCCAGGCGTGGGTCGAACACGGCAACCACGCCCCGATCATCGGCTCTGCGTACCAGTCGGCCCGCCGCCTGGGCGAGGAGAATCTGGGCTCGAGGTAGGTCGACGACCCGGAAGGCCGCCGAGCCGGCTCGATCTCGACGGGCTTGTGTGACGGGCTCGTCGGGTCGCGAGAAGGGGATGCGGTCGATCGTGACGAGCGTGAGTGTGTCGCCGGGAAGGTCGACCCCTTGCCAGAAGGACATGGTGGCAAGAAGGACGTTCTCGGGATCCGCCTGGAACTGCTCGATCAGCGCCGCCCTGGAGTTCTCACCCTGGACGAGAATCGGGAAGTCGAGCGCTTCCCGGAGCACCTCGGCCGCCTCCCGCATGGCCGAAGCGCTGGTGAAGAGTCCGAGAGTGCGACCACCGGCAGCCTTGATCAAGGCGATCATTTCCTGCTGGACGGCGCCCCGAAACGCGGGGCTGTTCGGATCGGGCAAGTCGGGCGAGCAGTAGAGCAGGCCGAGTGCTTCGTAGGCGAAAGGTGATCCCACGCGCATGATGGAGGTGGAGCGACCGAGGCCGAGTTGTTCGATGAGCCCCTCGGGAAGCGTGGCGCTCGTGAGCACCACCGTTCGATCGTCCCACAGCGTTTCGTCGAGGATGGCGCCCACGTCCAGTGGGGTCCGGCGCAGGATGGGGCTGTTGTCGGTGCCATCGACCCAGAGCACGTCGGATTCGGTGGAACCGACGATCGTGTCGATGTCATCGATGAGCGACGAGGCCGCCATGACCGCACGCTCGACCTTGGCTGCAGTGTCGCTGCCTTCGGGTGGCTTCACTTTGCGGAGCGCAGCCAACACGCGGTCGGTCCGGTCGCGGCCCATCACCAGGGCGGCCAGCAGGTCGGGCCCGAATTGCAATCGTTCTCCGATGTGACCGCGAAGCTGCTCGTCGAGATCGAGCGCCGTTCGGTCGAGCAGTTGGGGGAGCTCCTCGTCGGTGAGGACGCTGCGGGTGCGTCGACCGAGGGTGCGAACTCGGCCCCCGCCCAGATCGGTGCCACAGGTGGCGCCGATCACCTCGGGAAGGTGATGGGCCTCGTCGAAGATGACCACATCATGCTCGGGAAGCAAGGCGCCACCCGAAGCGAGATTCAAGCCGTAATAGTGATGGTTCGTGACGATCACGTCGGCCTCGCGGGCGGCGTTGCGGGCCATTTCGGAAAAGCAGTTGTCGCCCGAGGGGCAGCGAGCGGCTCCTGGGCACTCGTCGGCCCCGACACTCACCGCCGACCACACATCATTGGGCGGCGCCGGATCGAGTTCTTCCCGGTCGCCCGTGAGCGTCTTCTCGACCCAGACCCGAATCTCGGCCAATTGCTCGTCTTGTCGTTTGCCTCGTAAGAGCTCCAACTGCTCTTCATGGTTCGAGCGGTCGAACTCGGCGAGACGCTGGCGACACAGATAGTTGCGCCGACCCTTGAGGACGGCGGCCGAAACGTCGACCCCCAGCCCCTCGGCGACCAGGGGGACGTCTTTGTTCACCAACTGACCCTGGAGGGCAATCGTGGCGGTGGCGACCACGGTGCGCTTACCGGCCTTGATGGCGGGTGTGAGGTAGGCCAGCGATTTACCGGTTCCGGTGCCGGCTTCGACGAGGAGGGCCTTGGGTGAAGCGATCGCATCGGCGATCGCTTCGGCCATCGCGAGCTGACCGGGCCGGTCTTCGCCACCGTTGGGGAGCCGTTCGGTGATCTTCCGCAACGCTGCGCTCGTGCTGACCATGGCTGGAGCCTACGAGTGAGCCGATGCGGACAGTGACGCGGTTCGGGGCACCATGGGAAGACCTGCCCTGTTCGAACGTCCCCGAGACGACTACCCTGCATGCTTCGGCGTTGTGGGATGTCGGTTCAGAGCGGCAGCTTTTTGCTTTCGTTCCTGATCGGGTCGTTCCTTACTTCTCCGCTCGTGTTCAAGGTTGTCACTCATGTTTCTCTTCTCGGACCAATCCACTCGTTCGGAACCCGAAATACCTGACGCCCCCACACTGGCCGGGGCCGACGACGGCTGTACCGATCACGACGACATCGTTGGCGACGGCATCGTTGGCGACGGCATCGATCCCGACGGCACCGGCTTCATCGGGCCGGTGATCTCCCTCGATTCTCCCCATCTGGCCGGTCCACCCTTCGGTGACCTGTTGCGGGCGATCCTCGTCCCGGACGGGGTGGCGGTGCCATCGGGGTTCGCAGTTTTGCCGGCCGACACCGCCTCGGTGGCCGACGCAGTTCCGCTCGTCGCAGCCTCCCCTCCTGTCATCAAGCTCGCCACCGCACCGAAATCGACCCTGCCGCCGAAGACTGCGCCGCCACTTCACGACAAGACGTTGGTTCTGCAGCTTCCGAAAGCCGGAGCGACGACGAACGAGGCCCCGTCGCCTCATATTCGATCAGCAGCGGCCGGTCCGCTCTCTGCCGGCATCCCCATCATCGAACTCAGCCCTAAAATCCCGGCTCCCGTCGATGCTTCACCGGCTGCAAGCCGAACGCCGGGGCCCCACGTCATCGTGCTCCAGCAACCAAGTGCGGTGGAATCAGCACACTTCGTTCCGGCCGAGTTGATCATCGATCGACGGAGCCGCCCTGTCGTCTTGGGAGCGATTGCGGTCGTTGCGGTCGGCGCCATAGCGCTGCTGGCCAACCTGTTGCTTGGTGGTTCCGACACCGAAGCCGTCGTGACGGTCGACAGCACTACGCCAGCGTTCACGCAACCGGTAACCACTCGAGTGCCTTCGAGCCTGGCGCCCACCACCGCAACCACCGTTCCACCGGCACAGGAGTCGTCCACCGAGGCACCGGCCACGGCCGTGCCCACCACGGAGGTTCCGTTGATCGCGACCACGGTCGCACCCGTGTCTGCCGCTCCGGTGGCACCGCCCACCACCCGACGTCGTGTGGCCACCACGGCCGCCCCGACAAGTGCGGAAACCTTGCCTCAGGGAACGTTCGCCCCGCCCACCTGGGCGCCGGCCACCACCGCAGCGCCGGCCACCACCGCAGCTCCATCCACGGCGGCACCGACGACGGCAGCACCGACGACGGCACCGACAACGGCTGCCCCAGCACCCACGACAGCGGCACCCGCCCCGGCCACAGCATCCTCCGAGGCGTCAACCACCGGTGCAACCGCTTCCTCGTAGTTCGGTGTTGCGTCCGCAAGGTTGAAGGAACACCAGTCGGTACTGCGGCTCGGGTACGGTGCCCAACGATGGATCTCTCGGGTATCGACCTCACTCGTGTGCCCTCACACGTTGCGTGCGTGATGGATGGAAACGGTCGCTGGGCCCAGGAACGGGGCCTCAAACGAACGGATGGCCACGCCGCTGGTGAGGAGGCGCTACTCGACTCGGTTCACGGCGCACTCGAACTCGGAGTCTCCTGGCTCACGGTGTATGCCTTCTCCACCGAGAACTGGCGGCGACCAACCGACGAGGTCCGTTATCTGATGGGATTCAACGAGTCCCTCCTCATTCGACGTCGTGATGAGCTGAACGACCTCGGCGTGCGGATCCGCTTCATCGGCCGGCGTGATTGGCGGGTTCCGAAGCGGTTGATTCGGCGAATGAACGAGAGTGTCGAACTCACCAAGGGCAACTCGAAGCTGACGCTCACGATCGCCTTCAATTACGGCGGCCGAGCCGAACTCGTCGATGCCGTGAAGCAGTTGCAGGCCGAAGGCGTGGCCGTCAGCGAGAAGGCCATCGAGGAGCGCCTCTATGACCCGGAGATGCCCGAAGTGGATCTCTGGGTGCGGACTTCGGGCGAACACCGCATCTCGAACTTCCTGATCTGGCAGGCGGCTTACGCCGAGCTGGTTTTCACCGAAGCCTTCTGGCCCGATTTCCGACGGCAGCATCTGGCCGACGCCGTGGCGGAATACCAGAACCGCGAGAGGCGATTCGGGGGGCTGTAGTGGCGCTCTACCGCAGCGACGCCGTGGTTCTCCGAACCTACAAGCTCGGTGAGGCCGACCGGATCATTGTGCTGTACACCCTCACGCGGGGAAAAGTTCGAGCGGTGGCGAAGGGTGTCCGGCGGACGAAGAGCAAATTCGGCGGACGCTTGGAGCCGGGCTCGATCGTTCACCTCCAGCTCTACGAGGGCCGAAATCTCGACATCGTCACGCAAGCCGAGACGACCCAAAATCTGCCGCTCCTCCGCACCGACCTGCACCGCTACAGCCGAGCTGCGATCCTCCTGGAAACCATCGATCACCTCACCGAACCCGGCGAGTCCAACACGGCGCTCTTCAAACTCTTGACCGGAGCGCTGGTCGAGCTCGACCGGGAAGGCAACCCGCTCGTCGTTCCCGCCTTTGTTGCCCGCTTGCTGGCCCTCGAGGGGGTCCAACCCCTGCTCGATCGGTGCGTCAACTGTGGCTCGGCTGGTCCTCTGGTGGCGCTCTCGTTGCATCAGGGTGGGGTTCTCTGCATCGAGTGTCGCCAGGGAGATCCGATCTCCGACGCAGCCCGTCTGGCGTTCCAGCAGGTGCTCGACGGTCAGGTTCGCAGCGTGCTCGACTCGACACCAGGCAAGGTGGCTGGCGAACTCGAAGTGCTCGGATTCAAGTTGATCGAGCAGCATCTCGAACGGCGACTGCGGTCGGCCGATGTGCTGGCCCAGCACCTCTGAACCACCATGCCCCAGGCCGAGCGCATCAGCTGATCGGAATCCAGGTGTCGATTCGTTCGTCGTGGCGAAGCCAACGTCGGCCCTTTGGATCCCAATAGAGCCAGGCCTCCCACTTCTCGCTCCACACCGGGGCGTTGGCCACGTCGCGTGTGGCCGGAGCAGAACCGTCGGCGTTCTTGCTGGTGCCCGCCATGTCATCGCCTTGCCGACGCGCTCCTGTCGGCGATTCGTCGTCGCTCGAGGGCGACGCTACCTCGGTCTCTATTTCTAGATCTGGCTCGGTCTGAGGCTCGGCTGCTTGCGATGGGACTGGCTCGGTTTCGATCTCGTTCGGCTGGGGCGAAAAAGCCGGCAGGGCGGCGTCGAATTCCTCCGGTCGCCACACCGGAGCCGGTTCAGCGGTCGGTGCATCCCAATCGGCCTCCGGCAGGCCGCTGCCGTCCGGAGCGCTGCCGTCTGGAGCGCTGCCGTCCTGAGTGCTGCCGGTTTGGGCTTGTGGCTCCGATTCGGAACGGGGTGTGTGGCCCGAAGTTTCGCGACGGGGTCGGTGTGACGGTGGCGGGGGCAGCAGCGGCTCGTCCTCATCGTCCAACAGTTGGTCGTCCAACAGTTGGTCGTCCAACGGCGATGGTTCCAACACTGATTCTTCCAACGGTGGATCTTCCAACCGCGATTCGCCCACAGGAGACTCGTCGAACGGGGACTCGTCAAGGGCGGTGTCTGCGGGCTGGTTGTCGACTGATTCGGCACCGATCCACTCTGCGGGATCGGTGAGTTCCCCGGCGAGCTCCTCGTCGGTGCCGACGACGGATCCATCCACCTCACCGTGCGTATCCGGTGCGGCCGGCACGGGAGATTCCTCGAGGATGGGCTCGTGTACGAGCGGCTCGTGGCTTGGCTGCGGGGTATCCGACTTGTTGTCTGGTCGGGGGTCGAGCGACGTGCGGGTTTCGAAACCGGCGCCGCCACTGGGGGCGGTCGCCGCCTGCGCATCTGCCGGTGTTGTATGAGAAAGCTCGAAACCCGGGGCCGTCGCAGCCGCTCGTGCGGGATGGAACACCACGGTGCCGGCCACACGATCGCCGAGGCGTTGATTCAGCCGGCTCCGATTGGCCACCAAGAAGCCGACGAGACCGGGCAATACCAGAGGCAGGAGATCGACGAGACCGACGAAACTGCGAACGAGGTGGGAGACCACTCGGGCTGGTTTCCCCTCGAGGTCGCCGATGCGCAAACCGGTGGGAATCATGCCGAGGGTGCGGCCCATGATCGCGGGCACGATGGCGAAGAGCGTGAAGGCGGCGAGGAGCATGGCGAGGAATCCGGGGATGATTGCCCGTTCGCCGAAGAGGTACGCCGTGTCGCCGAACTCTTGGTATCGGGCGAGGCCGATACCGGCCACTTCGCGCACTCCGGCGATCTTGAAATTGGCGATGTCGATGACCTTGGCTTGTTCGGCTTCGGTCCAGATCGGGCGTCCGGTGGCGTCTCGGCTGATGATGTCCAACTTCTCGGCCCGACTCCACGCCAGCGCGAGCCCGGTGACCAAGACCAGGCCGCTGTCGATCAGGAAAGACAGATAGCGGCGCTTCAACACCGAGGTCTGTTCACGAGAAATCATCCGGAGAGTCTGCCCCGATATCGGCCTGAGTGCTTGCACCGTTGCGTTAGCCTGCCACGCTTATGTCTGAACCGACCGACCGTTCCTCGGGTGCCGATCCCGAACTGTTCGACAAGATCGTCAATCTCTGCAAGCGGCGGGGATTTGTCTATCCGTCGGCGGAGATCTACGGCGGATTTCGTTCGACGTACGACTACGGCCCGGTTGGTGTGCTCATGCTGCGCAACGTGAAGGATGCCTGGTGGCGGTCGATGGTGCAGAAGCGCCACGACGTGGTTGGCCTCGATGCCGCGATCCTGTCGCCGCCCCAGATCTGGGAAGCGTCGGGCCATCTCCAGAACTTCACCGACCCGTTGGTCGACTGCAAGAACTGCGGCGCCCGCCATCGCGAGGACAACCTCGAAGTCCCTGATCAGTGCCCGACCTGTGGCAAGTCGGGTCAGTTCACCGAGGCCCGCCATTTCAATCTGATGTTCAAGACGCAGGCCGGCCCCGTCGACGGCGCCGGAGCGGAGGCATATCTTCGGCCCGAAACCGCCCAGGGCATGTTCGTCAACTTCGCCAATGTGCAATACACCAGCCGGAAGAAGCCGCCCTTCGGTATCGCCCAGATCGGCAAGAGTTTCCGCAACGAGATCACCCCTGGCAACTTCGTGTTCCGTACGCGCGAATTCGAACAGATGGAGATGGAGTTCTTTGTTCCTCCGGCTGAAGCCGAGCAGTGGTACGAGTACTGGTGTGAGCAGCGCCTTCAGTGGTACATCGACCTCGGAATCGACCCGGGACTGTTGCGGCTACGCCCGCACGACGCCGATGAGCTGAGCCACTACTCGTCGGCCACCGCCGACGTCGAGTTCCTCTTCCCCTGGGGTTGGGGTGAGCTGGAGGGCGTTGCGAACCGGGGCGACTACGACCTGACGCAGCACGCCGAACATTCCGGCAAGAAGCTCGACTATCTCGACCAGGGAACGGGGGAGCGGTACGTCCCTCACGTGATCGAGCCGGCAGCCGGGGCCACCCGGACGATGATGGCGTTCCTCATGGCCGCCTACGACGAGGAACTGGTCAACGAAGACACCAGGGTCGTTCTCCGACTCCACCACCGGATCGCCCCCTACCAGGTTGCCGTGCTTCCGTTGTCGAAAAAGGAAGAACTCACCGGGCCCACCAAGGAACTCCTCGAAACGATTTCCGATCGCTACATGGTCGACTACGACGAGACGCAGGCGATCGGCAAGCGGTATCGGCGGCAGGACGAGATCGGAACTCCGTACTGCATCACCGTCGACTTCGACACGCTCGAAGACCAAGCAGTGACGATTCGCGATCGGGATTCGATGGAACAGGTGCGGATTCCGATCAGCCAGGTCATGGAGTGGCTGGCTGAGCGCCTGACATAGTCGTAGCCTCGCTGGCTGTGACATTCGTCTACGCCGTCGATCATCCTCACGAACGGTCCCCCCGGTCGTTGTCCAACCTCCTCGGCGTCAAAGCGGCTGACCTCGCCGTGATGGCCTCGATTCTGGAGCTGCCCGTTCCCCGCGGGTTCACGCTGACGACCGAGGCTTGGGCCTGCTCCCAACCGACGAGCGAACTTCCCGATTCGGTGTGGGCCGAAGCGAAAGAGCATCTCGTTGCGCTGTCGGCATCAGCGGATTGCAAGCTCGGTGCGGCTGTGCAACCGCTGCTGGTCAGCGTCTCACCCGGAGCCGCGGTCTCGATGCCCGGAGCGCTCCGCACCGTCCTCAACGTCGGACTCAACGATGTCACGGTGCAGGGCCTGGCGAAGGTCACCGGCGACGAACGATTCGCCTACGACTCCTACCGGCGATTGATCGAGCTCTACGGATTCGTCGTGATGGGCGTGCCTGCCGCACAATTCGTCACCCGATTCGAAGACGCCAAGTTACTGGCCGGGAGTGATGACGATCTGTCGGTTCCGGTCGACACGCTGCGTTTGGTGATCGATCGGTACAAACGGATGATCGAGGCCGAGACGGGAACCCCGTTCCCTCAGGATCCACGCGAGCAAATTCGTGGCGCCATCAAGGCCGCCTATCGGTCTTGGGACTCACCCGCGGCCAGGAACTACCGCAACCGAGAACGCATCCCACACGACCTCGGCGTGGCCGTGACCGTGCAACAAATGGTCTTCGGCAACCGCGACGAGAACTCCGGAACCGGACTCGCGTTCAGCCGCAATCCCAAAACCGGGGAACGGCAGCTGTGCGGAGAGTTCAAGGTCGGCGGTCAGGGACAGGATGTAGGAAGTGGTCAGCAGGTCAACTCTCTCGACCTCTTGCGAACGCACTTCGTCGATGCTTACACCGGCCTCGGTGACGCCTTTGGAAAACTGGAACGTGAGTACGGCGACATGATGTCGGTCGAGTTCACGATCCAGAGCGGTGACCTCTGGTTGCTCGAAGCACAGATCGGCCACCGGTCGGGGATCGCAGCGGTCAAGATCGCCGCGTCTCTCACCGCGGCTGACGATCTGGGTCTGAGCGAAGAGGACGCAATTCTCCGCATCAGTGGCGATCACCTGGATCAGATCCTTCACCCACAGATTGCGGCCACGGCTCGCCGGGCGCTCGCCTCGGGACTCGGGGCATCCCCCGGGGCCGCCGTCGGGCGGGTCTACTTCTCGGCCGACGCAGCCGAGACAGCCTACGAGGAGGGCGAAGACGTCATTCTGGTCAAGGACGAGACGTCCCCAGAGGACGTACACGGCATGTCGGTGGCGGAAGGCATCGTCACCACACGGGGTGGCCTGGCGAGCCATGCAGCAGTTGTGGCCCGTGGCTGGGGGAAGCCTGCGGTCTGTGGTGCAGGAAGCATCGTCATCGGTGTCGACCGATTCTCGGTTGGTGACACCGTGGTGATGGAGGGCGACGTGATCAGCCTCGACGGCAGCACGGGTGAAGTCTTCCTCGGAGCGCTCGATCTCGACGAATCCGACATGCCGGCCGAGATGGACGTCGTCCTCGCGTGGGCCGACCGGATTCGGGCCGGCAAACTCGGGGTCCGGGCCAACGCTGACACCGCTGAAGACGCGGCGATGGCTCGCAGTTTCGGGGCCGAAGGCATCGGGCTCTGTCGAACCGAGCATCAGTTCCTGGGGAGTCGGCTGCCGATCGTGCAACGAATGATTCTGGCTTCCAACCCCGACGAGGAAGCCTCGGCCCTCGAGGTTTTGGGCGAGGTGCAGCGCAAGGACTTCGTCGATCTGCTCGAAGTGATGGATGGTCTACCGGTCACGGTTCGACTGCTCGATCCACCACTTCATGAATTCCTCCCCGACATCGAGAGCCTGGCCGTGCTCGACGCAACCGGAATGCTCGATGCTGACGGTCGCCAACTCTTGGCGGCGGCCCGGTCGCTGCATGAGGAGAATCCGATGTTGGGCACCCGTGGTGTTCGACTCGGCATTCTGAAAGAGGGTCTCTTCCGGATGCAGGCTCGATCGCTGGCGCTTGCCGTTGTCGATCGCACCCGCTCCGGCGGTGATCCGATCGTCGAGGTCATGGTGCCGCTCATCATCAATCGTTCCGAACTCGACCTCGTCCGGGGTTGGATCGAGGAGGAGATCGCCGCCGTGGCCGAGGCGAACGATTCCATGTCCACGGTGTCCCGGATGTCGATCGGAACGATGATCGAGACGCCGAGGGCAGCGATCGTTGCAGGCGCGATCTCCGAATCGGCCGACTTCTTCTCGTTCGGAACCAACGATCTGACACAGATGACGCTTGGGTTCAGCCGGGACGACATCGAGAGCCGGATCATGCGGGAGTACCTCGAGCGCGGCTTGTTGAGCGCCAATCCGTTCGAGACGATCGATCGGCTCGGCGTGGGGGAGCTCGTAAAGAGGGCGGCGGCCGACGCCCGTCGGGCTATTCCGGGGTTCAAGATGGGCGTGTGCGGAGAGCACGGTGGTGACCCGGAATCGATTGCGCTGTTCTACGAGGCCGGCCTCGACTACGTGTCGTGCTCGCCCTACCGTGTGCCGATCGCGAGATTGGCCGCTGCGCAGGCGATCGTCCGAGCCGGAAACGAGCCTGAATCCAGCAGTTGAGCCTCTTGCAGAACTCGGGTCGGATAGGTTCGCCGTCGTGGGGATCGTTGATGAAGACGTGGTTCGGGTTCGGGAGAACACCGACATAGTCGAGATCATCTCGCAGTACACCCAGCTGCGGCGCGTCGGCCGCCGCTTCTCGGGGCTCTGCCCCTTTCACGGTGAGAAGTCCCCGTCGTTCTCGGTCAATTCCGAGGAGGGTTTCTATTACTGCTTTGGCTGCCAGGCCAAAGGCGATTCGATCACCTTCGTGCGGGAGAAGGAGCAGCTCGATTTCGTCGGGGCGGTGGAATGGCTGGCGAACAAGTCGGGCATCGTCCTCCGCTACACCGACGCCAACGAGGGCGAGAGTCGGAAACGACGGGCCAAGCTCTACGACGCACTCGGAACGGCGGTGGAGTGGTATCACGAGCGCCTGCTCAAGGCGCCCGACGCCGGAGCGGCCCGGAGTTACCTGCGAGATCGCGGCTACAACGGCGATTCGGTTCGAGAGTTCAAGATGGGCTGGTCGCCCGACAACTGGGACGAGCTCGCCCGTTCGTTGAATCTGTCGAACAAGGACCTCACCGACTCCGGCCTCGGTTTCATCAACTCCCGCAACCGGCAACAAGACGCATTCCGGGGGCGGGTGATGTTCCCGATCTTCGATGCCCAGGGCCGGCCCGTCGGTTTCGGCGGCCGGATCCTGCCGGGAAGTAGTGATCCCGCGAAATACAAGAACTCGTCGGAGAGTTCGGTCTACGCCAAGAGCAAGGTGCTGTACGGGCTCAACTGGGCGAAGACGGCAGTGGTCGAAGCCGACGAAGTGATCGTGTGTGAGGGCTACACCGACGTGGTCGGTTTCTTCGAGGCCGGCTTGCCCCGGGCCGTTGCCACCTGTGGAACGGCGCTCACCGACGAGCACGTCAAGCTGCTCCGCAAGTTCGCCAAGCGGGTGGTGCTCTCCTTCGATGCCGACTCGGCCGGCCAGAACGCGGCCGCCCGTTTCTACGAGTGGGAGAAGAAGCACGATCTCGACGTCGCAGTGGCCGACCTCCCCGACGGGGTGGATCCTGCCGACTTGGCCCGCTCGGATCCCGAGCGGTTGAAAGCGGCGATCTCGGGGGCCAAGCCGTTCTTGAAATTCCGGGTCGACCGTGCGCTCGGTGCTGGTGACCTCACCACCGTCGAGGGTCGGGCCCGCACGGCCGAAGCTGCCCTGGCCATGGTGGCCGAACATCCCGACACGTTCGTACGCGATCAATACGCCATCGAGATCGCCAGTCATTGTCGAATCGACCCGTCGCTGGTTCGGCAGATGTTGGCGCAGGGTCCCCGGCCGACCTTGCCCTCGCCAAACGGCTCTCGGCCGGCCGCCCGCCAGGAGCAGCCCCAAGAGGGGCCGGAACTGTTGGCCTTGCGGGTCATGGTCGAGCGCCCCGACGACATCGTTCCGCTCGTGGTCGAAGAGTTGTTCGTCGACGAGCTCTACGCGGCAACGTTTCGAGCACTCGAGTCGACGGCGACCTTGCATGATGCGATCGAGATCGGCGGACCGGAGATCGGTGATCTGGTGCAACGACTTTCGGTGCAGGACACCGACGTCGAAGGAATCGACGTCGCCGGACGCCTCTGGACGCGCTACGTCCAGCGTCGAATTGCCGAATGTCAACGGCAGGCCAAGATGGCAGCCGACATTTCGCAATTGCGTGTCATCAACACGGAGATGGGATGGTTCATGGCGCGGCTCCAAGAACTCCCAGAACTCCATACGAAGGGTCCAGCGGTCGAGGGCTTGCTAGCTTGGTTCAACGGCGCAACCGCGCCGCTGCCAGAAACCGAAGGGGAAGGCTGACGGTGACAGAGCATCCGGTCGCAGTTCAGTCGTCTTTCACAGCCGAACACCGAGACCGTCTCGTCCTGCGTTCACGGGCCGGTCGAGCCCTCACACCCGACGACGTGGTCGACGTCATGCGTCGGGTCGAGCTGACCCCGAGCGTTTTGCAGGAAGTTCGAATCTTTCTTCACGAGAAAGACATTCCCTTCGACGATGACCCCGTCGATCTCGAAATCGCTCTCGACGGGCCCGAGGATCGAACCGCTCGTCGTACCACCCGCGACTCGGCCCGACTCGCGGCTGCGGCCATCTCCAAGGCCAATGGCTCTTCGGATCCCGTTCGGATGTATCTGAAGGAGATCGGCAAGGTTCCGTTGCTGGCGGCGGAAGAAGAAGTTTCGCTCGCCAAGAGAATCGAAGCCGGCGCCAACGCCGCCGAGAAGACGGCCGTGATGATCGCGGCCGAGCAGTGGGCCACGCTCGATCGGTCCGAACAACGGGCGATGCGGCGCATCGTTGCCGACGGGGAAAAAGCTCGGCGTGAACTCACCTCGGCCAACCTGCGACTCGTCGTGTCGATCGCCAAGCGATACGTCGGTCGGAGTGTGCCGATCCTCGACCTGATCCAGGAAGGCAATCTGGGCCTGATGCGTGCGGTCGAGAAGTTCGACTACACGAAGGGCTTCAAGTTTTCCACCTATGCCACGTGGTGGATCCGCCAGGCCATCACCCGGGCCATCGCCGATCAGAGCCGCACCATCCGTGTGCCGGTGCACATGGTCGAGTCGATCAACAAGGTCGTGCGAGCGCAGCGGGCGATGATGCAAACCCTCGAACGAGATCCCACGCTGGCCGAGTTGGCCGAGGCGGTCGAGCTATCCGAGGAGAAGGTGGCCGAGATCCTGCGTATCAACCAGCAGGATCCGCTGTCACTCGATTCGCCGATCGGCGACGAAGACGACACCTCGATGGCCGACTTCATCCCTGACAAGGGAGCGGCCCCACTCGATCTCGCCGCCCGCAAACTGCTCGAGCAGACCGTGCGGGACGTGCTCGACGACTTGTCCGAGCGTGAGAGCGAGGTCGTCCGCTTGCGCTTCGGTCTCGTCGACGGCAGGCCACGCACCCTCGAAGAAGTCGGGCGAGAGTTCGGGGTCACTCGGGAGAGGATCCGCCAGATCGAATCGAAAACGCTGGCCAAACTCCGCCACCCACTTCGCAGCGACCGGCTTCGGGATTACCTCGACTAGGCGAAGTCCGGCGAGATCCGGCAATGGTTCGGCGCTGGGTCAGATATTGCGACCTCGCCATTCGCCGAAACACCATGGGTTCGTCCGACAGCTTGCTATTATCGTCGCTTCCTGATCCGGGGTAGCTCAGCTGGCAGAGCGTTCGACTGTTAATCGAATTGTCGTGGGTTCGAGCCCCACCCCCGGAGCTCAACGGTCGAAAGCCGAAGCACCTGCTTCGGCTTTCGTCGTTTTTGGGCTGCAGCAGCGGCTACGGTCCCAGATTCGCAGGGGGCCTGTAGCTCAGTTGGTTAGAGCAGCGGACTCATAATCCGTCGGTCCTGGGTTCAAGTCCCAGCAGGCCCACGC
>JBBKXQ010000202.1:0-3435 GCA_037969565.1 Acidimicrobiales bacterium | reverse complement strand
GCGGCGCGAGCCCTATTGCGATTCCATCCCAACCATCCGTAGCTCGAGTCGTCCGGCCGCTCCGAACAGAGCTGCTTCGTCAGATCCGAATCCGGAAGCAGCCGCACGATTGTCGTCGCCGCGTCCGGCCCCAGCGATTCGAGGAACGACTCGTCGAGTTGGGCTCCGGCTCGAGCCTTGCTCACATTGACCGACACGACAAAGGCTTCGGGGTCGGACCAGCCGAAGGCTGTCGTGGCCAGGGCGGTGGTGACAACCAGCGATGTGAGCACCCACGATGCGGCTCCACCCTGTGCCAACCGGAAGGCAACCAGGATCAACGCGAGGGCCAGCCACCCGAGAAACCAGGCAACGGCAAGTCGCAGCATCGTCAAGCCGAAGGCGTCGATGTAGAAGGCGAGTTTGGAGAAGGTGACACCGATGAGCAGCAGCGTCTGAGCGGCGATCGTGAGTGACAGACCAACAACCACTTCCCGATGGTGCTCGCCGACCAAACGACCCAGCAAGGCCAGGAGCACGAGCACGGCCACAACCACGAATACCAGCTCGAAGAACCCTCCGCGGGCATATTCGGCCCGAGTCAGGTTCTCCGCTGCGAGGAGCCGTTCGGCGCCGCCGAGCCTCACGAGCAGTTGGGTGATCGACCAACCTCCGAGCACGACCACGACGGAGACGAGGCCCATGAGACCTTCGATGGGGTAGTTGGCCTTGATGATGCTGAGGTCCGGGTCATCGTCGCTGGTGTCGAGATGGGCCATCACCGCCAGTCCGCTGATCGGAACCATGGCGAGCGCAGTGATGCTGATGTGGGTCCAGATCGATGAAGAGCCCAAACCGCTGAACATCGAAGCGAAGACCGCATCGGCGTTGGCCAGCAACGTTGTGAGAAGCACGGTGACTCCGGCGGCCAGGGCAAGCCCGCGTCCGACGGCGCTTCGCTGGTCTCTGCTGTTCGAGAACCAGCGGCGTATGGGCCGACCGAGGAAGGGCACGGCATCGAGGATGCCCAGGAACCAACCCGAGATCGTTCGAAGAACCCGACGTCCGTTCAGATCGAGCAACCGATCTTGGGCGCCCAGTACGAGCAGGCTCGCCGACGCAAGCACGGTGGGACCCACGATCCAGGCCGAGGTGCGGAGCGCCAAATTGGTGGCAACGAGTGTGGCGAGGACCAGCGCCAGGGCCGCGCCCCGGCTTCGCCGACCGGGGACCGCCCAGACCACCATCGCCACAGCCGCAACCGACAGGAATCCGACAACGGAGGACAAACCGCTCTGCACAGCGAAGTTGACACCGATCGAGGCGAGAACGATTGCCGCCGACGTGATCCAGCCCGCCATCGGGCGCTCACCGCCGACGAAGTGTTCCGCAAGAGTGGGACTCGGGTCGGGATCGGCCACCACGAGGTCGGTGGGGCGCGGAGGTAGCGGAGTTTCCATTGGTTCCTTCTTCTTGGTTGCGACGTCTGCTCGGGTTGCGACGACTGCTCGGGTCCGCCGGCGATCGCCAGGCCCGGCAACCGGGCGGGTTCAAACGCTGGGAATGCTGATGACCATCGTGGTTCCGGCTGGCTGGTTGTCGGTGACGAGGATCTCGCCGTCGTGGGCGTCGATGATTCGTTTGCTGATCGCCAAACCGAGTCCGGCACCGCCACCCCCGGTCGGGGCCGACCCGTCGGCCTGCCAGAACCGCTCGAAGACGCGTGCCCGCTGCTCGACGGGAATGCCCGGTCCCTCATCGTGGACGGCCACGCGGACCGCACCGTCCTGCCGGCTTGCCACGATCGTCACGGGCTTGCCGAAGGGGGAGAATCGAATGGCGTTGCCGATGATGTTGGTGAGCACCCGTTCGAGCTGGTCCTTGTCGCCTTCGATGCGAAGTCCGAGGGGAGCCTTCACGCTGATGATCGCGACTGGATGGGTGAGGCGGAGGTCGCCCGTGAGTTCGTGGAGTAGGTCGCCAACGTCGACCGTGGAGCGGCCGAGTTTGTCGGCCCCCGCTTCGAGTCGGGACAGGTCGAGCAGTTGGTTCACGAGACGCCCGAGATGCTCGGCTTGAGCCAACATCCGGCCCAGCGTCTTCCGGTCTGGTTCACCGACACCGTCGACCAGGTTTTCCAGAGTGCTCTGGAGTGCCGCCACCGGTGTTCGCAGCTCGTGAGAGGCGTTGGCGATGAACTCCTTCTGCTGGCGGTCGGTGTCGGCGAGTTCGCCCGCCATGGTGTTGAAACTCCGGGCCAACTGCCCGACCTCGTCGGAGCTGCTGGTGTGGACCTGACGGGAATAGTCGCCCTTGGCCATTCGGGTGGTTGCCTCGGCCATCTGCCGCAGGGGGAACGTCATGCCGCTCGCCAAGAACTGAACCATCGCCAACGCAAAGGTGCCGGCGATGACGGGGCGAACCCACACCGGCCATCCGAGTGACGTGCCCACCTGGCTCATCAACGCAGTCACCGCGACGGCAACGACGATCACGATCGACCACTTGGTCTTGATCGACCGGATCGGATCGAGTGGTCTTGGTCTACTCACGTGATTCTCCCGAGTTCTGGGTTCCACTACCGCCCAAGGCATAGCCGACGCCGTGAACCGTACGAATGATGTCGTCGCCGAGTTTTCGTCGGACCGAACGCACATGGCTGTCGACTGTGCGGGCCCCCGAACCGTCGCGATAGCCCCAGACCATCGTGAGCATCTGCTCCCGGGTCAGTACGGACTGGCCGGCCTCGGCCAACACACGAATCAGATCGAACTCGGTCGGGGTGAGGTGCACGACCTCTCCATGAAAGGTCACGAGCCGCTTCGCCGGATCGATGGTCACACCGTTGAGGTCCATCACCGGGCCGGAGGCGGCCTCGGTGCGGCGCAACACGGCTCGCACACGAGCGACGAGTTCGCGAGGGGAGAACGGTTTCGTCATGTAGTCGTCGGCACCGACACCAAGTCCGACCAGCATGTCGGTTTCGTCGTCGCGGGCCGTGAGCATGACCACGGGAACTCGACGAATTGCCTGGATCCGTCGACACACTTCCAAACCGTCGAATCCGGGCAGGTTGAGATCGAGGATCACGAGGTCGGGGTAGAGATCGTTGCAACGTTGAACGGCCGAAGGACCGTCGGCCGCCTTGGTGACCACATAGCCCTCGCTGGTGAGCCGGTCACCGATGGCGTCGGCGATGATCGGCTCATCCTCCACCACGAGGATGTGGACCGACGAGTTCGGATTTTTCGGCGTGGGAGGGCTGTCGTTCGGCACCACACAAACGTAGGAGACGACTCGCCGTCGAGTCCCGCAGAAGATGTGAAGAGTTTGTGCATCTCGGCGACCACTTCATCACCACATTTTTCAGCAACATATCTTCAGCGGCACATCCCAGCCCCCGGCTGAGCGAGGACTGGGATGGTGCTTTAACTTTTCGGGGGGAGGGAGAACTCG
>JBBKXQ010000201.1:0-12792 GCA_037969565.1 Acidimicrobiales bacterium | reverse complement strand
AGCGACGTGCGGGTTGACTCAGACGACGGCGGCTGAGGACCGAACGGCGTCGAGCAGGCGCCCGGTCACCACCGATTCCTCGGCGAAGCCGTCAACGGCGATCAGGAGATCTCGGGCATCGAACCAATCGAGCACGGGCCGGGTTTCCTGCTCGTACAGCTCCAGCCGGCGAGCAATACCTTCGTCGGTGTCGTCGGCCCGCCCACGGGCCTTCATCCGTTGGGTGACTTCGTTGATCGGCACCTCGAGGTCGACAGCAGCATGGAGCTTGTCACTTCCCAGGACCATCACCAGGGCTTCGGCTTGTTGCGCCGTGCGGGGATAGCCGTCGAGAACGAAACCCGATTCCCGCACGTCGTCTTGGGCCAAACGCTCCCGCACGATGCCGTTGATGATGTCGTCGCTGACGAGATCACCGGCGTCCATGATGGCCTTGGCTTTCCGTCCGAGCTCGGTTCCGGCAGTGACCGCGCCGCGGAGCATGTCGCCGGTGGAGATGTGAATCACACCGAACTCTTCCACGAGACGCAGGCATTGCGTTCCCTTGCCGGCGCCTTGGCGACCGAAAATCACAAGGCGTATGGGGTTCGACATCGGGGACTCCTCGATGGGGAAACTCGGTGGACGGGAATCGGACAACGTGACAGACCTAGCGGCGCTTGTCCACCCGAGAGGTACTTTCGCCTCCTAATCAACAAAAAATAGGAGCGGTTCGACCCTTGTTGCCGCTGAACGTCTCGAACAGAGCATCTGGCACCGAGATTGCACCGTTTCACGCTGCAATCTCGGTGCCAGATCGGCCAACAGCCTTCGCGTTACTTCAGGAAGCCTTCATAGTTTCGACTCATCAGCTGGCTGTCGATTTGTTTCATCGTTTCCAAGGAGACGCCGACACCGATGAGGATCGAGACGCCGGAGAAGGCCGTGATGTTGGCCGAGCCGGCGCCGCCGGCCACGAAACGGGCGAGAGCGGCGGAGGGAACCAGAGCCACGGCCGCGAGGAAGAGTGCGCCCGGCAGGGTGATCCGGTTGAGGATCTTCGCGAGATGTCGCTCAGTCTGGGGTCCGGGACGGATTCCCGGAATGAACCCGCCTGACTTCCGAAGGTCATCGGCTCGCTTGATCGGATCGAATGCGATCGAGTTGTAGAAGTAGGCGAACCCGACGATGAGCAGGCCGAACACGAGGATGTAGCCGACGTTGTCGGGCTGGAAGAGGTTGTTGTCGATGAAGCTGCGCACGTCTTGACCCCAACCGTCGGCCGGCAGCACGTTGGACAGCAGGGCGGGGAGCTGGAGCAGCGACGAGGCGAAGATGACCGGGATCACGCCGGCCTGGTTGACCTTGAGCGGGATGTAGGTGTTGTTGCCGCCGTACTGCTTGCGACCGACCACTCGTTTGGCGAAGTTCACCGGGATGCGACGCTGGCCCTGCTCGACGAACACGATGCCGGCGCTGAGGAAGATGAGGAGGGCGACACCGATGGCGACGCCGAACCAGCCTTGAAGGGCCTGGATCTGGATTCCGACCGAGGGAAGGCTCGACACGACGGAAGCGAAGATCAGCAAGGACATGCCGTTACCGATGCCGTGCTGGCTGATCAGCTCACCCATCCACATCAAGACGGCGGTTCCGGTGGTCATACAGACCACGGCGAGCACCACACGGAAACCACCCTCGGGGAAGAGGCCGATGTCCTGGCCGAAGAAACCCTCGGGATTGCGGTTGATGAGGAACACGATGCCGGTGCTCTGGACCAGAGCGAGGATCACGGCGATGTATCGGGTCCATTGAGTGAGCTTGCGCTGGCCCGTTGCCCCTTCGGCCTGCCACTGTTCGAGCTTCGGGATGGCCACCGTGAGGATCTGGATGATGATCGAGCTGGTGATGTACGGAAGAATTCCGAGGGCGAAGAAGCTCAGCGAGGCCAATCCACCACCCGAGAAAAGGTTGAGGTAGCCGAAGATGCCGCCCGAGGATTCGTCGAATTGGTTGCGCAGGGCCTGAACGGCATCGAGGTCGACGCCCGGGGCCGGGAGCTGTGCACCCAACCGATAGAGCACCAAGATGAACAGCGTGAACAAAATCTTGTTCCGGAGTTCTGGGGTGCGGATCACATTGCGGAGGGTGTTCACGAGTGGCCTCTTGATTGCGAGTGGCTGGATTGCGAGCGGTTTGATTGCAAGCGCTTACTGAGCGGGTCAAATGCTAACCGGGCGTCCCCCTGGAAGGAGGACGCCCGGCTCAGAGTTCGGATTGTCGAGTCGGATTCTGACTCAACGGTTCATGTGCTGGTTGCCCGAAGAAGGCGGACGCACCGAGAACGGAAGCGGAACGAGTTCCACGGTTCCGCCGGCCGCAGTGATTGCTTCTTCGGCCGATTTCGAGAACGCATGAGCCTTCACGTTGATGGCACCCTTGAGTTCGCCCCGGCCGAGCACCTTCACGAGGTTGCCCTTACCGACCAGGCTGCGCTCGTAGAGCGATTCTGGTGAGACGTCGCTGGCGCCGGAAGCTTCGACCAAGTCGGCAATGACGTCGAGGTTGATGGCTTGATATTCGACCCGGAACGGGTTTTTGAAGCCGCGCAGCTTGGGAACCCGCTGCTGCAGCGGCTGCTGGCCACCTTCGAAACCGATACGCACGGTATTACGGGCGCGCTGGCCCTTGGAACCGCGACCGGCGGTCTTGCCGCCCTTGCCGCCAATACCACGGCCGACGCGCTTGGACCGCTTGCGGGAGCCTTCTGCAGGCTTCAGATCATGGATCTTCATCAGTCGACCTCTTCGACGTTCACGAGGTGCGGCACACGGTGAATCATGCCCCGGAGCACGGGACCGTCTTCGAGTGTGTTGGATTGGCCGATCCCGCGCAGACCGAGGGCACGGAGCGTGCCTCGCTGCTTCGGCTTGCAGCCGATGCCGGATCGAATCTGGGTGACCTTGATCTGGGCCATCACCGCACCTCTACTGGATCGGGGGCAGGGCCCCGACGGGTTTCGTTGTAGGCGGCGAGGAGGCCCTTCGGAACGAACTCCGAGGCATCGAGGCCGCGTAGACGAGCAACTTCGTCGGGACGCTTGAGCTTGGACAGGCCGTCGATCGTGGCGCGAGCCACGTTGATCTGGTTGGCCGAGCCGAGGGACTTACAGATGATGTCGTGAATGCCGGCCTCTTCGAGGATGGCCCGGGCCGCACCACCGGCGATGACGCCGGTACCCCGAGCGGCTGGCTTCATCAGCACCCGACCGGCACCGTTGATGCCGATGATGGGGTGGGTGATGGTGCCGCCGGCCATGGCGACGTCGAACATCAACTTGCGAGCTTCTTCGGTGCCCTTCTGAATTGCGAGGGGGACTTCCTTGGCTTTGCCGTAGCCCAAGCCAACCCGTCCGTTGCCATCGCCGAGAACCACGAGGGCGGTGAAGGCGAAACGACGTCCGCCCTTGACCACCTTCGAGACTCGGTTGATGGTGATGACCCGGGATTCGCGGCCATCATCACGGCTGTTACCACGATTGTTGTCTGCCATCAGATGCTCCTAGAACTCGAGTCCGGCTTCACGGGCGGCGTCAGCCAGGGCTGCGACTCGTCCGTGATAACGGTTGCCACCACGATCGAATACGGCAGTGGTGACTCCGGCCGCCTTGGCCCGCTCAGCAACTGCTGTGCCGACCTGCTTTGCACCCTCGACCGTACCGCTGTTGGTCCGGAGATCTTTCTCCAAGGACGAGGCGGAAGCGATTGTGGTGCCTGTTGAATCGTCGATCACCTGCACGCTGATGTGCTTGTTCGAACGGAACACCGCCAGGCGGGGACGTTCGATGGTGCCGATGACCTTCTTGCGTACACGGAACTGGCGACGGGTGCGCGCGGCGTGCTTCTTGTTGGTCTTCGAGGCCATTACTTGCCAGCCTTTCCGGCTTTGCGAACAACTTTTTCGCCGGCGTAACGGACGCCCTTGCCCTTGTATGGCTCGGGCTTGCGGAGGGCGCGGATTTCGGCGGCAACCTGGCCAACGGCCTGCTTGTCGATACCGATGACCGAGATCCTGGTGGGTTCGGGCACCTCGAAGGTGACACCGGCGGGGGCCGTGACCTGCACGGGGTGGCTGAAGCCGAGCGCCATGTCGAGCTTGTTGTCACCGTTGGCCGCAGCGCGATAACCGACACCGACGATCTCGAGCTTCTTGATGAACCCTTGGCTGACGCCGATCACCATGTTGTTGATCAGCGAGCGGTTGAGGCCATGCAGCGCCCGGAGCGAGGTGACATCGGTGGAACGAGAGACGGAGAGGATCCCGTCGTCGAGTTCGGCCGACAGACCTTCGTGCATCTGGTGGGTGAGCTCACCCTTCGGACCCTTGACCTTGATGGTCTGGCCGGAGATGGTGACGTCGACGCCACTGGGCACCGTGATGATGGATTTTCCAATACGAGACATTGTCGACCTACCAGACGTAGCAGAGCACTTCGCCGCCAACCTTGCCCTTGCGGGCTTCCCGGTCGGTGATGAGGCCCTTGTTGGTCGAGAGCACGGCGACGCCGAGCCCGCCCAACACTCGGGGGATTTGATCAGAACTCGAGTAGACCCGAAGACCAGGCTTCGAGACTCGCTTGATGCCGCTGATGACTCGCTCACGTTCCGGCGAGTACTTCATGGCGATGGTGAGAGTGCGTCCGACACCCGACTCGTTGTCGGCGGCGGTGAACTCGTTGATGTAGCCCTCTTTGAAGAGCACTTTCGCAAGTGCTTCCTTCAACTTGGAGGAGGGCATGCTGACTTCGTCGTGCATCGCGATGTTGGCGTTGCGAATACGAGTGAGCATGTCGGCGATGGGATCGGTCATTGTCATGTTGTCAGTCCCCTACCAGCTCGCCTTGGTCACACCGGGGAGTTCCCCAGCGTGGGCCATGTTGCGCAGACAGATTCGGCAAAGGCCGAAACGCTTGTAGACCGCCTTGGGCCGACCGCACACCTTGCAACGGGTGTAGCCGCGGACCTTGAACTTCGGGGTCTTCTGCTGCTTGATAATCAGCGCTTTCTTCGCCATTACTGTGCCTGCCCATCACGTCGAAACGGGAAACCAAAGGCATCGAGCAGCGCTCGGCCCTGGTCATTGGTGGTCGCGGATGTGACGATCGTGACGTCCATCCCTCGGGTGACATCCACGGTGTCGTAATCGATCTCGGGGAACATCAGTTGCTCGGTGAGACCGAAGGTGTAGTTACCCCGGCCATCGAATGATTTGGGGCTGAGCCCACGGAAGTCACGAATACGTGGAATTGCGAGCGTCACGAGACGATCGAAGAACTCCCACATACGATCGCCCCGAAGGGTGACCTTCGCCCCGATGGCATTGCCCTCACGCAGCTTGAAAGCGGCGATGGACTTCTTGGCCTTGGTGACAACGGCCTTCTGGCCGGTGATCGTTGCGAGGTCGGCCGTTGCGCTATCGAGTGACTTCGAGTTCAGCAGAGCCTCTCCCACACCCATGTTGATCACGATCTTCTCGATCGTGGGCACCATCATGATGTTGGGGAGTTCGAGCTGCGTTTGCAGCGCGGCCCGGATCTCGTTCTTGTACTTGGCCTTGAAGCGGGGCATTTCTTTGGTGCCTGCATCGGCGTTCGTGGCCAAGGCTGCACCGTCGGTCGCTGTGTCAGTTGTTGTGTCGCTCATCGTGGTGCCTCGGGAATCTCGACGCCGGTGCGCTTGCAGAAGCGAATCTTCTTACCGTCGTCGTTGAGCTTGTAACCCACTCGGGTGGGCTTGTCGTCGGAAGGGCTGATGATGGCGACGTTCGAGGCGTCCATCTTCATTTCCTTGTCGACGATGCCACCGGGCTCCTCGGCGGAGCGGGGTTTGGTGTGGCGCTTGGCGATGTTGTATCCCTCGACCGTGATCTTGCCCTCGGCGGGGAAGGAGGCGGAGACAACGCTTTCGCGGCCCTTGTCCTTGCCGGCGAGAATCCGGACTCGGTCGCCCTTACGAATCTTCATCAGAGCACCTCCGGAGCCAGGGAAACGATGCGCATGAACTTCTTGTCGCGCAGCTCACGACCAACTGGGCCGAAGATGCGTGTGCCGCGAGGCTGCTTCTGATCGTTGATCAGAACCGCTGCGTTCTCGTCGAACCGGATGTAGCTGCCGTCGGGACGACGCTTTTCCTTCTTGGTCCGAACGACGACGCACTTGACGACCTCGCCCTTCTTGACTGCGGCACCAGGGATGGCGTCCTTGATGGTGGCAACGAAGACGTCGCCGATCGACGCATAACGCCGCTTGGACCCACCGAGCACCTTGATGCAGAGCACCTCTTTGGCACCGCTGTTGTCGGCCACCCGTAGGCGGCTTTCCTGCTGAATCATCGTGCACGCTCCACGATCTCGAGGAGCCGCCAACGCTTCTTCTTCGAGAGCGGCCGCGTCTCGGCGATACGAACCCGATCGCCGACGTTGAGGGTGTTTTCCTCGTCGTGGGTGAAGTAGCGGGTCGAGGTCTGGACGGTCTTGTCGTATTGAGGGTGGCGTGAACGCCGGGTGACCTCGACGACCACGGTTTTGTCCATACCTGCAGAACGAACGACGCCTTCGCGCACCTTGCGCTCTTTGCGAGGTTCTGCCGCTTCTGTGCTTGTTGAGGCTGTCTCAGCCATCATGACTCCTCGGCGAGCTGGCGGGCCCGCACTTCAGTGTTGATCCGTGCGACCTGTCGCTTGACGACTCGGATACGAGCCGGGTTCTCGAGCTGGCCGGTGGCCAGCTGGAAGCGGAGGTTGAAGAGCTCGCGTTTGCCGTCGGCGAGTGCCGTGACGAGCTCGAGTTCGGATTGTTCCTTGATCGCCTTTTCAGCCATCGAAACCATCCTCTCGGGTGATGATGCGTGCCTTGATCGGCAGCTTCTGGATTGCCCGCTCCATTGCCGCTCGGGCAATCGATTCGTCGGGGTAGTTCAACTCGAACATGATGCGTCCGGGCTTGACGACGGCGACCCAGCGTTCCGGGTTGCCTTTGCCCGAACCCATGCGGGTTTCGGCCGGCTTCTCGGTGACGGGCTTGTCGGGGAACACATTGATCCAGACCTTGCCGCCACGCTTGATGTGGCGGGTCATGGCGATACGTGCGGCTTCGATCTGGCGGGCGGTGATCCAACCTGGCTCGAGTGCCTGGATGCCGTATTCGCCGAAGGTCACTGAGGTCGCACCCTTGGCTTTACCGGTTCGGCGACCACGATGGTGCTTACGGTGTTTGGTCTTCTTGGGCATCAACATCAGTCAGCGTCTCCATCCCGGAACTTGTCGTCACTGGACTTCTCTTTGAGTGAAGCCTCGATGGCTTCTTCCTCGGCCAGCAGACGCTCGAATTCCGGATCGGCTTCTTTCACCAGAGGTGTGGGCTCGTCGGCGGTGACATCGTCGGTCGGGGCCGGTTTGGCCGGACGACGGCTCGAGGACACGACCGGCTTTGGGGCCTCGGCAGCACCCGCTGTTTCGCCTGCGGCCATCGCCGCTTCCTTGGACGCTTTGTCGACCGATGCCTTGTAGGGGAGGATGTCGCCCTTGTAGAGATGCACCTTCACGCCGATGATTCCGGCCGTGGTGTGTGCTTCCCGCACGCCGTAGTCGATGTCGGCCCGGAGCGTGTGCAGTGGCACTCGCCCTTCGCGGTACCACTCGGTACGACTCATCTCGGCGCCGCCGAGACGGCCCGAGCTCTGGATGCGGATGCCCTTGGCGCCGGCTTTCATGGCGTTCTGAACGGCCCGCTTCATTGCCCGGCGGAAGGCCATGCGGCCAACGAGCTGGTCGGCAACACCCTGGGCGATCAGCGCAGCGTCGAGTTCGGGCTGCTTGATCTCGATGATGTTGAGCTTGACCCGAGGGTTGTTCGTGATCTTCGTGAGGCCTTGACGGAGACGATCAGCTTCTGAGCCCTTGCGGCCGATGACGATTCCGGGACGGGCGGTGTGCACGTCGATCTGGAGCTTGTCACCGGTTCGCTCGACCTCGACGCGAGAGATCGCGGCGTTGGGCAGCTGCGACATGAGGTACTTGCGGACCGCATGATCCTCGAGCAGGAAATCACGGTATTCCTGGCGGTCGGCAATCCAGCGCGACTTCCAGTCAGTGGTGATCCCGAGGCGAAAGCCGTACGGGTGGATTTTCTGGCCCATCAGGCATCTCCCTTGGTGCCGGAGTCAGCTTCGGCGTCGTCATCGGCAGCTTCGGCAGCTGCTTCCTTCTTCTGCTGCGATTCTGGCTTGGTGAAACCTGCGGCCTCGGCCGCCTCGTCGGTGGCAAACCAGACTTCGGCCTTGGTGCGGCCGTAGAAGGGGCTGTCTTCGTTGTGGTAGAGCTTCGAGCCGTCATTGCCCTTGACCGGGAAACCCTCGGGAATGATGTCGGGGTCGCCATCGACGAGAGCGTGGCTGCCGTCGCCGTAGGGCGACTCGTCCGAAGCGTTGACGACGCTGTCGCCATCGGTGTCTTGGGTGTCGGAGTCGATCGAGGGAGTGACCTCGGCTTCTCCGCCCGCTGATTCGATCTGATCGACGACGGCTTCGGCGGTGGCCGCATAGCCGGTGTCGTCGGCAGCTTCGAGGATCTCGGCTTCGTCGGCGATGACCTCGTCGGCCGGAGCTTCGTCACCGCGACTCTTGGCGACGCGAGCCCGACGGTCGGCCGTCGCAGTTTTGGTGCCGCGGTTGGCGTCGCGCTCACGGAGACGATCGAGCGTCTCGTCGTCGTAGCGGCTGACCACGATGGTGATGTGACAGGTCTGCTTGTGAATGGCGCCGGCACGACCCCGAGCACGGGGACGGAATCGCTTGAGCGTTGGCCCTTCGTCGGCGAAGCACGCCGATACGTAGAGCTCGTCACCAGGGATCTCGTCGTTGTGCTCGGCGTTGGCGACGGCCGAGTTCATCACCTGTGCGATGTCCTTGGCCGCGAGGCGCTCGGAGAACTTCAGGATCTGATGGGCATCGGACACCGACTTGCCACGAATCAGGTTGAGGACAACCCGAACCTTCGAGGCCGACATGCGCAGATACCGAACCTGGGCCTTGGTGCCCGGGCGTTCGTTGGTTTTCATTCCGGTCATCGACGGCCACTCTTCTCTTGGCCCGCGTGATAGCGGAATGTGCGTGTCGGTGAGAACTCGCCGAGCTTGTGGCCGACCATCGATTCGGTGATGTAGACCGGCACATGCTTGCGGCCGTCGTGCACCGCAATCGTGTGTCCGACCATGTCGGGAATGATGGTGGAGCGACGAGACCAGGTCTTGATGACCCGCTTCTCGCCCTTCTCGTTCAGTGCATCGACCTTCTTCAAGAGATGGTCGTCGATGAACGGACCTTTCTTCAGGCTGCGCGGCATGCCCTACCTCCGTCCGCCACGAGTCCGCCTACGGCGGATGATCTGGTCATCTGACTTCTTGCCCTTCTTGCGGGTTCGGCCTTCGGCCTTGCCCCACGGTGAAACTGGGTGGCGACCACCACTGGTCTTGCCTTCGCCACCGCCATGGGGGTGGTCGACTGGGTTCATGGCGACGCCACGAGTCTGTGGGCGTTTGCCCTTCCAACGAGATCGACCGGCTTTACCGATCTTGATGAGCTCGTATTCGGAGTTTCCGACCTCGCCGACGGTGGCCATGCAATCGATGGCTACCCGGCGCATTTCGGTGCTCGGGAGACGAAGGGTGGCGGTGTCGCCTTCCTTCGCAACGAGCTGAACACTGGTGCCGGCCGAGCGAGCCATACGGGCCCCGCCACCGATCTTCAGTTCCACGGCGTGGATCACGGTTCCGACAGGGATGTATCGCATCGGAAGCGCGTTGCCGGGTCGAATGTCAGAGCCTTGGCCCGACTCGATCCGATCGCCGACCGAAACGCCCTTCGGAGCGAGGATGTAGCGCTTCTCTCCGTCGTGGTAGTGGAGGAGTGCGATGCGGCAGTTGCGGTTCGGGTCGTATTCGATCGAAGCAACCGTTGCGGGAATCCCCGGCTTGTTGCGACGGAAGTCGACGATGCGATACCGCTGCTTGTGGCCACCACCGCGGTGACGGGCGGTTTTGCGTCCGTAGTTGTTGCGACCACCGGTGCTGCCCTGCTTGGCGAGGAGGGACTTCTCCGGGGTCGTCGTGGTGAGTTCTGCGAAGTCCGAGGAGGTCTGGAAACGACGTCCGGGACTGGTGGGCTTGCGTTTGCGAATAGCCATCAGGACCTCAGTTCGTGTACAAGTCGATCGAACCCTCGGAGAGGGTGACGATGGCTCGTTTGTGGTCGGAGCGCTGGGTCCACGTGTTGTTACGGCGATTGCGGACTCGCTTGCCCTTGCGGTTGAGGGTGTTGACGTTCGAGACCTTCACGCCGTCGAAGATGAACTCGATGGCGTCCTTGATCTCGGGCTTGGAGGAGTTGGACGACACCACGAACGTGTAGGTGTTGCTCTTCTCGACCGCCAAGTAACTCTTCTCGGAGATGATCGGCTTGATGATGACGTCGTGCGGATCTTTCACGATTCGCTCCCAGCGGTGGTCGCCGTGGTTGGCACGGCTGCTTCGGTGAACACGACGTAGTCGTTGACCAGAACGTCGTAGGTGTTGAGCTGATCGGCCATGAGCAGGTGAACCGACTTCAGGTTCCGCATGCTCTTCCAGACGAGATCTTCGTTGCGGCCCGTGACCACGAGGACCTTGCCGGCCACGTCGAGATCCTTGAGCGCAGCAATTGCCGCCTTGGTGCTCGGGGTTTCGAAGCCCCAGCTCTTCACGACGACAACTTTGCCCTCGGAGGCCCGGTCGGAGAGTGCCGATCGGAGCGCGAGCACCTTCATTTTCTTGTTGGTGCGCTCGGAGTAGTCACGAGGCTTCGGCCCATGGGCCACGCCGCCACCGATCCAGTGCGGAGCACGGGTGGATCCCTGACGGGCACGACCGGTGCCCTTCTGTGCCCACGGCTTGGCTCCACCACCACGGACCTCGGCCCGGGTCTTGGTGCTGTGGGTACCGGCCCGCTTTGCTGCCAACTGTGCGTTGACGACCTGGTGCATGACCGGTCCGTTCGGCTCGATGCCGAAGATTGCTTCGTCGAGTTCGACGATGACGCGTTCGACGGCCATTACGAGCTCACCTTCTGCGAGGACTTGACGGCGTTGCGAATGATGACCGTGCCGCCCTTGGGGCCGGGAACGGCTCCCTTGATCAGCACGAAGTTCTGCTCAGCGTCGGATTGGACGATCTTGAGGTTTTGGGTGGTGACCCGATCGTTACCCATGTGGCCGGCCATCTTGATGCCCTTGAACACGCGAGACGGTGTGGCGCACTGGCCGATGGAGCCGGGCATGCGATGGACGAGGTGGGCGCCGTGGGTTGCTCGCTGGCCTTTGAAGTTGTGACGCTTCATGACGCCAGCGAAGCCTTTGCCCTTGCTCGTGCCGATGGCGTCGACCACATCACCGGCGGCGAAGAGCTCGGCGGTGATCTCTTGGCCGACCGTGTATCCCGACACGTCGGAGAGTCGGAGCTCGATGAGCTGCTTTCCGGGCGTCACACCGTGCTTGGCGTAGTGGCCGGCCTCGGGCGAGTTCAGCTTGCTCGCATCCTTTTCGCCGACGGCGATCTGGATGGCCGAATAGCCGTCGATGGCGGGGCTCTTGATTTGGACAACGCGGCAGGGGGCAATCTTGACGACGGTGACGGGGACGATCTTGTCTTCGTCCCACACCTGTGTCATGCCGACCTTCTCGCCGACTATCGCTTTGTGCACAGCGGAACTGTGAGTCATGCTTTCTACTTCCGTCAGCGGGCCACCGTCAGGAGGCCGTTCACGTAAAAGCTCCGACTCACGGACTGAGTTCCCACCCGGAGAGAGCGAAACTTCAGCGTTGGAGAGCGGAGCAGAATCGGTTGTGCTGAGTGGTTTCGAGCGGATGGCTCGACCTTTCCAGACTTCAGTTGGCCGGACTGGGCGGAGGCCGCAGCGCCGGACCAAGAGATAGTAACCCGCCCCGACCGGTCTTCCACTCGTGCCCAAAACGTTTCCTGACCCGGGCGAACCCGGGTCAGGAAACTTCCGGCTCATGAGGGAGCGAGCCGGATTCGTCCAGGGAGAACCGCCGCGGTCGCCCTGAACTCTTTACACGACCAGATCGCAATCTGGCCGCGAGCTCTGGAGCCATCCCAATAACCATCAGAGCTTGTGGTCATCACAGTACGGATCCGTTCTGTGGAAGTTCTGAGAAACCCACGAGGCAGCGGCAACGCCGGGACGCAACAAGACCCAGGCCATCGGCCTGGGTCTTGTGCAAATACTGGCGAATCCACAACCAAAGGGGTGGAATCAGACCTGCTGGATCTTGATCTCGATATCGACTCCGGCCGGCAGCTCGAGACGTTGGAGGGAATCCACCGTCTTCGGGTTGGGGTCCATGATGTCGATGAGGCGCTTGTGCACCCGCATCTCGAAGTGTTCGCGGCTGTCCTTGTCCTTGTGGGGTCCGCGGATCACGCAGAACCGATGCATTTCGGTGGGCAGCGGGATGGGCCCTCGGAACACGGCATTGGTGCGGGCGACGGTTTCGACGATCTTCTTCGTCGATTGGTCGATCACCTCGTGATCGTAGGCCTTGAGCCGGCTGCGGATCTTTTGCTTGGTTGCCATGAAGGAATCCCTTACTTGACGATCTTGGTGACTCGGCCCGCACCAACGGTGCGACCACCCTCACGAATAGCAAACCGCAAACCCTCATCCATCGCGATCGGATTGATCAACTCAACACTCATCTCGGTGTT
>JBBKXQ010000200.1:0-15923 GCA_037969565.1 Acidimicrobiales bacterium | reverse complement strand
ACTGATGGCGTCGATCTGTCGGAGTACAGGCAACGCATCGACGCCGGTGGCGGCGACAACGAGGCGGTGGATCTCTTCCGAGCCCTCTACGACGGCCTGGTCGATCACGGGTTCGATCTTTACCCGTACGCGCAGGCCCGAGCCGCAACTCGAAGCTTGCGTCGCTCGTTCGACGTACAGCTCGAATATCTCATCGACGAACTGGTCGCCCCTCGCGGGTTCTGGGGGCATCACATCGGCGTGCCGTTGGAGCGGTCCAAGGATGTGTTGGCTCGGCTCGACGCCGAGTCAGACTCTGGTTGATTCGGCCTCTTCTTGCTCGTCTGCGTCGGCCTCGGCGAATCGGACGATGACGAGGGTGACTGCGGCGGCCACCGCGGCGAGGGCAACACCGCCGACGAAGGCTCCGATGCCGGGCCAACCCAGCTCGGTGCCCGTGATCACGGCATCAGCTTCATCGGAAATGATGCCGACGCCGTTCGGCCAGGGCCAGAGCACCCGGATCGATCCGACCATCAACCCGAGCAACACCGCCATGACGGTTTGGTCGTACTGCGCGAGCAGCCAGGCGAGGATCGAAGAGAAAAGCGCGAGACCGATCACTGCGCCCAGTGCGAACACCCCCAGTTCGAGGATTTCGCCACCGAGCACTGCGGCGTACATACCCAACATCAGCATGATGAACGATCCGCTGATGCCGGGAAGGATCATGGCGCAGATGGCAATGGCACCGGTGAGGAAGAACACGATCAACGATGGGTTACGAACCGAGCCGCTCTGATAGCCGAGGAGCCAGAAGGCGAGAAGGGTCACCACCACCAGCACGCCGATCCGAGTGGCGTCCTTCGTGAGCGCTCGCCACACGAGCACGCTGCTGGCCAAGACCAGACCGGTGAAGACGGCGGCCACCCCTTCGGCTCGTTCCAGCAGCAATGTCTCCATGGTGTGACGGAGCAGGAGAAAAGCCGTGGCGATACCGCCGAGAAGCGGCACGATGAACCACCAGTCGATGGCCTTGAACGCGGCGATTCCACCCGAAACATCGCCGGTGAGGACGAGCTTCATGGCGTTGGCTCCGCCCCGGATGTTCTCGATCAGCGATCGATAGATACCGAGGACGAGAGCGACGGTTCCGCCCGAGACACCGGGGACGATGTCGGCCATTCCCATGAGGAATCCGCGGGCGTATTGTCTGACTGCAGCCTGAATCACCGGCGGAGTCTACGTCTCCGTCTGGTGTGAACGAGCGCCGATCCGCTGCTCAACCGCCGGATCCACCCTCGCCCGGCATGGCACTTCGCGCCACAGCCTGAGCGGTTTCGGGATCCTCTGCATGTGTTCCCTTGTGGCCGGCTCGGTCGGCCCAGGCCGCCTTTGCTGCGTCGAGGGCGAGAGCGTGTCGTTCTTTGACGGCAGATCGAACGGCGTCGAGTCGAACGCTCAGCGCATGGCGGCCCACGAAGTCGTTGCCGTCCAGTATCCGGTGGGCTTCGTCGAGGGCAACCAACTCGGCTTGCAGTTGATCGGCTGAGAGCTGGTCGAGTGGTGTTGCGGACGAGGAATTCATGACGCTCCAAACGATTTCTGGTGGCTCGTGGTTCCCGTGCCGTCCTGGATCAGCGCTGCCCTGGATCAGCGGTTCTGAATCAGCGTTGTTCTGAATCAGCGCTGAGAGGCGAGCCTGCGGTTGTAGATCTTCGACTTCACGAAGTCTCGGTTCATGTAGGCGATGAAGTCGAGGCTGATCTCTTTGGGGCAGGCTTCTGAGCACTCGCCGTGGTTGGTGCAACTCCCGAAGTATTGCTCCATGGTCTCGACCATCGCCTCGGTGCGCCGGAACCGTTCGGGCTGACCTTGGGGGAGGGAGTTGAGATGCCACAGTTTGGCCGCTGTGAAGAGTTGGGCCGCGGAGTTCGGGCAGGCAGCCACGCAAGCACCGCACCCGATACAGGCGGCTGCGTCCATCGCCGACTCGGACACCTCTTTGGG
Organism: Acidimicrobiales bacterium; assembly: GCA_037969565.1. Classification (GTDB taxonomy): domain Bacteria; phylum Actinomycetota; class Acidimicrobiia; order Acidimicrobiales; family SZUA-35; genus SZUA-35. The sequence goes on along the minus strand of JBBKXQ010000200.1, from coordinate 13,934 downwards.
GATCAACGTGTCGTTGGCATCAGCTGCGGTTCCGGTGGGAGCCGAGATGTATCCGCCGGCCGTGATGATCTCGTCGAGAGCCGATCGGTTGACGACGAGGTCTCGCAGCACCGGGAAAGCGGTGGCCCGCCACGGCTCGACGACGATCGTGTCGCCGGTGTTGAACTTGCGCATGTGCAGCTGGCACACGGCGGTGCCCCGCTCCTGGCCATGGGCTCGTCCGTTGATCATCACGCCGCAGCTACCGCAGATGCCTTCTCGACAATCGTGGGGGAACTCGATGGGAACTCGGTTTTCCTCGATCAGGCTCTCGTTCAAGATGTCGAGCATCTCGAGAAAGGAGGCGTCGTCGGGAATGCCGGTGACTTGATGGGTTTCGAACGAGCCCGGTGCGTCGGGGCCGTCTTGGCGCCAGACCTGGAGGGTGAGGTCGAGGGGTTTGCTCACGTTGATCAATCTCTCTCGTGGTCGGACTACTTGTAGGAGCGCTGTGTCGGGGTGACCGTTTCGAAGATCAGGTCTTCGACGTGTTTGGTCTGTGGTGTGTCGTCATCGTTCCAAGCCCAGGCCGAAACGTTCTGGAAATGCTCGTCGTCACGAAGGGCTTCACCTTCGTCGGTCTGAGATTCGGCCCGGAAATGACCCCCGCAGCTCTCGCTGCGGTCGAGGGCGTCGCGTGCCATCAGCTCGGCGAGTTCGAAGAAGTCGGCAACTCGGCCTGCCTTCTCGAGGGAACTGTTGATCGTGTCGGTGTTTCCGAGAACTCGAAGGTCTTTCCAGAAATCGTCCTTGAGTGCCCGTATCTCCACGATGGCCTTCTCGAGGCCGTTCTGGTCTCGCTCCATACCGATGTAGTTCCAGACCAACTTGCCGAGCTCTCGATGGAAGTACTCAGGCGACTTGGTGCCGCCGATGGCCATGAAGCGCGCCACTCGGTCTCGCACCGCTTTCTCGGCCTCGAGGAACACCGGGTCATCAGTGCTGACCGGTGTGGTTCCGAGTTTGGGGGCCAAGCCGTCACCGATGGTGTAGGGCAGAACGAAGTAACCGTCGGCCAAGCCCTGCATCAGCGCGGAAGCACCGAGCCGGTTGGCGCCGTGGTCGGAGAAGTTCGCCTCGCCGCAGGCATAGAGCCCGGGCACCGTGGTTTCGAGGTTGTAGTCGACCCACAACCCACCCATCGTGTAATGGACGGCGGGGTAGATACGCATCGGCACGGTGTAGGGATCTTCGCCCGTGATCCGCTCGTACATCTCGAAGAGGTTGCTGTAGCGAGCTTCGACCGCATCCCGTCCATCTCGTCTGATGGACTCGGCGAAGTCGAGATAGACACCGTTCTTGAGGGGGCCAACCCCCAAACCTTGGTCGACGACCGTTTTGGCATTGCGGCTGGCCACATCTCGAGGCACGAGGTTGCCGAAGGACGGGTACTTCTCTTCGAGGTAGTAGTAGCGATCGGCCTCGGGGATTTGTGCAACCGGTCGGCTTTCGTCGGGGCTGCGGGGGACCCAGATCCGACCGTCGTTGCGAAGCGATTCCGACATGAGCGTGAGCTTCGACTGGAACTCATCGGAAGCCGGGATACAGGTGGGGTGGATCTGCGTGTAGCAAGGGTTGGCGAAGAACGCTCCCTTGCGATGAGCCCGCCAAGCGGCGGTGACGTTGCACGCCATGGCGTTGGTGCTCAGATAGAAGACGTTGCTGTAACCACCGGTGGCAAGCACCACGGCGTGGCCCGAATGGCTGGTGACTTCGCCGGTGACCAGGTTGCGGCAAACGATCCCGACCGCTTCCCCGTCCTTCTTCACGACGTCGAGCATCTCCATCCGAGTGTGGAGCTTGACCTTGCCTGCGTCGACCTGGCTCATCATCTGCTGGTAGGCGCCGAGCAACAGCTGCTGACCGGTTTGGCCTCGGGCATAGAAGGTGCGGCTCACCTGGGCGCCACCGAAGGAACGGTTGGCCAGCAGGCCGCCGTACTCCCGGGCGAAAGGAACGCCCTGGGCCGTCATCTGGTCGATGATGTCGGTGGAGACCTGGGCCAGTCGGTAGGTGTTGCCCTCACGACCCCGGTAGTCGCCGCCCTTGATGGTGTCGTAGAACAGTCGGTAGGTGCTGTCGCCATCGTTCCGGTAGTTCTTCGATGCGTTGATGCCCCCCTGGGCCGCAATCGAGTGGGCCCGACGGGGTGAGTCGTGGAACGTGAAGGCCTCGACCTCGTAGCCGAGTTCGGCCAGCGTTGCCGACGCCGATGCTCCGGCCAGGCCGGTGCCAACGACGAGAATCTTGAACTTCCGTTTGTTGGCGGGGTTGACCAACTTCGACGCGAATTTGTGGTTGTCCCATTTTTCGGCCAGCGGGCCTTCGGGGATCTTGCCGTTGAGAGCAGAACTGGTTGTCATCGTTTGATTCTCCTCAGACCCAGTCGGCCAGAATGGCGATGGGGAAACTGACATTGCCGACGAAGATCACGAGTGCGAAGCCCGCTGCGAAGTAGCGCCGTGCCTCGTTGTAACGGGGGTTGTTGATACCGAGGCTCTGGAACATCGACCACGCCCCGTGATAGATGTGCAGCGCCAGCAGCGTGTTGGCGATGATGTAGAACAGTGCGACGAGCGGATTGCTGAGGCTGGACGTGAGGTTGTTGTAGACCTCGCCTCGCTCCCATTCGTACCAAGGCAGGATTCCCCAGGTGAGATCGGCCAGGTGGAAAATCAGGTAGGCCAGCACGATCACGCCGCTCACCCGCATGGTTCGGCTGGCGAAGTTCGAGGCGAGCCAGTCGGGCTTGTTCTCGTACCGAACGTTGCTCTTCTTGTTGAGCACGGTGAGTGAGTAGGCGCTGTGGATGTGGAGACCGAAGGCGCCGATGAGGCCGAAACGCAGAAGCCAGAGGGCGTAGCCGCGAGGGAAGATCGGGGTGAGCATGTCGCGCAGGTACTCGCCGTACACGTCGATGTCCTGCACCATCTGCCCCTCGTGTTCGACGAGGCCGAGATAGAGTTTGAGGTTTCCTACCATGTGAGCGAGCACGAAGCCGAGCAACATGATGCCGGTCACGGCCATCACCCACTTCTTGCCGACGGCCGTTTGGTAGAGGTTCAGCGGGAACGGGGCATCCTTGTTCTTGGAGCGTGGTGTCGGGCTGGCCGAGTTTCGGGGGATGGTCGGTGTGGCCACCGGGAACCTCATTGGTCGATGGGTTGCAAATGGAGAACGTACGTATTCGCGCTGACTTGGCGCGATTCGATGGTGCAAAAGCGTGTTCACGCTAGCCGCGTGGAAATGTGTGGGGCCAACTTTGCCTGCGGTTTCAGGCGCCAGAGCTTGCCTCCACTGGTGGTATCACGACGGTCTGGAATCGATTTGTGACCACCTGCGTGCCGGCGTCGAGTTCGACATCGACCACGAGCAGGCCAGTGTGGGTCGGAAGGTCGAACTCGAGCGTGCCGATGAATTCGCACGAGTCTGCTGGCAGGTCGCCGCTCCAACGTTGTTCGTGGACCCAGTCTCCGCACGAGGCCCGCGCCGTCGCCGTCACGTTCTCCAAACGGTGTCTGAGATCGCTGACGGCGTGGACCTGCATGGTGATGTGTTCGCCCGGCGTCGTGATCGTCGGCGGCTTGTCGGCGATGACGACAACGGGGCGGCAGGCATCGACCAGCGCCGCAAATGCGGGCTTCGGCTGGCGGTCGTGGTCGAGAATTCCGAACCCGCCCGACGGTTCGGCGTCGAAGAGTGACACGAGACAGAAGCCACCGGCCGGTCGGTACTTGAGTCGTCGCATGGTGTCGATCTGTGATCGAACCAGATCGGCTTGGTAGGCCTGCGTGGCCGCTGCCCATGACTCGCCATCGGCGTAGGCCTGACGATGGAGATAACGCTCGAAGGAGCCGACTTCGGCCGTCGGCCAGGAAGGTTCGTGCTCGTCCCAGTCTCGAATGGCGACCGACTGCGAACCGAATCCTCCGAGGAATGAACCCAGGCGGGGCCAAGTCTTGATCACGTCGGCCAAGTCATGATGCTGGCCGGTGTGCCATCCGAGCCAGAGGTGGGGATCTGAGCTGCTCTGTTCGCCGAAGAACGGGAGGCTCCCGGAGCGCTGCACGACGGGACGCGTGGGGTCGTTGCTTCGTAGTTCCCTCCGAATGGCCGGGTCGAGAACGCTGCGGTTCCAACTCGGCATGAGATGCCGTCCGAGTTGCCTTCCGACGGACTGCAGCGGCTCATCGTGCCGACTGGGTTCGGGGAGCGGGGTTCCATTCGGTTCGTCGTGGGCGCACCAAACAGCGATGGAAGGGTGATGTCCGAGAAGATCCACCCCTTCCCGCGCAATGGTGCGGGCCATCTTGCGGGCCGACATCGCATAGCCACCCACGATGGGCAGATCCTGCCAAACCAGCAGGCCGAGTCGGTCGGCCTCGTCGTAGACCTCGACACGGCTGATGTGGCCATGCATTCGCACGAGATCGAGCCCGGCGTCATGGGCTGACTGGAGATCTCGCACCAAGGAATCCGTGGATGCCGTGCCCAGAAATCGTCCCTGCGGGCCGACGCTGATGCCCTTGACGAAGAGGCGTTCACCATTGACCGACCAATTCATGCTCGACGAGTCGACCGAGCGAAGGCCGGTTCGCCATGCTCGCCGATCGGTCACGACGCCGTCGGAATCTCGGACCGAAACGGACACCTCATAGAGGGGCTGCTCGCCGAGAGCGTGCGGCCACCACAGCGACGGGAGGTCGACCGGTACCTGCCATTCGATTCGGTTTTCGCCACTTGCCAGCATTTGTGTTTCGGTGCCGCCTGCCGCCGCGACGCCGTCGGGACCAGTGACGCCGGTGTCGATCCGAACCTCACATGCCTCCTTGGCATCGAGCACGAGGCGAAGTCCGAGATCGGCCCTCTCGGCCGACGCCGACAGGCAGAGAAGCCGGCTGTGCCGTATCGCCACGGCTCCGGTTGTCTCGATGCTTGCGGGTCGCCAGATCCCTCCCGGCGAACCGGGGGGAGCGAGCGGCCCACTCTGCAGCGATCCGGTGAGCGACTGTTTCCGTCGTTCATGGCTCGACGTGGGACACGACACTTCGATGGCGAGCAAGTGCTCCGAGCCCGGCTCGAGCATCGACGAGACATCGAATCGATGAGGAACGAAATAGCCCGCGGTGTCGCCGACGTAATGGCCGTCGAGCCAAACATCGGATTGGGCCATGATCCCGTCGAACACGAGCCAGGAACGCTCCGCTTCCTGTCGGTCGGGCGCCTCGAATGATCGTCGGTAGAGGACCGGCCCGTCGGCGGCATCCAACTCGGGATGCTGACCCCAGTGGCCGGGCACTTCCACGGTTGCCCAGTTCGCGTCGTCGAGGTCGGGATCGGCACCAGTGCGATGAAGCTGACGCGTCAAGGGCGCAGCTCGCCAGAGGCCACTGAGATCCACGGCGGTCCGTCCGCCTCGTCGTTGCACTCGTCCGACCTTACTTGCTGGACCAGTGCGACTTGCGAGGACCCGTACGCCGCACTTGCTGGACGGGTGCGGCTCGCCCCACAGCCGACCAGGGCTCACCGGGCGGAGTGCCCGGCCCGGTAGGAATCGTGCCCCGCTCCGCGGCTAGGGTCGCTCCGGTGACCGAAGCCGCAGTCGATTCAACGAGCCGTGCCGCCACGATCGGGGGCCTGCGGGCATCCGGCTGGGTGTCTCGCCCGATCAAGTCCGAGATCCGAGAGAACGCCATCGCTCGCATCCGTGCCGGTCAGCCCATGTTTCCTGGCGTGTTGGGGTACGAGAACACCGTCCTGCCGCAGCTCGAGCACGCGGTACTCGCCGGACACGACATGGTGCTCCTCGGTGAGCGAGGCCAGGCCAAGACTCGAATCATCAGATCCCTCACGTCGTTGCTCGACGAATGGATGCCCATCGTCTTCGGATCCGAGATCAACGATGACCCCTACAACCCCATTTCCCGCTACGGACGCGAGTTGGTCGCCGAGAACGGCGACGAAACCCACGTTGCATGGGTTCACCGCGACGAACGATTCGGCGAGAAACTCGCAACTCCCGACACCTCGATCGCCGACCTCATCGGCGAAGTCGACCCCATCAAAGTTGCCGAAGGTCGCTACCTCTCCGACGAACTCACCCTCCACTACGGGCTCGTGCCCCGCACCAACCGCGGTGTTTTCGCCATCAACGAGTTGCCCGATCTCGCGGAGCGGATCCAGGTCGGCCTGCTGAACGTGCTCGAGGAGCGTGACGTTCAGATTCGTGGCTACAAGGTGCGCCTGCCGCTCGATGTGCTCCTGGTCGCGTCGGCCAACCCCGAGGACTACACCAATCGCGGTCGGATGATCACTCCGCTCAAGGATCGGTTCGGCGCACAGATACGGACGCACTATCCGCTCGAGATCGAAACCGAGATCGAGATCGCCCGGCAAGAAGCGTCCATCCCACCAGACCTCCCCGTGCACATTCCCGATTTCATGGAGGAACTCATCGCAACCTTCACCCACCTGGCCCGAGGTAGCTCACACATCAATCAACGGTCAGGTGTGTCGGTGCGGCTCACGGTCTCCAACCTGGAGACGCTGGCTGCGGCTGCGGTCCGACGCTCTCTCGCCCTCGGTGAGGACGAGATCGTGCCTCGGGTCTGCGACCTCGATGCCCTGATTGCCTCTACCGCCGGAAAGATCGAGATCGAGTCACTCGACGAAGGCCGGGACGGCGAAGTGATCGACCACCTCCTGCGAAGCGCGATCCTCGCCGTCTACAAGAATCGGGTTGCCGGAGAAGGTGTTCGTCAGGTGGTCGATGAGTTCGATGGCGAGATCGTCGCCAGCGCGGGCGACGATGTGCCGATCAGCGACTACACCGAGTTGCTCCGCCGGGTCCCGTCGTTGGCCGGGCCAGTGGCCGCGCTCTGTGGCGACAACCAATCGGCCGGGTCCCAGGCGTCGGCGGTCGAGCTGATTCTGGAGGGACTGCATTTGTCGAAGCGGCTCAACAAGGATTCGGTGGGAACCCGAGCGAGCTACCGCGGTCGGAGCTGAGAGTTTTCTCGTAGCACTTCGGCGCTCTCGCGCTCTGAGCGGGCCCGGTCGATGAGGCCGGGCTTCTCCTCGAACCCGCCCAGCCAATGCCAGCCATCGATCGGCGAAGCTTGCCACCAGCCGTGGGCGCCCATCGCTTGCACACCCTCGAGAAGTGAACGGAGATGATGCGATCGTGCGTCGCCGTCGACGGGCAGGCCAGCCAGATCGCCAGCGGCCAAGACGGCCCGGTCGCCCGCCGATTCGAGTACGCGGTTGAATGCTTCGAGTTCGGTTTCGACGACATGGTCGACGGCATGTGGTGACCAATCGCCTTCCTCGTCGACGCAGATGGCTGGTCGGAGCTGCACGATCACTCGGTCGAATGCATCCCGAGCGGCACCATCGGAAAGTGATCGCAGCCAGAGTTCGTTGAACGTCTCGTCGAGCCAGCGCCCATGGGGTGCCGCCTTCACGTTGTCGACCTCGGAATGAATCGTGCGGGCCGTCTGGAAGGTTGCCACCGGCTGATCCCCCCGGAGGAGCCGCCAGGCGTGAAGCTCGGCTTCGAGCGAGCTCTTCACGACTTGCAGAGCATCACGCCGACGTTGCTTCCCGGGCGGAGTCACCCCCAGGAGGTTTGACCACATCGCCCACTGGATGGGTTCGCGTTGAGGCACCCACCCGCCAACGAGGTCGCCGAACGTTTCACCGACTCGATCCACGTGCCGAGGCCAGATCAGATTGCGAGCGTGGTCGTCGCTGAAGCCACCCTCGTCTTCGGCGAACCAGCCGGGAAGGGTGCCATCGACCAGGCAGGCCCACGGTGTGATCCCGAGTTCGTTGATTTCGGTGAGCAGGTCGCGGCGGAACTCGACCTCTTGCTGGTCGGCGTGATCGGCTTCGTTCCGGTGGGGCCAGATCCGGGCCCACTCGAGCGTGACCATCAATTCGGTGACGCCGAGTTCGGCGAGCTGTTGGAGATCCTCCCGCCAACTGATTCGGAAACCGGAGCCGTCGGCCGAGTCGGGGGCACGTTCCTTCTCGATCCATCGCCGCCATTCGGCTGCGTCGGCGACGCCCTCCATCTCCGACGCCGTGAGTACACCCCCGATGAGAAAGTCCTGGGTGTCGCTCACGCTCCGAGTATCGCCTTCAACTCGTCGATCGCCGGAAGGGCGTCGTCGCCAACGAGGATGGTGTGCATGCCCAGTGCGGCGGCCGCTGCGAGGTTGCCGGCGTTGTCGTCGAGTAAGACGATCTCCGATGGTGAGGCCATCGTTGCGTCGAGCACGATCTGCCAGAACTCGGGCTCGGGCTTCCGGGCTCCCACCAACGCCGAGTTGATTACTGCGTGGACCAAACCGGGGTCGAGATAGCGGGAAGCGAGCATCTCCTGGGAGGAGACGAAGTTGTTCGTTGCGAGCATCACGGTGACATCGAAGTCCTGCAGCCACCACAGCAGTTCGATCATTTCCGGACGGTCGGGGGCGTTGATGATGGAGGGTTCGTCGGGGTTGAACAACCGACTCGATCCCGGGGCTTGTTCCTCGAGCCAGGCCAACATCTCGCTGTCGGGGATCTCGCCCCGTTCGGCCCGGTGCACGATCGAATCGCTGCCGATCAAGTAGTCGGTCAACCCGGCGAAGGCCAGGCCGAGTTGTTCGTCGGTGAACTGGAGGTGGTTGACCGCGAGCTGCACCATCTCACTCATGGGCACGGTCAGGGTCCCCGCCCAATCAACGAGCACCACAGAGATCTCGGTCACGAAGGCACGATAGGAGGGAGCATGGGTCGGCGCACTAGTGTTCCGAGATGGTCGGATCGAGATTTCGGTACTCGCGCTGGGACGGCACGCAGAAGGGTTTCGATCTCGACGCGTTCGACGTGATGAGCCAACTCACCGATGATCTGCTCTACCACGGCGATCCGAATGCGGCCCTTCGTCGGCTGATGCAAGACGGCTTCGACGACCGAAACGGCGAGCACATCCAAGGGCTTCGTGAGATCCTCGAGAAGCTCCGAAAGGAGCGGGCCGAGCGTTTGGAAAACCACGATCTCGGCGGTGTCTACGACGAGATCAACGACGCCTTGAACGATGTCGTCGACACCGAACGGCAGGGCCTGAGCGACCGCGAGTCGTTGGCCGAGATGCAGCTCGGTGATCCTTCGGCATCGGCCGAAGCTCAGCGGTCGGCCGAGCTGGCGAAGGAAACGACGGCGTCGAAACAGATGGAACTCGGGATGCTTCCCGATGATCTGGCCGGGAAGGTTCGCGCTCTCCAGAACTACGACTTCGAATCAAGCGAAGCGCAGCAGGCGTTCGACGAACTCGTGGAGAAGCTCCGCCAAGAACTCGTCAACCAGCAGTTCGGTCAGATGGCCGAAGCGATGCAGAACATGTCGCCCGAAGACATGCAACGCATGAAAGACATGATGGCCGAGCTCAATCGGATGATCGAGCAGCGGGCGCAGGGTGAGGAGCCCGACTTCGAGCGGTTCATGGAGGACTACGGCGACTTCTTTCCGGGCAACCCGCAGAACCTGGATGAGTTGCTCGAACAAATGGCTCAGCAGATGGCGGCAATGCAAGCCCTCATGAATTCGATGACGCCCGAGCAACGCCAGCAGCTCATGGACCTCTCGAACAGTCTCATGGAAGACATGGACCTCAACTTCGAGATGAGTCGGCTCAGTCAGAACCTGCAGCAGATGTTCCCGGGTGCGGGTTGGCAGCAGAGCTACGACTTCGAAGGATTCGATCCGCTGGGTATGGCCGACGCATCCCAGATGCTGCAGGAGTTGGGCCAGCTCGATCAGCTGGAGCAGTTCTTGAAGTCGGGTGCTCCGCCCCAGGCGTTGGCCGAGGTCGACATGGCGCGGGTGGAACAGCTGCTCGGACAGGACACGGCGCGCAGCATGGAGCGGGTCAGCGAGCTGGCGAAGATGCTGGAAGAGTCCGGCATGGTGCACAGCAAAGAAGGCCGCCTGGAACTCACACCGCGGGGGCTCCGGCGCCTGGGTCAGCAGGCACTCGGTGATCTCTTCAAGCGATTGGCCCAGGACAAGCTCGGCCGGCACGAGATGCAGCAATCGGGCGTCGGGCATGAACGCAACTACGACACCAAGCCGTACGAGTTCGGTGATCCGTTCAATCTTCACATCGAGCGAACCGTTCGCAACGCGATCCAGCGCAGCGGCGGCGGAACGCCGGTGCAGCTCACGCCGGAAGACTTCGAGATCGAGCGCACCGAGAAGCAGGTGCGGTCGAGCACGGTTCTGCTACTCGACCTCTCTCTGTCGATGCCCATGCGCGACAACTTCTTGCCGGCCAAGAAGGTTGCGATGGCGCTCTATTCGCTCATCAGCACCCAGTTCCCGGGCGACTATCTGGGAATCGTCGGCTTCAACGAATTGGCTCGAGAACTGAAACCCGCTGACCTTCCCGAAGTCAGCTGGGACTATGTCTACGGCACCAACATGCAGCACGCGTTCCAGTTGGCTCAGCGAATGCTGGCCCGAGAGAGCGGCACGAAGCAGATCATCATGATCACCGACGGCGAACCGACGGCTCATCTGCTCGACGACGGTTCCCCCTTCTTCAGCTATCCGCCGACACGTGAAACCGTCGACCAGACAATGGCCGAAGCGATGCGCTGCACGCGAGCAGGAATCACCATCAACACCTTCATGCTCGAGCCCGACGCCGGGCTGCGTCATTTCATCGAACGGCTCACCGAACTCAACCGGGGTCGGGCCTTCTTCACCACGCCGGAGAATCTCGGCGACTACGTGCTCGTCGACTTCATGGAACACAAGCGAAAACTTCTGAAGGGGCGCTGAGGATCGCTCGGCGGGTCGCCATCAAAACCAAGCGCTGTCTCGGTGCTCTGACCTGGCCGAACGATCCTGATCAACGCGCTGGGGGCGCTCGCCGCCTGGGTGCGAGGGCATCGACGCGTCGAGCGTTGACCCCAATTGCGGGAAGAATGCGGCCCTTCCCCTTGTAAAACCATCGGAAAACGGGCATTATCACACTGTTGTAATTACAGCGTGGCAATCCGATGGAGATTCCACGCTGGTCCAACTATTGAACACTCGAACAGCACGCTCACGATTGCGATCGTCGGTCGTCAATCAATTCGGTTCGGTTCCGGTGTGCGGCACCGAACTCGAGTGGCGGAGGAGTCACCCCATGCGTATTGGGCGAAAACACATCATGCTCGACACCTCGTGGCAGGACATGTCGAACTGTCTCGGGGTCGATCCCGACCTCTTCTTTCCCGAGAGGGGAGCGTCAACTCGCGAGGCAAAGGAAGTCTGCCGCGGTTGCGTGGTGCGGGAAGACTGTCTCGAGTTCGCTCTCGCCAACGGGGAGAAGTTCGGGATCTGGGGAGGCATGAGCGAACGAGAGCGTCGGCGAATCCGTCGACAGCGTGCGCTCGAGCGTCAAGCCGTTGCCGTCGCGGTCAACGAAACCGCCTGATCCGACGCGTTCGGTCTGGTCAGTCGGCCTGCATCGAAGCGTTGATCGCGAAGAACTTTGGGCGACGTCGCTTTCATGCGTGATCAGCTAACCTTTCACGATGGCAGGACTGAAGCCGCAAGAACTCCTCATCATCCTCGTGATTCTCCTTGTCTTGTTCGGCGGCGCCAAACTGCCGCAACTTGCTCGGAACATCGGTCGAGCCCAACGAGAATTCAAAACGGGCCTCGACGATGGCATGAAAGGCGACCCAGACTCGGACGAAGATTCTTCGACCTGAGCGGGAACTCATCATCCGATGAGGCCGTTGTGAGCCTTGATCGGATGTGTGTTCGACTTGGTTGACCTCAAGCGCCCACTGTCTGATCCGACCTCAGTCCCGACTTGGGAAGAGGTGGCTCACACCCATGGGCGTTTCCTGTACAGCCTGGCCTATCGGCTGGCGGGAAATCATCAGGACGCCCAAGACCTGGTCCAAGAGGTTCTTTTGCGAGTACGCAGAGGCTTGGCCACCTACCAACCGGGCAACCTCGAAGGTTGGCTGAGCAGAATCACCACGAATGCGTTCCTCGACCGCGTGCGAAAGCAGAAGCGGCGACCAACCCAAGCGTTGCCCGACGAACCCGACCGCGTGATCCCCGGGTCGCCCGGCATCGAGAGTGAAATCGCGCAGCGAGATCTTCCAGATCACCTGCAACGTCTTTTGCTCGACCTCCCGCCCGAGTTCCGTGCGCCCGTGGTTCTCAAAGACGTGCTCGGATACTCCTATGAGGAGATCGCTGGACACCTCGGAATCCCGATCGGGACGGTCCGGAGTCGTATTCATCGGGGCCGAGGTCGGCTGAAGGAGGCCCTCACGACATGAGCGCACAATTCTCCGACCAGAGCATGGTGCCGGAAGAGCCCTGGGAAGCCGAGATCGCTGCTGTCCTCGGCAATCTTCCGACGATCGATCCGCCAGCAGGTTTCATCGCCGGCGCCCTCGACCATCGTCCGCTTTTTGCCGGCCGCCTTCTGGTTGGTCTGGCGCTGGGTGTTGTCGTGGCCTTCGGTGCATCCTTGGCCGTGGGCGCTTTCGGGCGCCCGCTGGTCGTTCCCGAACTCGGGGCGCTGTCGGCTCAGCACGCGATGACTCAGGCCGGTGTGTTGAGTGCGGCTCCCGCAGACTCCGAAGGTTTTCACGTTGCGGAAGAAGCCATCGACTCACCGCTCGACACGTCAGCCGAGTTGGATCTTCGAGCAACTCTGATTGGTGAACGAGAACTCCGCCAAGCGGTCTACGCCCGGCAGGGCGAGTCCATCTCGATCTTCAGCCAACCCGGTCGGGTCAAATTCGACGAACTGCCTGATGGTGATCGGGTGATGATCGATGGCGTCCTGGCCTGGGTGGATCCCGGCGAGAAGGTGGTGGTTCTCGAAACTGCCGAATCGGCGGTGACGATCATGGGACTCACGCCTGATGAAGTCGCTCAGGCGGTGCAAGACATTCCGCGTCGTTCCAGTACGGCCAGCGTCACTGATGTCCTCAACGGCATCACCCGGGAACTCGGCTTTCCTGATCTGAATTGATTCGGGTTGGCTGCCGCAGGCTCTGCATTGTGGTCGCGTCACTGGTGACGCGGTGCAAGCTCAGGTTGGCGACCAGGGCCGAAACCTGAGCTGCTTGGGGCTTGCGCTACTTCGGAGTGGCGCGACTTGGGAGTGGCCGAGGTCGGGAGCTGTCAGCTCGACATGACGGCGACGCGGCGAGCTTTGAGAATGCGGCGTCGTTGGCGCTCGGATGCGCCGCCCCAAACTCCATGGTCGATGCGATTGGTGAGAGCGTGTTCGAGGCACTCGTCTTTGACCGGGCAACTGCTACAGATTTCTTTCGCAACTTCGACGCCGACGCCGTCGCTGGGAAAGAACACCGCAGGCGGGTGGTTGTTGCAGTTGCCATAGGCCATCCAGTTGGTGTCCATGGGTATTGAGACGTGTCTCGGGACCGAATGGTTCCCGTTTGGGTCAAAAGAATCATATTTTTGTCAGGCATCTCGCTGAAACACCGGTTTTCCGGCCTGGTCGATCGGCCGCTTCCGGACAGATGGGCCCGATAACCTCCGGAAATGACGTACGTCGAACCAACTGAAGATCTTCCTCCCGTGGCCGGGTCAACCATCGTGTATCTCGGCCCGGTGGCTCCCCATTGGGACATTCGCTGGAACTTCGGTGAGTCGAAGATGATCGACGACTTCCGCACGCGGGTGAACGCCCGTTTGTTGCTGCTTCCAAAGCATGACCCACAGTTCCGACGCAACCGTGAGCGGGTGAATCGCGACGCCGAGCGGGAACGGATCCATCTGGAATGGGATCTCGGCGATGAGGAACCCCGTCCCGCTCCCGCGGCACAGCCCGCCCCCGCGGCACAGCCCGCGCCCCAGGT
>JBBKXQ010000199.1:0-27619 GCA_037969565.1 Acidimicrobiales bacterium | reverse complement strand
CGGCGAAGTCCTTCCTGATTTTTTCGGTGAACAGCTCCCGGAAGGACCCCGGAGGACAAATCGTGCGGGGTGAGCTGACCAACTCGACCACCGTCAGCTTCGAACGGGTCTCGGGGCAGAACAATCCGAAATCGATCATGATCGAATGGTCCGTCGTCGAGTACGCCTGCGGCGTTTCCGTGCAACGCGGCACCGTCGCCGGAAACGGGGGCACGACCCTCGACATCCCCATCAGCCCCGTGAACCCGGCATCGACGTTTGCACTGACCACCCTGGCCCCGACGGCCGCCGACACCACTTTCGATGCCAACGAAATGGTTCGGGCCGAGGTGGTTTCGGCATCCACGCTCAGACTCACCTCCTACTCCCTGGCCCCGAGTTACACGTACGGCTGGCAGGTCATCCATTTCAACGAACCAGGAGTCGCCTCGGTTCAAAAGGTCGCGACAACGCTCGGTGCGGGCGCCGGTACGGCGACCCTGACGCTGCCCACAGCTGTCGATCCGACAAAAACCTTCATTCTCGCCGGCGTGATCGCCAACGCCCCTGGCGGCATGGTGGGCGAGCAGTTGGTTCGGGCGAGGCTCACCTCGGCCACCACGGTCAGCGTGTCCCGCCTGCTCGTCAGCCAGGCTGTCGACATCCGCGTCCAGGTCGTCACCTTGAACGACGGAACGGTCGTCACCCACGGAGTCACCAATCTCCCGGCCGGCATCAAGACTGCGACCGCAACACTTCCTGGCGTCGACACAAGCCTTGCATCGGCATTTTCGACGGTGAACTTGCCTGGCTCGACGAGCGGAGGATCGACGGCTTTCGCCAACGACGACATCGTCGGCGAAGGTTCCGCAACGTTCTCGATCGGCAGCAGCACGTCGCTGACCGTGAGCCGCGACAGTGCGAGGGCGGACGCGAGTTTTGGTTGGCAGGTCGTGGAATGGGCGAAATAACCCGTTGCACCGGTCGGGTTGTGGGCCGATCGACCCTTTGCCCACTCGAGCGCTTTACCGCAGGGCCGAATGCGCCGAAACAGACAACAGGAACGGCTCCTGTTGCCCAGTTGCCCTCACTGTCCCCGTTTCCCCTCCAAGAAGAGACCCCATGACTGCTGCCGTCAAGAAGAAGAACAATCGGAAGAAGCTCGCCGCCTCAGCGGCGCTGCTTCTCGCTGCTGCCAGTGCACTGACCGTGACCTCGCTCGCGGTCTTCACCGATCAAGAGACGGTCACGAGCAACGCCTTCACCACCGGCGCCCTAGACCTCACGGTCGGCACGAACACCGCACTCGTGACGTTCACCAACATGGTGCCGGGCGACCAGGTCACCAACCCCCTCGCCGTCGGTAACGCCGCCTCGTCGTTGCCGCTCCGCTACGCCATGGGAACCACCATGAGCGCGGCCAGTGATGCCGGGCTTTCGGGTGAACTCCTACTCACGGTCAAGTCTGGCGTCACCGCCTGCACCAACGCCGGCTGGGCCGCAACCGGAACCATCGTCTACTCGGGTGCGCTCAATGCCGGCGCCATCGGCAACCCCGCCCAGGGAGCCCAGCCCGGCGACCGAGCACTTGCCGTCGCAGCCAACGAAACGCTCTGCTTCAACGTGACGCTTCCGCTCTCGTCCACCGCCTCAGGCGTGGCCGCCGACGCCACCTTCACCTTCGATGCCGAGCAGACCCAGAACAACCCGTAAGGGTCGCTAGCGGTCGGTAACGGAACGACAGCCATCTGAGGTGCGAGCCATCGGCTCGCACCTCTTTTGGTTTCGGGGTTTCCGCGGAGTACCCAGGCCGATCCGCTGCCACAATCACTCGGTGCCGATCGAACGAGGAAAACCGCCGGCACCGTGGATCTCTCGCCTGGTCATTGGCCTGGCGCTGACATCCCTCGTCGCCGGTTGGCTGGGTGATCTGCTCCTCGCCGCCGTCATCGACAAGCATCCCGTGCTTCTGATCGCGATGAACCCCCGCAATCGGAATCTGGCGCTGGCCAGCCCCTTGGTCGACACGATCCCCTACTACACGGTCGGTTTCATTCGGCTCGTCGCCTCCGACCCACTCAACTTCTTGATCGGCTACTGGTTCGGCGACCGAGCGCTGGCGTGGGTGAAGCGCCGCAGCAGGACCTACGGGCCGATCGTCGACGACGCCAGCGGATTCTTCGCTCGCTGGTCGAAGCCCATCATCTTCGCCGCACCGAACAACATCGTCTGCATCCTCTCCGGGGCCAGCGGGGTCACGCCTCGAACGTTCCTGCTGCTGAACGTCAGCGGCACACTCACCCGGCTCTACGTCGTGCGCCGCTTCGCCGATTACTTCTCCGAGGAAGTGGGCGCCGTCACCGGATTCATTGCCGACAACCGCGTTCCGATATTGATCCTCTCGGCCGTTGCGGTCGGGTGGACGATCTTCGGCGAATTTCGGGGCAACGATTCCGAGGTCAAGGCACTTCTCGAACTCGAACGCCATCCCGATCAGAGAGATGCCGACGAGGTTGAAGCCGACGAGGCCGCAAGCGACGACGCAGACGATCGGGCCCCGATCGAAGATCCAGACCCGACCGAGCGTTAGCCCGGTAGGCCGAGCACCGTCAGGACCGTTTCCTGAGCCGTTTCGTGAGCTGTTGCGTGACCGATCCAAGGGGCCGCGGCGGCCGATCGCCCCGCCCGATCCGGTCGAGTGCCTCGTCGAGATCGTCGCGGACGTCCCGCACACTCGAGGCGTGGACAACACGGGTGGTGAGTACACCAACCCCGGCCGCGAAGGGCAGGGCAAGCAACACGACGGGGCTGAGGGCCACGGCGCCAACGCCGATCAGGGCGGCTGAGCCCACACCGACCCCGGCACCGCCGACTATTGCCGCCTGACGACGGTCACTCACATCGGCGGCGACACACACCGCTCCGGGTTGGTCACCCACGTCGACCGCAACGAGTTCGATGCGGCGCAGCTTGCCCAAACGGCCCAGACCCTGTGCCTCTCGCACCACTCGGGCCACCTGGCCGACGGGATCCCGTCGTTTGCTGGCCACGACGACCCCGTTGACCTGCAGCCGCGGACGAAGTCCGTGGGCCGACTGAAACCAGTCGAGTGCCCGTTTGCGCATTTCGTCTTCGCTCACCGTGGATGCTCGCTGGGTGGACACGACACTCGGACCGATGAGGCGTTCCAGCAACCCAGCAGGCATATCGACCCGGAGCAGCCGCTCGGCCAGCGCGGCGGCGACGGCCGACAACGGCAGGTCGACTTCCTTGGCGATTTCGGCCAGGGTCTGGCGACCAATGACGAGGTCTGGCTCGGGTTCGACGTGGGCGAGTTCGAACGCCCGCCGGAGTACCAGCGCCGTTCCGTCGGCATCGAGCCGGTCAGTCATGTCGGGTCAGATTCCCAGCACTCGATCGAGGCCGACCGTGAGTCCGGGCTGGGCGTCGGCAATTCGCTTCGCGGCCAACATCACGCCCGGCATGAACGACGAGCGATCGTAGGAATCGTGTCGGATCGAGAGGGTCTGCCCCGTTGTGCCCAACATGACTTCCTGATGAGCCACCATGCCCCGCATCCGAATGGAGTGAATGGCTATTCCTGCTGGTCCTCTGGCCCCTCTGGCCCCGCGGATCGTCTCGGTGATCGTGGGATCGTCGGCCCATTCGGCCGAGGCCGCCGCCATCCGCTCGACGGTGTTGAGCGCAGTGCCGCTCGGTGAATCGGTTTTGCCGTCGTGATGGAGCTCGATCACCTCTGCGGTGTCGAAATAGGGAGCAGCCATCTCGGCAAACCGCATCATCAACACGGCTCCGATGGCGAAGTTCGGAGCAATGAGGCAGTTCGACGAGCCGAACATGCGGCCGATCGCCTCGAACTCGTCTTCGGTGAATCCCGACGTGCCGACAACGGCGTGGATGCCGTTCTCGGCACAAAAAGCCAAATTCTCACGGGCGGCGTCGATATCGGTGAAGTCGATCGCCACCTGGACACCGGCATGGAGGAATGCCTCGCTCGACGAAGCCACTTCGAAGAAGCTCTCGCCGATCCCGGTGACCTCACCGACATCGATTCCGGCAAAGTGCGGGTCGACGGCCGCGACGAGTTCGAGATCCGGATCGGCGGTGACGGCCTTGCACACTGCCGAACCCATTCGGCCACCCGCACCGAAAACACCGACCTTCAGGCTCATCGCCAGTTCCTACGCATTGCGAGATCCTAGTGACCTTCCTCGTGAGTTCTCAGAAAACGGGAACGGACCCCGGCCGAAGCCGAGGTCCATTCGCACATCAACGCGGGTTTCGGCTGAGATCAGCCGAAAGTAACGAGATCAGCGGCGGCCACGACCGGCACCGCTACCAGTGTTTCCACGACCTCGGCCACCACGGCCACGGCCGCCACGATCGTCATCGGTGGCCAGCGGTGCACTCTCGGGTCCGAGATCGCCGAACCCGTCGAGCGCATCGCCATCGTCGAAGCTGAGCGACGCAGCGTCGGCGGCAGGCGCCTCAGCCGGAGCTGCGCTACGGCCGCTGCTGCGGCTGTCTGAACCACGGCTGTCTGAACCACGGCTGCGGCCGTTGCTGCTTTCGCTGCTGTCGGCATCGCTGGACGAGCCTTCCTTGGCGGCTGGCGCTTCGCCTGCGAGTCCGAGGGAGACCTTGCCGTTGGGGTCGATGTCTTCGACGACGACGTCGATGGCCTGCCCGAGTTCGAGAACGTCCTCCACTCGATCGATGCGCTTTCCGCCACCGATCTTGGAGATGTGGAGAAGCCCGTCACGTCCGGGAAGGATGTTGACGAACGCACCGAACTTGGTGATGTTCACGACCCGGCCGGGGTAGGTGGCACCGACCTCGGCTGTGGGCGGATCGAGGATCAAGCGGATCTGACGCTCGGCCTCGGCCACGATGCTCGAGTCGGACGATGAAACGCTGACGGTTCCGACGACGCCGTCGTCGTCAACGCTGATGTCGGCGCCGGTCTCGGCCTGGATGGCGTTGATGACCTTGCCCTTCGGCCCGATGACCTCGCCGATCTTGTCGATCGGGATCTCGAAGCTGATGATCTTCGGGGCGCCTTCACGCACGTCGGCGCGGGGTTCGGCGATGGCGGCGTTCATGACGGCAAGAATCTCGAGGCGAGCTTCTTTGGCCTGGTTGAGCGCCGCAGCCAACACATCAGAAGGAATGCCGTCGATCTTGGTGTCGAGCTGCAGAGCCGTGACGAACTCCGACGTTCCGGCAACCTTGAAGTCCATGTCGCCAAAGGCGTCTTCGGCCCCGAGGATGTCGGTGAGGGTGGTGTACTTGCCTTCGGCATAGACGAGGCCCATGGCGATACCGGCGACTGGGGCCTTGATCGGCACACCAGCATCCATCAAGGACAAGCTCGAGCCACAGACCGACGCCATCGAGGTGGAGCCGTTGGAGCTGAGGACCTCGGAAACGAGACGCAGCGTGTAGGGCCACTCTTCGAGGTTCGGGATGACGGGAACGAGCGCCCGCTCGGCGAGCAGGCCGTGGCCGATCTCACGTCGCTTCGGACCCCGCATGAAGCCGGTTTCGCCGGTGGAGAAGGGCGGGAAGTTGTAGTGGTGCATGTACCGCTTGCGATCGGTGGGGTCGATTCCGTCGATCATCTGGTCCATGCGCTTCATGCCCAGTGTGGTGATGTTGAGCACCTGGGTTTCGCCCCGCTGGAACAAGCCGGATCCGTGGACCCGTGGGAGCACGCCGATTTCGGCGGAAAGGGGACGAAGTTCGCTTGGGCCACGACCGTCGATTCGAATGCCGTCTTCGACGATGCGACGGCGAACGACTGCTTTGCTCATGCTGCGGAACGCCGCCTTGAGCTGCTTTTCGGATGCGTCGTCGCCGAACTCGGCGGCGACCGCAGCGAGGACCTCGTCGCGCAACGCGCTCTCGGCGTCTCCTCGTTCGGCCTTGTCGGCGATCGACATGACCTCGACCATGCGGGACTCACCGGCGGCGACGACCGAAGCCATCTGGGCGTCGGTGTAGTCGGCCTGCGTGGGGTAACTCATGAACGCCTTGCGGCCACCGTTGGCCTCGACGAGCTGGTTCTGGAGCGCAATGGCTTCCTTGATGTACTGCTCGGCTTCGAGGAGGCCCTGAGCCAAGGCGGCCTCGTCGACCTTCGGAGCGCCGTTTTCGTACATGGCCCATGAGCCTTCGGTGCCACCGGCCTCGACCATCATCACGGCCACGCCGCCGTCGTCGAGCTGACGACCGGCGACCACGACCTCGAAGACGCTTGCGTCGCCTTCTTGGTAGGTGGGATGGGGAAGCCACTCACCATCGGTGGTGTAGGCAAGACGAACGGCGCCGATGGGGCCGTCGAAGGGAACGTCGGAAACCATGAGTGCAGCAGATGCGGCATTGATGGCCAGGACGTCGTGCGGGTTGCGCTGATCAGCGGAGAGGACGGTGACGACGACGTGGGTTTCGTTGCGGAAATCGTTGGGGAACGACGGGCGCAGGGGACGGTCGATGAGGCGACAGGTGAGCGTGGCGGCGTCAGAGGCGCGACCTTCACGGCGGAAGAACGAGCCCGGGATCTTTCCGGCGGCGTACGAACGCTCTTCGACGTCGACGGTGAGGGGGAAGAAGTCGATGCCGTCGCGAACATGCTTGGCGCCGGTAGCGGCGACGAGAACGACCGTGTCGCCCATTTGGGCGGTGACTGCTCCGCTTGCGAGGCCGGCGAGCTTGCCGGTTTCGAGGATGAGGTCGGGTCCGTCACCGCCGGTGACGGTGCCCGATACAGAAATGGCGTCTGCCATTGGGATACTCCTTGGATTTTGGTGCCGAGCGACCTTCGCTCAGCGACGGCAGTCCAGATCCCAGATTGCAGTCACTCGCTGCTCGACGCAGACCCGAGGGTCTCGCTCGCACGGACGGTGAGATCACGTGGGTGGAGCGAGGAACTGAAAACTGGTAGCTGGCTACCACATCACGCGTGAACGTTTCACACGGATAGTTGAGGGTACTCCTGCCGCCGTCCAAAACGGGGGACCCAAAACGGCTTCTGGAGGCCCTCACCGTCGATTTCGACGGTACAGGCCTCCAGAAGGTAGAGATCTCGGCTCGGCTAGCGAAAATTCGGCTAGCGACAACTCGATCAGCGGCAACTCGATTTAGCGGCGGAGCCCGAGTTCGTCACGGATCGAGCGGTAACGCTCGACGTCGATACCGGCGAGGTAATCGAGGAAACGGCGGCGGCGACCGACGAGCATGAGCAGGCCACGACGGCTGTGGTGGTCTTTCTTGTGCAGCTTCAGGTGCTCGGTGAGGTGATCGATCCGATCGCTGAGCAGGGCAATCTGTACCTCGGGCGACCCGGTGTCGTTCTCGCCGCGGGCGTGCTTGGTCATCGTCGGCGCCTTCGGGGGAAGGTTCGCTCCAACTTTTTGGCTCATGATTGCTCATCCTCGTGTTCGATCGGTCCTGCCGACTGGCAGGTCGGGACCTCTGGCCCAGCCACTCGCACCGATTCCCGGCGCGAACAGCAGTCGGCAAGACTAACGGATTCCGCAATCGGCCCCACCCGACCCGAACCACACCACACTGGTCGAGTGCTGACTGTGTTGACCGGGCCCGAAGCAAGTGAGGCCATCGCGTTGCTGATGGCCGCCGCCGGCAGCGAAACGGGCCTGCTCCGGTCTCCGCCAACCGTCGCCGACCAGATTTCCCTCGAGTCACAGATCATGGCCGTCGCCAACGCCCACGATCTGACCCAACCGCCCGAACTCGTGGATTTCCTCGTCGACGTTCTCGACGCCGAGTCGCTGCTTCCCCGCCTTCCCTATCCCTTCAGCCGTGGCGAACGCCAGATCGCCGGGCTGCTTCTGGCGATGACGCCACCATTCGACGAACTCATCCTCGACGATCCCACGGCTGGGCTCGACGCAAAACGACGTCGAATCGTGGTCGACGTCATCGCCGAACTCGCGGCCGAAGGGACAGAGATCGTGTGTGCTTCCGACGATCGGATCCTCCTGGCGAGGGCAACCGCCGAATCTTGACTGGGCCGCGTTTGACCGGGCCGCGTTTGACCGGGAGCATTGGGGTCAGCCGAGGGCGGCGATCACGTCGGCTGGGGCCTGGACGAGTTCGATCAGCACACCTTCGCCACTCAGCGGCGTGTCTTCGTTGCCTTTGGGATGGAGGAAACACACGTCGAAGCCGCTGGCTCCCTTTCGGATACCGCCCGGGGTGAACCGCATGCCCCGACCGGTGAGCCACTCGACCGCGGCCGCCAGATCATCGATCCACAGCCCGACGTGGTTCAGCGTCGGCACATGAACCTTGGGCGAACGTTCCGGATCCAACGGTTGCATCAGGTCGATTTCGACGGCGTACGGACCCGCCCCCAGCTGCAGGATGTCCTCGTCGACGTTCTCGCTGTCGCTCTGGTAGTCGTGCACCTTGGGTACGCCCAGCAAGCCGGTCCACAGCTCGCTCAGCACGCCTTTGTCCAGACTCCCGATGGCGATTTGTTGGAGGCCGAGAACCCGGAACGGACGACCAGAAGTGTCAGACATGATGCCCATGGTGCTGAGCCAACCTCGCCCCCGTCAATCCGAGCTGGCCAACGCAGCCAGCACGTCGTCCAGCGCTCGCCGGGAATGGCCCGAGAGGAACTGATCACAGAAGGGCAAGGCGGCGGCCATCGAACCGACGAGTGGCTCGAATTCGGGAGCCGCCGATCGAGGGTTCACCCAGATGACACGATGGGCCAACCGTCGCAAGCGACTCATCCGGGCCGTCATCTCGGCCGGGGGCTCGGTGTCCCAGCCGTCGGAGATGATCACGACCACAGCGCCCCGAACGAGCCCGCCCCAAACGCGATGACGCATGAGTTCGCCGAGGCTCGAAGCCAGCCGAGTGCCGGCAAATCGATCGTCGACTTCGAGGGTTGCCCGGTCCATGGCCTCGGCGGCCGACCGGCAACGAAGCGCTGGTGTGAGGCGGGTGAGCGAGGTGGCGAACGCGAACACTTCGGCCCGGCCCGAGACAGCCAGGGCTCGGGTGATGTGCAAGTAGGGCCGAACGAACGACTCCATCGACCCGCTCACATCCACGAGAAACAGCACGCGCCGGGGCCGACGCCGGGGACGTTCCCGATGGATCCGGAACGGCTCGCCTCCGGTCTTCATCGCACTTCGCAATGTTCTCCGCATCGACGGTGTGCCCCGAGAACCGCCCGCTGTCCGGCGGCTCCGGCGAGTCGGCAACCGATGAATCGTGTCCTCCAGTGCGGCGCCGAGTCGGGCCAACTCAGCCTCGTCGAGGAGGTCGAACGGCGTTTCGCTGCCCTGTCCTTCGGTGGACGGAAGCAGCTCGGGCAACACGGTGTCATCGTCGTCGGGATCGGTCTCGTCGTCTTCGGAACGCAACTGTGGCCTCGTGATCCAAGGTACGGCGCCCGCAGCCTCGGACTCCCCTGGCTTGTCGGGCACGCGCAAACTTTGCAGTGCGTCGTCGGGATGCGCAGAAAGCGGCACCAGTTCGAGGTTCTCGTGAGGCGTCTGCCGAACCGTTCGGTTGAGTTCGAAATCGAAGACGGCCGAGAACATCCGGTCGAACAGCTCGAAATCGTCCTGCCGCTGCGTGAGCGTCAGCTTGAAGATCCAATAGAGGTCTTGCAAACCGATCGGCCCCACCGCCTCCAGCGCAGCTGCGGCTCGCTCGGCCGATCCGAGAGGCACGGCAAGGCCGATGCGGCGAAGCCGATCCACGAACGTCGACACGAAGAGCGCCCGGTCGATCCCATAGAACAAGGCGGTGTTCTCGACCGCGGTGTTCTCGACCGCGGTGTTCTCTCCAGACCCGCTGCTATCTCCCATCGCCCCTACGAGGCGACGTCGAGATCACCGGCATCGACTGCGGCGTTCACCGTGGCGAGATCGTCGGGCGTTTTCATGAGGGCGCCGAGTGTGGAGTGCACGACACCCCGGTCGATTTGGGCGATACCGAGGGCGGACAGTGCCGAAACCCAGTCGATGGTTTCGGCCAGGCCGGGCGGTTTGTCGAGATCGAGCGCGCGGGCTGCAGTGACGAACGCCGTGGCCGCCTGCACCAAGGGCGCCCCGCCTTCTGGGGCCCGACGGCGCACGATTTCGGCCGCCCGGGCCACATCAGGAAACTCGATCCAGTGGTAGAAGCAGCGCCGCTTGAGCGCATCGTGGAGCTCGCGGCTGCGATTGGACGTGAGCACCACGGTGGGGGCCCGCTCGGCCCTGATCGTGCCGATTTCGGGAATGGTGATCGAGGCCTCGGCGAGAAACTCGAACAGCAGGGCTTCGAATTCGTCGTCGGCCCGGTCGATCTCATCGATGAGCAAAACCGGCGGGGGCCCGTCCGTGGCTCTCAGCGCTCGGAGCAGCGGACGATCCAGAAGGAACGACGGGTCGAACAGATCGGCCTCGGACATGGCTCGATCGTTCGCCTCGGCAAGGCGGATCGAGAGCAGCTGGCGAGGATAATTCCACTCGTAGAGGGCCTCGGACGCGGTGATGCCTTCGTAGCACTGCAGACGAATCAGCTCCGCTCCGGTGGCCTCCGCCAGTGCCTTCGCTGCCGCCGTCTTTCCCACGCCCGGCTCACCCTCGAGCAGCAACGGCTGGCCGACCGAACGAGCCAAGAAGAGCGCCATGGCGAGCCCGTCGTCAACCAGGTAGTCGACACTGTCGAGTCGTTGGCGGAGGTCGGCTATCGACAGGGTTTCGTTGGTGTTCACCGAGTCAGCCGGCAGCTGCGAGCTCGTCGGCGTATCGGTCTCGACAGCCGGGATTGCAGAACCAGAAATCGCGGGATCCGTGGTGGAGATGCGGCGTCTCGGAACCGACGACAACGGTCATGCCACACACCGGATCGATGGCCTCGACGGGCCGTTCGACGATGTCGCTCTTCGGGGCAGTGAGTCCGTCGACCCGTATCGCTCGCACCACGTCGGCGAGAATCGACAGCGCGATCTCTTCCGCCGTGGTGGCTCCGATGTCAATACCAACCGGGGTGTGAACGACCGACGCCGAATCGTCGTCGAGATCCAATTCGGCGAGCAGGGCGATGCCCCTGGTCATGCTGGCGACGATGCCGATGTAGCCAACCCCGGCGGCCAACGCCCCCCGCACACTTTCTTCTTCGGCCCGCCCGTGGCTGGCGATGATCACGGCCGTGGTTCCGGTTGCGTCACCCGGACCCTGCGGTGCTTGTTCGACGACCAAACCCAACGGGCCGGCAAGTTGTGCGAGTGCCTCGGCAATCGGCGTCTGGCCGATCACCAGCAGCTGCGGCACGGGCAGCATCGGCTCGAGGTAGATCTCGAGCGCACCTCCCGACAGGCAGGGGTTGACGACAGTCAGTGCACCGGGGCTCTCCGGGAAACCCTCACCATCGTCGGGCAGGATCCGCAAGAGCAGCGGATCGCCCGACTCGAGGACGGTGAGGGCGGCGGCGCGGACCGAGCCCTCGGCACACTGTCCGCCGACGAATCCCTCGAGGGATCCGTCGGGGAACACAATCGCCCGATCGCCTGGCCGCGCCGACGTCGGGCACTGGGCCCGGACGACGGTGGCCTGGACGAACGGGCGACGTTGTTGGATCAAGTCGGAAATTCGACTCGTGAGACGAGACGTCATGGGCTGCACCTGCTCAAATCGGCGGCGTGTGGTTGCCCTGCATTGTCTCCCACACCCGAGACGGAGTGAGCGGCATGTCGGCATGGCGGATTCCGAAGGGCTTCAGCGCATCGACCACGGCATTCACGATCGCCGGTGGAGAGCCGACGGTTGCTGACTCGCCTACACCTTTGGCCCCGATTGGGTGGTGCGGCGACGGCGTGACGGTGGAACCGGTCTCCCAGTCGGGGGTCTCCATCGCCGTGGGAATGAGGTAGTCCATCAGTGTGGAGTTCAGGCAGTTGCCGTTTTCGTCGAAGCTGATCATCTGCATGAGTGCCATACCGATGCCGTCGGCGAGCCCACCGTGTACCTGACCCTCGATGATCATCGGGTTGATCTGGGTGCCGCAGTCGTCGACGGCGATGAACCGTCGCACCGTCACCTCCGCCGTTCCCGGATCGATGTCGACCACGCAGATGTAGGCGCCGAAGGGATAGGTGAGATTCTCGGGGTTGTAACAGATTTGGGCTTCGAGACCTCCCTCGATGCCCTCGGGCAGATCACCGGCGCCGTGAGCCCGCATCGCGATGTCTTGGATCGTCACGGACTTCGATGGGTCGCCCTTGACATGGAAGCTACCCTTGTCCCATTCGAGGTCGGCCACGGACACTTCGAGCATGCCCGATGCAATGATCTGCGCCTTGTCTCGAACCTTGCGGGCGACGAGCGCTGCGGCCGCACCCGAAACCGGAGTGGATCGAGACCCGTAGGTGCCGAGTCCGAACGGCGTGTTGTCGGTGTCGCCATGGATGACCTGGATGTCTTCTGGTGCGATCCCGATCTCCTCGGCAACGATCTGGGCGAACGTGGTTTCGTGACCCTGGCCCTGGGTTTTCACCGAGAGACGAACGACGGCTTTGCCCGTCGGGTGGATGCGTAGTTCGCAACCGTCGGCCATGCCGAGCCCGAGGATGTCCATGTCTTTGCGGGGCCCGGCGCCGACGGCTTCGGTGAAGAACGAGATGCCGATCCCCATCAGCTCACCACGAGTCCGCTTCTCGGCCTGTTCGGCCCGGAGTTCGTCGTACCCGGCCATGGCCATGGCTTTGCGCATGGTCGGCTCGTAGTTGCCCGAGTCATAGATCCAGCCAGTTTTGGTTTCGTAGGGGAACTGCTCGGGTTTGATGAAGTTCTTCAGCCGGAGTTCGGCCGGATCCATCTCGAGTTCATAGGCCAGCACGTCGACCATTCGCTCGATCAGATAGACGGCTTCGGTGATGCGGAACGAACAGGCGTAGGCGACACCTCCGGGAGCCTTGTTGGTGAAGACGGCGGTCATGCTGGCGTGGGCCGCTTCGAGGTCGTAGCTGCCGGTGAAGACCCCGAAGAAGCCGGCTGGATACTTGGTGGGGGAAGCCACTCCGTTGAAGGCACCGTGATCGGCGAGGACGTTGGTGCGGACGGCGCGGATCTTGCCGTCTTTGGAGGCGGCGATCTCACCGACCATCACGTAGTCACGGGCGAAACCGGTGCTCACCAGATTCTCGGTGCGGTCCTCGGCCCACTTCACGGGTTTGCCGATCAGGAGCGAAGCGACGATGGCGCACACGTAGCCGGGATAGATCGGCACCTTGCCGCCGAATCCGCCACCGATGTCGGGAGCGATGATTCGAATCTTGTGCTCGGGTAGTCCGGCCACCAGGGCGTAGACCGTGCGGTGGGCATGGGGGGCCTGGGTGGTGCTCCAGAGCGTGAGCTGGCCGCTCACTCGTTCGACGTCGGCGACACAGGCGCAGGTTTCCATCGGGGCCGGATGGACCCGGGGGTAGATGATCTCCTGCTTGACCACCACGTCGGCGTCATCGAACACCGCCTGCGTTGCCGCGGCATCGCCGGTCTCCCAGTCGAAGCAGTGGTTGTCGGTCTTGCCTTCCAAGTCGGTGCGAATGACCGGGGCGTCGGGATCGAGCGCCTTTCTCACGTCGACGACGGGCTGGAGCATCTCGTACTCGACGTCGATCAGCTCGAGCGCGTCACGAGCGGTGTAGCGATCTTCGGCGACGACGAAGGCAACTTCCTGATGCTGGAATCGCACCTTGTCGGTGGCGAGCACGGACTGCACATCGTTCGAGAGCGTGGGCATCCAGGCGAGATTGTGGGCGGCGAGGTCTTCGCCGGTGACCACCGCGACCACTTTGGGCAGCGCCTCGGCTGCGCTCTTGTCGATGCTGAGAATCTTGGCGTGGGCATAGGGCGAACGCAGGATCGCCATGTGCAACATGCCGGGTAGGACGATGTCGTCGCAGAACTTGCCCATGCCCCGGATCAGGCGGGGATCTTCTTTGCGAAGCATGCGACCGAACCCCATCGGCTTCTGGTCGTTGTCGGTGAGCATCTCCGATGATGTGGTCGGAGGCATGGCCGAAGTGTGATCGTCGACGGCGGTCATGCTGCTCCACCTCCGACGGTGACGGCCGTCGTTCGCATCTCTTCCTCTTTGGCGGCCGTCCAGTTCACCGAACGGAGGATCGACGTGTAGCCGGTGCAGCGACAGATCTGGCCGCTGATCGCGTCACGGGTTTCGGCTTGGGTGGGATGCGGATTCTTGTTGAGCAGTGCTCGGCACGTGAGCAACATGCCCGGTGTGCAGAAGCCGCATTGCAGGCCGTGGTTCTGCATGAACCCTTCCTGGATGGGATCCAACACGTTGTCCTTTTCGAGGCCCTCGACGGTGGTGAGCGAGTGTCCCCCGGCCATGGCCGCCAGCTGCGTGCAGCTCTTCACCGGTTCACCATCGATGAGCACGACACACGTGCCGCAGTTGCTCGTGTCACACCCCCAGTGGGTTCCGGTGAGGCCGACCACATCACGGATGTAGTGGACGAGGAGCATGCGGGCCTCGACGTCATGGCTGTACTGCTGACCGTTGATTTCCATTGACACCTGCATCTCAGGCCTCCTGTCCTGTTGCTCGGGCCACGGCCACACGGAGCGACCGGATGGTCAACTCCTTGGCCAGATGGCGTTTGTATGCCTCGGTGCCGCGACCGTCGGTGTCGGGGCTGCAATTCTCCGCGGCGATCGCTCCAACTCGAGCGAACAATTCCTCCGACGGTGCTTGCCCGCTGAGTGCGGCCGAGATCGGGGCGATGTGAGTGGTGTTCGGTCCGACGGCGCAGAGGCCGACACGACCGTCGGAAATCACCGACGACCCGTTCGATCCCGACATCGTGACGGCGGCTCCAACCGAGGCGACGGCCCAGTCACCGGCCCGCCGCTCGACCTTGTGGTAGGCGCTGGACGAGTTGGGAACGATCGGGATACGGATCTCGGTGAGCATCTCGCCGTCGGCAACGGCGGTTTCGTATGGGCCTCGATGGAACTCGTGCATGGTGACAACTCGTTCGCCGTCGGCGTTCCGGATCACGCAGCTCGCCTGCAACGCATCGCACACGGCCGAGAGGTCTTCACTCGGATCGGCCTGGCAGAGCGATCCACCCAGCGTGCCCCGGTTGCGAACGACGGGATCGGCGATCACCTTCTCGGCATCGCGGAAGATGGGAAACACCTCGGCGAGTTGGTCGGATTCGAGCAACTGCTGATGCCGGGAGAGTGCTCCGATTCGAACCTCGGTGTCGCTGAACCGGATGTATTGCAGCTCATCGGTGAGGTCGTTGATGTCGATGACATATTCCGGATTCGCGAGCCGGAGTTTCATCATCGGCAGCAGGCTGTGGCCTCCGGCGATGAGCCGGGCTTCGCTTCCCAACTGTGCCATCAGTTGGATGGCGTGATCGACACTTGTGGCCCGTTCGTATTCGAACGGCGCAGGTACCTGCATGGCGGTCCTATCGCTTTCCTCAGCGGAGGCCCTGCGGGAGGGGCCTCCTGATCCCCTGCTGCCGACAGTCGTCCAGATTTCAACTTGTGTCAAACGTCACCTAAGTGTTCACTTAGGTGGTGACTCCGACCCAGCTTCGAGCCTTCGCCGGGGTGGCAAGGCTGGGTTCGGTCAAAGCCGCAGCGGCCGAACTCGACGTCACCGAAGCCGCCGTGTCCATGCACGTTCGCTCCTTGCGAAACGAACTCGACGATCCACTCTTCAGTCGGAGCGGCTCCGGTATTTCGTTCACACCGGGAGGTCTCCGTCTCGCCACCCGGGCCGTCGAACTCCTCGGCCTCCAAGAACAGACTCGCCGCGAAGTGAGGAGCGCGGCAGGCGGGAAGCGAGTGCTTCGTGTTGCGGCATCCAGCCTGTTCACCGAGTTCGCGGCGGCCGGCTTGATCGAACTCTTCTCGAAGCGGGCCGACGATCTCGAAGTCGAATTGAGCGAAGTGGCAGCGTCGCGATTGAGCTCACTTCTGGAGACCATGGGTGCCGACATCGCCATCGGACCCGACACCATTCACGTTCCGGCCAACATCACCCGCACCCCGTTTCTTCGGTATGAGATGATCACCGTGTGTGGGCCCAAACATCGGTTTGCCGGCCGAGCCCCGAGGCCGCCCGAGCTCGCCGCGGAGCGTTGGATGCTGGGCCCCTCGGTCGTCGACGACGACGCCGTGGCACCCAGGATCGTCGAGAACGTGGGGGTTCCCGAGAAGAACATGCGGATCTATCAGAGTCATGCCGCCGCCATGGAGGAAGTGCGAATGGGCGCAGGACTCGGATTGGCTCTCGGCTTCCGTGTCGCCGATGAGATCGCGAAGGGTCAACTCCACCGCATCAACGGGCCTGGTCTTGCCGGCTATGGCACCTGGGAGGCCTACTCCCTTTCCGGTGATCGGATCGGATCAGCGGCTCGCGAGCTTCGCAACTTCATGACCACGCCACGAGCGAGCAAGGCCATGATCGCCGGATCGGGAGTTGGCATCTCACACTTTCGACCGAGCGTTCACATCACGCTCTGGTCCTGATGCCGCCGGCCGGCTGAGCCACTTATCCTCAGCGGGTGACTCTTTCGCCCCGTTCGGCCAAGCTGCTCGTATTCGCGACGTCGGGCGCCGTTCTGGTGCTCGAGATACTCGCCGGCCGACTCCTGGCCCCCTACGTCGGTGTGTCGCTGGAGACCTTCACGGGAATCATCGGCACGCTTTTGGCCGGCATCGCGCTCGGCTCTTCGCTCGGCGGACGACTCGCCGACCGTTACGACCCAAGACGGCTGCTGGGTCCCGCGATCATCGCCGGCGGTGTTCTGTCCTGGTTGTCGCTACCGGTCATCACCTTGATCGGCCCCTCGGTCACATCGGACCCCATTTCGATCGTGGTCATCACAGCATTCGGTTTTCTGGCCCCAGCCACGATGCTGAGCACGGTCAGCCCGATGGTCGCCAAACTCGAACTCTCCAATCTCGACGACACCGGATCGGTGGTGGGTGATCTGTCGGCAGCAGGCACCACCGGCGCTCTCGTCGGCACGTTCTTCACCGGGTTCGTCCTGGTGGCATCGTTTCCCAGCCGGCCCGTGATCATCGGACTCGGGGCCATTCTCGTGCTCATCGGACTCTTCCTGTGGTTCCGGCTGGCAGGCGAAAAGCCACATGTCCTCGCTCTCGTGTTCTTGTTGGGGGCTGGCGGCCTCGCCACATCGATGGCCTCGCCCTGCGAATACGAAACGGCCTATGCCTGTGTCCGGATCGTGCCCGATCCCGAGCGAGCCGACGGCCGCAGTCTCTACCTCGACGATCTTCGCCATTCCTACGTCGACTTGAGCGATCCCACCTTCCTCGAATTTCGCTACTTCCGACTGTTCGCCGATGTGGTCGACCAGGTCCAGCCTGCGGGAGCAATCGACGTACTCGACATCGGCGGGGCCGGATTCGCCTTTCCTCGTTACATCGCGGCCACCCGACCGGGTTCCACGAACCTGGTGCTCGAGATCGACGGCGAGATCGTCGAAATCGCCGAGGATCGCCTCGGACTCGAACTGTCCGACTCGCTCCAGGTGAAAATCGGTGACGCCCGTTTGGCCCTCGACGACCTCCCCACCGACTCCTATGACGTCGTGATCGGTGATGCCTTCGGTGGCCGGTCGGTGCCGTGGCATCTCACCACCACCGAGGTCGTCTCCGAGATCGACCGACTGCTGACCCCGACGGGTGTGTACGTGATGAACCTGATCGACGGCGACCAAAGCCGCTATGCGAAGGCTCAGCTGGCAACCCTGAAGGCCACCTTCGAACACGTTGCCGTGATCCTGCCGAGCGATGGCGTTCCCCAGGATCGAGCCGTGAATCAAGTGTTGGTGGCATCCCACGCACCGCTGCCCCACATCGTTGTCGACCCCAAAGACGGTGTGCTGCTCTCCGAGGACGACACCGCCGAATTCGTCGGCAACGCTCGGGTCCTGCGCGACGATTTCGCCCCCGTCGATCAATTGGCCTTCAGCTTCTGACCAAACGCTCGATCGTCAGCCCGGGCGCTGGGAAACCAGCGCTCCCGCCACCCAGGTGTGGCTGATCCGATCGGCGCTCGTCGAACGAATGAGTTTTTCGAACAGGCGGGCATCGTCGTCGACATCGTCCCAAAGTCGCCCGCCGACACCGCCGACGTCGACGGCAATGGCGTCGAAGGGCCGCCCGACTTCGAGCAATCCAACCGGTAGGCCGAGCACCTCTGCCCCGCCCCGAGTGGCCAACCAGAAGGCATTGACCACATCGATGCGCTGATCGGCAACACCCCGATCGTCCCGCACTCTTCGTGGATCGACCCCCGATTCGAGCATTCGTGACGATGTCACGGCTTGGGCCGCAGTCCGCATCAAGCTCGGCTCGGGGCCGCCGGCAATGTCGGTGCCCAAGCCAACGTTCACACCGGCGTCGAGTGCCCGTCGAAGCGGGAACACGGCGTCTCCGAAATAGGCGTTCGAAAGCGGGCAGTGGGCAATTCCCGCCTGCCGCTCGACGATGCGTTCGAAGTCGGAGTCGCCCAGCAGTCCTCCGTGAGCCAGCACCGAATTGGGCCGCATCAGTCCGAATCGGTCGAGTGCCATGGTGTCACTGAACCCGAATCGATCGATCACGTACTGGTGCTCCCAGTCGCTCTCCGAGCAATGGGTCTGCACGAGGGTTCCCGTTGTGTCGGCCAGCGCGCCGAGGCCTGCGAGCGTTGCGTCGCTACAGGCAGGTATGAATCGTGGCGTCACGATGGGCTGGACGAGTTCGGAACCCAGGGCTCGAATCTCGGCAATCGATCGGGCGCTTGCCTCGATGGCGGCCGAGGCCGAGGGGTCCCGGTACCAACCGGGGGTCCCGTCGAGATGGTCCATGGCCACTCGACCCACGAAAGCGCGTTGCCCAAAACGTAGGCAGGCTCGAGCCAGGGCGGTGGTGGCGGCGAGATGGATCGACCCGTAGTAGACCGCCGTTGTCGTGCCATGACGCAACAAGGCGGGCACCAGATCGGCCCACACCATCTCGGCGAACGCCAGGTCCGCGAATCTCGACTCGAGCGGAAACGTGTGATCGAACAGCCAGCGCTCCAGCGGCAGATCGAGTCCCGTTCCGAGCTGGGGCCATTGCGGGGCGTGAATGTGTAGGTCGACGAGGCCCGGAAGTAAACGATGCGACGGATCCAGGTGATGGTCGACCGGACTCTGCCATTGGTCGGCCGGCGCGATCGAGCTGATCACGCCCGCGTCGTCGACCGAGATCACCACATCGGCCATCGATTCGAGGTGGTCCGGGGTCGGTGTCTGGAACACCGATGCCCGGACGGAGGTCACTGGTGGGAGAGCGGTCGGTCGGCCAGGGTGATGCCGAGAGAATCCAGCAATCGTTCGTCGTTGACCTCGCCTGGATTGTCTGTGGTGAGGAGACGATCGCCGAGGAAAATGCTGTTGGCTCCAGCCATGAAACAAAGAGCGTGGAGTTCATCGCTCATTCCCTCCCGACCGGCCGACAGCCTCACCACCGAGGAAGGCATGAGGATGCGGGCGGCCGCGATCGTGCGAACGAGTTCGATGCCTTCGAAGTCGGCGAGGTCGGCCATCGGCGTACCCGGCACCTTGATCAAGAGGTTGATCGGCACGCTCTCGGGGTGGGGATCCAATGCCGCCAACTGGCAGAGCAGCCCGGCTCGGTCCCCCCGGCTCTCCCCCATCCCGACAATTCCTCCAGTGCAGAGCCGAAGGCCGGCGGTGCGGCAATTGGCGAGCGTCTCGATTCGATCTTCATACGTTCGAGTGGTGATGATCGTTCCGTAGAACTCGGGAGAGGTGTCGAGATTGTGGTTGTAGAAATCGAGACCGGCATCGGCGAGGCGCTTTGCCTGAGGTTCGGTGAGCATCCCGAGGGTGACACACGACTCGAGACCCATCTCGACCACGCCCTCGATGGCTTCGCTGACCGCCTCGACCTGTTTGTCCGATGGCGACCGCCACGCTGCTCCCAAACAGAACCGGGTGGCACCGTTGGCCTTGGCCAACTTCGCTTCAGCCAGGATCTCGCTCGCGTCCATCAGCTTCTGCGGTGTGAGCGCGGTCTCGTAATGCGACGACTGCGGGCAATAGGCGCAATCTTCGGGGCACGCCCCGGTTTTGATCGAGAGCAATTGGGCCCCTTCGACCTCACCACTGGGGAAAAACTCTCGGGTCAGTTGCTGAGCCTCGAACAACAAATCGTTGAGCGGACGCTCGATCAGCGACACGACTTCGGGGACGCTCCAGTCATGACGGAGGGCCGGACGGGACTGCTCGTCGTTCATCGTCATGTTTGTAGACGCCGGGGTACGAGATCACAACTGGAGGGCTCGCAATTCTCATGCGACCGAAGGCACGGTTCTCGCGATGGTCGGACTTCGCCTGGTGTGTCATGATCCACCACTCGAGGCTGGCGATCGACCACCCTTCGTGTTCAATCCGAAGGTGGAGGAAATCTTGGTGTTCAACCACATCGATGATGATGAATGGCTCGAGCTGTCACTCGAGTTGAGCGCGGTCATGAGCGCGCTCCCTCCGGGCAGTCGGATCATCGAAGCGTTGGCGGTCCCCACCTTTCGGGCCGCGATCAAGGCCAGCGGCGCCGAGTTCCCCAATGTCATCACCGTCCCTTTCGCCGGGCGACAGCCCACGGCCCGCCTGTCCGTCGCCCACGCCACCAGCATGGCCGAACTGGCCAAGGCCGAGTCTCCCGCCGGAGCCACGATCGTCAGCGTCACACAAACCGACGACGGCCAGACGATCTCGATCGTCGTTGCCGGGCTGCCTGGCGAGCGTTGCTCGTTCAGCAGTTTCGAGCTCCGCCCGGGCTCACACAACATCGATGTCGGCTTCGAAGCACTGCGAATGCTCCAAGGCTGGGCGATTCGATCCAAACCCAATTCGCGGGGCGCTACCTCCAGCGCAGCCTGAACCGAGCGCTCAGGACAAAACGGCGTTTCGGATGACGGCGTTGCGGAAGGATCGTGTTACGGAAGAACGGTGCGGCGCAACTCTCGGGGACCGAGCAGCTTGGCCAGCAAGTACTCACCGGCGCTGATGGGTTCGTAGCGAGCCGGGCGTTCGGCCGACGTGCAACTCGGGATGCACTCGATCACGCAGTCGGGGTCGGCCTCCATGAACTGTGCAACGGAGCGTCTTCGAACGGGCCCGCCCGCGTCTGATGATGGCGGTACGACCCGATGCAGGGTCGACACCCAACGATCGTTGGTCCAGGTGGCGAGCATGTCGCCGAGGTTCACGATCAGGCTTGCCTCGGGCACGTTCACGTTCTGCCACGAATCGTCGTGATACACCTGCAGCCCTGGGACATCGTCGGCGAGCAGAACCGTGAGCACCCCATAGTCGGTGTGGGCGCCCATCCGCATCTGATCGGCCAGCGGTTCGGGTGCGCCGCGCCGTCGCTCGTAGTTGATCGCCCGCAGTGTGACGATGGATCGACGGGTGCGCTCGATGAAGAATTCCGGAGCGACGTCGAGGGCCAGCGCAAAGGCCTGCAGAAGATGGTCGTTCAACCCATGGAGCGCTTGCTGGTACTCGAGCCACACCGCTCGCATTTCCGGGGGATCCACGGGCCACACGTTCGGGGCGAAGAAGCGTCGATGAGCGGCGAAGTACGGATCCTCACTTGCTTCCCGGCCGGCGTTGAAGGCTTCGAACAGATCGGGGGCGGTGGGTTCCTCACCCAGGCTGTAGGCAAGGGCCTCGCTGCCCTCGGCTGCATACCCACGATTGGCCGAAAGATCAGCGACCACGTTCGACATCTTCGACTCGATCGGGAGATCGAAGAACTTCGCCGTGGTGTCGAGCATCCGGTGGGTGAGTTCGCTTGACACACCATGGCCGACGATCTGTAGAAAGCCGGTGGAGCGACAGGCCTCGTCGATCTCGGCCGCAACACTCGCCCGATCGTGCTCATTGCCCGATCGGAAGGGTTCGAGGTCGACAAGGGTGACGGCATCGTTCATGGAGGGGCAGTCGCTATTCCGGTCGGACGATCTCGAACAGGGCTTCGGTGCGGCTGTAGGCGTTGCCGACATGACGACCGATTGCTTTGAGTTCGGCCTGATCGATCCGGGTTCCGCTGAGCAGATGCTCGGCCACGTGGAACATGACGGCTTCGCCGATGACCAGTGCGTTGCCTCGTTCGGCGTCACCCACGTCGATGATGTCGATGACCACACACTCGATGTTGGCCTTGCATTCAGCAACCATCGGAGGACGAATACGGGTGGACGGCTGGGCTCGCAAACCAACGAGTTCGAACTCGTCGACTCCCGGGTCGGCTGACGCCGCAGTTGCGTTCATCGCCTCGACCACCTCGGCGGTGACGATGTTGATGGTGAATTCGCCGACCGCACGAACGTTGTCGAGTGTGTCCTTGCGACCACCGCGGCCTGGGGCGAACACGAATGTGGGTGGTTCACCCGACACCATGTTGAAGAACGAATAGGGCGCCAGATTGGGCTGGCCACTGGCCGAGACGGTGCCGATCCAGCCGATCGGCCGGGGCACGATCAAACCGGATCCCAGTTTGTAGCCGTCGGCGGCGCTGAGTTCTTCGACCGCAAAGGTGCGTTTCTCGTACTCACTCATCGTGGTTCACCATCGAGAATCACGGTGGCTCGGGCGACGTCTTTCACGAGTTGATCCTTGAGTGCCTGGATTCCTTCGAAGCGTTGTTCGGAGCGGATCAATTCGACGAACTGAACGTTGGCCGTTTCGTCGTAGAGGTCACCCTCGAATCCGATCAGATGTGCTTCCAACAAGGAATGTTCGGCATCTTGATAGAAGGTCGGGCGCTTCCCCACGTTCACCGCCGCAGGATGACGGGACCCGTCGGGGCGCACATACCAGGCGGCGTAAACAGCATCAGCCGGCATCGCCATCTCGGGACGAATCGCAACATTCGCCGTGGGAAAGCCGATGGTTCGGCCCCGCTTATCTCCGGGAGTGACGATGCCGCGCATCTCATGCAGGTGTCCGAGGAGATTGGCTGCGATGCGAACCTCACCGCCGGCCAGTGCCCGACGGATGGCCGTGGAACTCACCGACTCCTGTTTCCCGTCGGGTCGGGGAAGCAATTGCACACCCTCCACGACAAAGCCGTGTTCGGCCCCCAACTTCGACAGCACCTCGACGTTGCCTGCTCGATCGCGGCCGAAGTGGAAATCGTGACCGACCACGACGGAGCGAGCGCCGAGACAGTCGACCAGCACAGCCCGGACGAATTCGGCTGGGCTCTCGGTGGCTCGCTCGGTGGTGAAGGGCACCACCACCGTGGTGTCGACTCCGCACGCAGCCAGGAGTTCCAATTTCTGCTCGAGGTCGGTGAGGAGCTGGGGGGCATTCTCGGGACGAAGCAAATAGGCGGGATGAGGCTCGAAGGTGACAACCGCAGACTTTGCGCCAAGGCGTTCGGCGGCCAACTGCGTCGACCGAATCACGGCTTGGTGT
This sequence comes from Acidimicrobiales bacterium, assembly GCA_037969565.1. GTDB lineage: Bacteria > Actinomycetota > Acidimicrobiia > Acidimicrobiales > SZUA-35 > SZUA-35. Next base: position 4,098 of record JBBKXQ010000199.1, on the reverse strand, counting down.
CCTCGGTGAACGCCGTCGTATACGCCAATGGTGAGTGCGTGACCACGTTCGCTGAGCGGGCATGCTTTCGGATCTCGGATGACCTCCACGGAGGGCGACGGTAGCGCCCGCCGGTTGGGAGAACACATCCGGATTTCGAGCGGCGCTCAGCTGGCTGCGAGCACCTTCACCGGCTTCATTTCGCCATCACGAATCTCATAGATGGCCAAGAGCTCCCCACTGCCATCAGCAATCGCGAAACGACCGCTTCCAGCCGACGGGCCCAACGAACGTCCGACCCGAACTTGGTCGGCAACCGTGTCGTCGACCTCGAGCTTCGGCATGCCCCGCAGCAACTCTTCCAGTGGTTGCACGACGACGTCGTCGATGGTGCAGGCCTCGTCGAGGCCGAAGCCCCCGACAGTGGTGCGACGGAGCGCACGCAGGTGGGCCCCACCGCCCAGGGCGGTGCCGACATCGGCGGCGAGCGTTCGAACGTAGGTGCCGGCCGAACAGTGGACATTGATCCGATACACGAGCGGGTCGTCGGTTGGTTCGGTGTCGTATCGGAAGACGGTGACCGGGCGCGGTTCACGTTCGATCTCGATGCCTTCACGAGCCAGTTCGTGAAGTCGCTTTCCGTCGACCTTCACCGCTGACACCATCGGAGGAATCTGCTCGATGTCGCCGACAAAGGTGGCGGCCGCGGCCGCTACTTCGGCTGCGGTGACCGACATCTCCCACGTTCCGGTTGTCTCACCCGCAGCGTCGAGCGTCGAGGTGGCCGTTCCCAGAACCATCTCTCCGACGTAGGTCTTGTCGGTTCCGGTGACGAACTGGAGCAGTTTTGTTCCCTTGCCGATTCCGGCCACGAGCACACCCGTGGCGTCGGGATCGAGCGTGCCGGCGTGCCCGACCTTGCGAGTGCCGAGCGCAACCCGCAACCGATCGACGACATCATGGCTGGTCATACCGGCAGGTTTGTCGACCACGACACACCCCGACACGCCACTGTCGGGCTTGCCTCTGCCCCGTCTTGCCATCAGCGGCGCACCATCAATCGGAGACGGGAACGAAATCGGTCGGGGGTGCTTCGTCTTCGTCGTGGGGCAGGTCGAGCGAGGCGAGGATCGACTCGATGCGGGCCCCTCCTCGTACCGCAGGATCGAACGCGAACACCACATCGGGTGTCTTGCGAAGCTTCGCCTGCAGCGCGATGGCACGTTGCACACTCTTGCGATGGCCGGCCAGGGCATTCAGCACGGCGGCATCTTCATCGGGATCGGGATCGGCGAACGTGGAAACGAACACCTGACAGACGTTGAGGTCGTTGTCGACCTCGGCTCCGGTGATCGTGAGGAAACCGAGCTTGTCATCCTCGACCCGCTCGAAGTGGTCGGCGATGATCTCGGTGAGCAGCGCGTTCAGTCGCGCCGTTCTCGGGTAGTGCCGATTCGTGGTCTGGCGGGGGCGTTTGCCGCCGCCGCTTTGTCGCTTGGCCATCGGTTTCTCTTGCTTCCTTCAGGTCTCGAGTGGGGACCAGATCCAATCGATGGAAATCACGTCGGTGTCGGGAACCGACCAGATGAGCCGTTCGACCGAATCAGCGACCTCCGTCAGGTGAGACACGCTACCGCCGACGATGACGACGCCGATCTGGGTCCGCTGCCAGAGTTCGAGGTGGCCGACCTCGGCCGCTCCGACACCCTTCCATCGGTCGATCGTCCTCACAACGGATTGGACGACCGACCGCTTGGCCTTCAACGACCTCGACAACGGAATGTGGAGTTCGATGTCGAGGACGAGGACTTCCACCGCAGACCGCACTGGCTAGGTGCGGGGTATCTCCCGCTCCTCGAAGGTTTCGATGATGTCGCCTTCTTTGAGGTCTTGGAAGTCGGTGAGTCCGATACCGCACTCGAATCCGGCCTGTACCTCGCGGGCGTCTTCCTTGAAGCGCTTGAGGGTTTGGATGGCACCCTTCCAGATGATGGTTCCTTCTCGCAGGAAGCGAACCTTCGAGCCCCGAGTGATGGTGCCGTTGAGGACCATACAACCGGCGATTCCGCCGACTTTGGGGATCTTGAAGACCTCGCGGACCTCGGCGTCTCCGGTGACCACTTCTTCGTATTCCGGGGCCAACAGACCGAGCATCGCGTTCTCGATGTCTTCCAGAAGTTTGTAGATGATCTCGTAGTTACGGATCTCCACCTTCTCCTGGTCGGCCAGTTGGCGTGCCTTGCGGTCGGGTCGAACGTTGAATCCGAGGATCGTTGCGTTCGACGTTGCCGCCAGCAGGACATCGTTCTCGGTGATCCCGCCAACGCCGCGAGACACGAACGACAGCTTGACGTCGGGCCGTTCGAGCTTGCGTAGCGAGTCGGTGACCGCTTCCAGTGAACCGTTCACGTCGGCTTTGACGATCAGGTTCAGCGTGGCGGTTTCGCCGGCCTGGATCTGTTGGAAGATGTCTTCCAACCGGGCGCCACCGCCGGTGGCTCCAGCATCGCGGCCGAGGTTGGCCAGACGCTGCCAATGCTCACGGGTGTCGGCAACCTTGTTGGCCACCTTCTCTGATGGGGCAATGATGAATCCGTCGCCGGCATCGGCCACATCGCTCAGGCCGAGGACCTGGACGGGAGTGGATGGACCTGCTTCATCGACGTTCTCGCCCTGATCATTGATGAGCGCTCGAACTCGACCCCAGGCCGCACCGCTGACGAGTGGATCGCCGACACGGAGTGTGCCGCGCTGGACCAACACCGTGGCCACGGGACCGCGACCGATGTCGAGATGGGATTCCAACACCGTGCCGCTGGCCCGACCTTCGGTGGTTGCCCGGAGATCTTCGACCTCGGCGATGAGATTGAGGTTCTCGAGCAGGGTGTCGACGCCTTCGCCGGTCATGGCCGACACGGGGACGAACATGGTGTCGCCGCCCCACTGTTCGGGCACGAGATTTCGCTCACCGAGTTGCGCCATGACCCGGTCGGGATCGGCTCCCTCGCGGTCCATCTTGTTGACGGCCACGATGATCGGAACATCGGCGGCCCGGGCGTGATCGAGGGCTTCGAGCGTTTGCGGCATCACGCCGTCGTCGGCCGCAACGACCAACACGACGATGTCGGTTGCGTCGGCACCGCGGGCTCGCATGGCCGTGAAGGCCTCGTGACCGGGAGTGTCGAGGAAGGTGAGCGACTTGCCCTCCTTCACGATCTGGTAGGCACCGATGTGCTGGGTGATGCCACCGGCCTCGCCGGCAACCACGTTGGCAGACCGAATACGGTCGAGGAGCAGAGTTTTGCCGTGGTCGACGTGGCCCATGACGGTGATGACCGGCGAGCGGGTCGGCCAAGTGGCCATTTCCTCTTCGGAGACGTCGTCGTCGACATCGAGCACCTTGCGGAGTTCGACCTCTTGTTCCTCGCCAGGATTGACGAGACGAATCTCGGCCCCGACGTCGGCTGCGAACATCTCGATCATGCCGTCGCTCAGCGACTGCGTGGCCGTGACCATTTCGCCGTTGGTGAGCAGGAACCGCACGACGTCGGCCGTGGTGCGATTGAGCTTCGGACCGAGGTCTTGAGCGCTCGAGGCCCGCTCGATGACGATGACACCCTTGGGGACCGGAGCGTCTTCGGACGTGTAGCTCGGCACCGACATCGGCGTGAGATCGTCGGCGCTGCGGCGGCGACGTGTCTTGCGACGAGGGCGAGGACGACCGCCCCCTCCTCGACCGGGGGGACCACCGCGACCGGGAGGCCCACCAGGAGCACCACCGGGACTCGAACCGGGACCGCCACCAGGACGTGGAGCGAATCCTCCGCCACCACCACCGGTGCTGGCTGGACGAGGACCCGTGCTGCGGAATCCACCGCCGGTGCGGTTGGGAGCCGGCGGAGCCGCCTTGCCTCCGCCCGGAGGCGGCGGAATCGGCTTACCGCCGCGACCTCGCGGAGGACCCGGAGGAGGCGGAACTGGCTTGCCCCCGGGGCCCCGGGGCGGCGCGGCAGGTGCTGCGGCGGAGGCGCCGGGTGCGGCGGCACCAACGTTGCCGGCATCCACGGTTTCGGGAGTACTGGCGGCGGCGGTGTTCGGTGCCTGGCTCGGTGCAGCGGG
>JBBKXQ010000198.1:0-42202 GCA_037969565.1 Acidimicrobiales bacterium | reverse complement strand
GCCCTCAAAGCCATCTACTCCAGTTGCGGATGGAAAGACTGCGACCGGCCGGTCAGTTGGTGCCAAGCCCACCACATGCGGGAGTGGGATCCAGGCGGACTGACCGACCTCGACAACCTGGTGCCGCTATGCAACCGGCATCATCACGCCGTCCACGAAGGCAAATGGTCGATCAAACTCCTACCCGACCGAACCCTTCGAATCCGAAGACCCGACAACCAACCCTGGGCCAACGCCAAACCCGACCGACTCCGAGAACGGCTCGCCGTTGTTCCTCGGCGCCGACACCCGGCGCCGACAAGTCTCGAACTCAGTTGTCGAGAATGACTCAGTTGTCGAGAATGACTTTGCCGGTGGTGAGACGCCCCTCGAGGAGTCGGTGGGCTTCGGCTGCCTCCGACATCGGCAAGCGAGCGCCGATGAGAACATCGAGCTCTCCGGCAGCAATCCAACGGAAGAGATCGCCGCTGCGGGCGAGCAGGTCTTCTCGGGTGGAGATGTAGTGGAAGAGGCTGGGGCGAGTGAGGATCAGCGATGGCGCGAGATCGAGCGGAGCAATCGGTTCGACCGGGCCCGACGCATTCCCGAACGTTGCCATCGTCCCCCGAGGTCGGAGGAGATCGAGGCTCCGCCGAAAGACCGACTGGCCCACGCCGTCGTAGACAACATCGAGTGCGCGCTCGCCGGCGATGCGCTCGACCTCGTCGCCGAAGTCCACGTCTCGATAGAGGATCACGTGGTCGGCTCCGGCTGCGCGCGCCAGTTTCGCCTTCTCCGGCGTGCCAACGGTGCTGAACACCTCGGCCCCAGCCTTCTTGGCCATCTGGATCAGCAAGCGTCCGACTCCGCCCGCTCCGGCATGGATCAGACACCGTTGACCAGGAGTCAAGTGGTGGGTGTCGGTCGTGAGGTAATGAGCCGTCATTCCCTGCAACATCACCGCAGCGGCACGCTCGAGTTCCACTCCATCAGGCACCGGAACGATGAGGTGCGTCGGCAGCGCAACCTTCTCGGCATAGGAACCGGGAGACGACGACCAGGCCACACGATCACCGACGGAGAAATCGGTGACATCGGGACCAACCTCGACGATTCGTCCCGCGCCTTCCATTCCCGGCACGTGGGGAAGGGCAACCGGGTACAACCCCGTGCGCTGGTACGTGTCGATGAAATTCACACCGGCCGAGGCGACGTCGACGACCACCTGACCCTGTCCGGCCACCGGGTCGGGTCGCTCGGTCCACGTCAAAACCTCGGGTCCGCCCGTCTTTGTCATCTCGATTGCCTGCATCGTCGACTCCCCGTTGTGTTGATCGATCATGTGTCCAAAGGATTGTGCCCTCAGTTGGGTCAGAGTTGTGGCCTCCCGGTACGGTCCCGGAATGAACATCGAATTCTGGGTCGACCCCATTTGACCGTGGTGTTGGGTGACGGCCCGTTGGGTCGTCGACGTTGTGAAGCCCGAACGTGATCTCGAGATCACCTGGCAACCGATCAGCCTGATGCGCAAGAACAAGCCGGAAGAAGACAGCGAATACTTCGCCCCGGTGCAGCGAACCCACAACTTGTTGCGGGTCATGGAATCGCTCCGTGCCGCCGATGGCGACGATGCACTCTTCAAGGCCTACTGGGCCTTCGCCACGCGGATTCATCACGACAAGGAGCTCGACTTCGATGTCGTCGATGCCCTCACCGATGCCGGGCTCGACCCAAGCCACGCTGCGGCGCTCACCGACGAGTCCTTCGACAAAGAAATCGCCACTCGCATGGACATCGGCCTTGCACTCACCGGCGATGACGTCGGCACTCCCATCATCGCGATGGACGACGAGAACGGCGATCGGGTCGGCATGTTCGGCCCCGTGATCACCCGGGCACCAACGGGCCAGCAAGGGCTGCGCCTCTGGGACAGCTTTGTCGGTCTCACCACGATTCCCGGAATCTGGGAAATCAAGCGCACCCGAACCGAACGCCCCGAGTTCGGTGACCGTCCCACCTGAAGTCTTCGAGGAGCGGCGGCGCCGTTTCCTCACCACAGGTTTCGGCCTCCTCCTGTTTGCGCTCGCAATCATGTGGGCCGTGGAATTCGTCGACAGCGTGCTGCTGTCGGATCAGCTCCAGGAAAACGGCATTCTCCCTCGAGAAGTCGACGGACTCGACGGCATTCTCTGGGCCCCGTTCCTTCACGGCACCTGGGCCCATCTGTTGGCCAACTCGCTGCCGCTGCTCGTTCTCGGCGGCCTCGTTGCCATCTGGGGAGCGCGACGGTGGCTGGTGGTCACCCTGATCGTGATGGTCCTCGGTGGGGCCGCAACATGGGCCCTCGCTCGGTTCGGCAACCACATCGGTGCGAGCGGCCTGGTGTTCGGGTATTTCGGTTTCCTTGTCGGCGCCGTGTTCTACGAGCGAAAGATCTGGCCCATCCTGTTGGCCACCGTCGCCATTCTTCTCTTCGGGAGCGCGATCGTCAGCGGGGTCGTTCCAACCCAAGGGGTTTCTTGGGAGGGCCACGTCTTCGGCGGTCTTGCCGGGCTGGTTGCCGCCAAGGTCACAACCCCTCGGGACTCAACGCTCGAGGCGGGGTAGGAACCACTGCACCATCGGGCCGATCCCGAAGGTGAACCAGATCGTTCCGATACCGACCGATCCCCCCAGCAGAAGGCCCACCGCCAGCACGGTCATCTCGATGCCCGTGCGCGCCTTCCAAACCGCAATACCTCGTTTGGACAAGCCGGTCATCACGCCGTCCCGGGGCCCGGGACCCAGCCCGCCCCCGATGTAGAGGCCAGAACCGAGGGCGATCACCACCGGCCCGGCCAAGGTGAAGGCGAGCCGTCCGGCGAACGCACTCGGGGCTTCCAACACCGAAAGCGCAGCATCGGCCGAGAGGCCGATCACGAACGCGTTCAGAATCGTGCCGAGGCCCAACTGCTCTCGCAGGGGAACGAAAAGGAGGACCACCAACAGGCCGGTGCCGATGATGACGGTGCCGATCGACAGGCCGGTCCGTGCCGCAACCGCCTTGTGGAAGACATCCCAGGGCCCGAGTCCGAGATCGCCGTTGACCATGAACGCGATGCCGACCCCGAAAAAAACCAAGCCAAGCAAAACCTGGGGGATCCGTCGGAGGGTTTCGCCCAACGGGAGAAGGAGGAGGAAGGGAACGGGTTCCGGTTCGGGGTTGGCTGTGTTGATCGTCATGGTTGGGTCAAGGCCAAGACGACGGGAAGCGTCACGAGCGAAACCAGCGTGGTGGTGACAACGGCCGACGTCACCCGTTCGGGCTCGAGATTGGTTTCCATGGCAAGCACCATGCAGAACACTGCGGGTGGCATTGCCGATTGGATCGCAACGGCTCCGAGGAAATCTCCGGTGAGGCCGAGGGCGAAGGCCACGGCGGTTGCCGCCGCCGGGGCGACGATGAGTTTGGCCCCGATGGTGATGCCGAGATCAGCGCTGGGCTTTCCGATTCCTGTTGCGGCCAATTGGAGTCCGAGGGTGAAGAGCATCACCGGGATCAGCGCGCCCGCCAGCAAGCCGACCGAACGCTCGGCGACGAGCGGCACACCCCAGTCGAACACGTTGAGCGCGATCGCGAGAATGGCGGCGAGGGTCATGGGAGCGGTGACCGCCCGTCGAATCGCTTCGACAACACCAGCCTCCTGCCGGCTGGCGAGTCCCACGCCCAAGGTGATTCCGAGCACGTTGATGACGAGCATGAGCACCCCGGCGGCGGCGAGTGCGTCGTCGCCGAGAGCGAACACTGTGATCGCCAGACCAGCGTTGCCGACATTGCCGTAAGCACTGGTGATCGTCGATGCCGCCGCCACCGACGGCGACGAACCGATGGCCCGATTGCCCACTGCGGCCACGGCGATGGCTGCCGCCATTCCGGCAACACCGGCCGCAGCCAGTTTGGCCACCGTGCCCAACTCCAAGCCGCTGGTACTGAACAGGTTGAAGACGAAGGCGGGGCCGAGAACCCAGAAGGCCAGCGTCGAAAGCGACGAGGCAGAGATCGACAACCGCGTTCCGGCAATGGCACCAACCGCAACGAGGATGACGACCGGTCCGAGCACATCGAGGAAGAGCGAGATGGTCGACACCGGGGGACAGGCTATTGGTCGGGTATGGCCGGTCCAGCATGGCCTAACGGGAAACACGCGCTACGAACGAGTGTTCGCTCTAGGCTGGCGCCGTGATCGAGGAGCGGAGGCTGGCAACCGTGGAGCACGACGACCTCCTCGCCGCCATCGGTCCCGACCTCGCCGCCACCTTCGTCCCGGTCGATCCGGCGCGAGGTTCGTGGTTTGCACTCTGGGATCCACAACATCCCGGCGGGCTGCTCGCCCCGATCGTGGCCGACCTCAAACCCGTCGACGTCGAATTGATCCTGCCCGCAGCCGAACGGGGCACCGAACTCGTCACCGTCACGGCCAGTCGGCTGCCGATGCCACGGGCGATCGATCTCCTGGCCCGCCTCCCGCGGTCGGCCCCGGTCCACCCCACCATTCACGCCTGGGCGGCCGTCGTGAGGGCGGCGCTCGATCTCGTCGCTCGGGGTCGGTTACTGCCGTGGGTGAGTCCCGAGGGTTGGGACACATGGAGAGTCGATCCGCTCGATCACGACCACCTCCTCCATGTCAACGCGCTGGCCGCCGCCCTACCCGCGTTGGCCCATTGCCGACCCTCCGGACCGGCTCGGGGCCGCATTCTCGATCCCACCCACGTTGTCCGTTCCTGTTTCGACGCCGTGGGTGATCGGATGGTTCGCAGCCCGGCCGCCGCCGATGCCGCCAACAGTCCCATCTTCTCCCACCGCAACCCCACCCGGGTCCGCCACCTCCGACCCTGGGTTCGCGATGTGGCAACGCTCCATTGCGCGTCGTCGGGTCTCGTGCTCCAGATGCATCCGCCCGACCGTCATCGGCCGTCCGACGACACCGAGCGATGGCATGTGGTGTTCCGGCTCCGCAGCCAGCTCGACCCCTCGCTGATCGTCGACTCGGCCGACCTCTGGGCCAGCAGTTCCGAAGTGATCGAACGCTTCGGTGATCAGGTCGAGATCGATCTGCTTGCTGCGCTCAGGCGAGCATCGATCGTGTGCCCGGTGATCGCTCCCGCCCTCACGCATCCGGAGCCAACAGGCATCTTCCTCGATGGTGAACAGCTCGATGGGCTTCTCGATCGGCTCGATGATCTAGCTTCGATCGGTGTCGACGTGCGGTGGCCATCCGAACTCGTCTCACCCACGATCGAGCGGCAGCTCGTTGCCGGCACGGGCGCACCGAATGGGGGCAGCGTCTCGTTCACCAATCTCAACGATCTGCTCACCGTCGATTGGGAGTTTCTGCTCGATGGCCTTCGCCTCACGACCGCCGAGCTGCAGATCATTTCCGAGGCGAAACGTGGTGTCGTTCCCATCCGAGGCCGTTGGGTTCGACTCGACTCTGCCGCCAGGCAGCGCTTCATGGCCCCAGCGCCCAAACTCTCGGCGGCGCAGATCCTCCCCGCCCTCCTGGCCGGTGAGTTGCCGAGTGACGAGGGTCCGCTGGGTGAACGGATCTCGATCCGGGCTGAAGGTGATCTTGCCGATCTGTTCAATGCAGTCACCGAGCTGGATGTGGGTCGTTCCCAGGCCGAACCAGCAGGGCTCGTCGCCACACTCCGTCCCTATCAGCAGCGCGGGTTGGCCTGGATGGTCGATATCTGTGATCTGGGACTGGGTGGATGCCTCGCCGACGACATGGGGCTCGGCAAGACGATCCAGATCCTGGCCCTCCACGCCCATCGTCAGGGTCCAACGCTCGTGGTGTGCCCCACGTCGCTCATCGCCAACTGGGAGCGAGAAGCCGCAACCTTCCTTCCCGACACGAACGTGCTGCGATACCACGGCCCAAACCGCTCGCTGCCGCCCCTGAAGCCGGGCGACCTGGTGGTCACCACCTACGGCGTGGTCCGATCAGATGCAGAGCAACTCGCCCAGCGCTCGTGGGATCTCGTGGTCGCCGACGAGGCACAGCACGCCAAGAACCCTCGATCTCGTACTGCGAAGGCACTCCGACTGATTCCATCCACTTGTCGGATGGCGCTCACGGGCACACCCGTCGAGAACCGACTTTCCGAACTGTGGTCGATCATCGATTGGGCCGTACCCGGACTCTTCGGTCCGTTCGAGTTCTTTCGTCGCACGTTGTCCACGCCGATCGAACGAGACAGCTGCCCGATCGCCACCCGACGTCTGCATCGCTTGGTTCAGCCGTTTCTCCTTCGGCGCAAGAAGTCCGACCCTGGGATCGCCCCGGAACTCCCGCCCAAAACCGAGCGAAACGTCATCGTTCCCCTCACAGCCGAACAGGTCTCGCTCTATCAGGCCACCACCAAGGAGACGCTGCAAGACGTGCAGGACCACGACGGTCTGGTCCGCCACGGCTTGGTCCTCAAACTCCTCACCTGTCTCAAGCAGATCACGAATCACCCGGCCCAATATCTCGGTGAAGCCGGTCCATTGCCCGGTCGGTCCGGGAAGCTGACGGCTCTCGATGAACTCGTCGACGTTGCGCTCGACAACGACGAATCGATGCTGATCTTCAGCCAATACGTCACCATGGGTCGCCTTTTGGTCGAACATCTCGGTACCCGGGGTGTCGACGTCGAGATTCTGCACGGCGGGCAGCCGATCGCGGCTCGGCAGGCGTTGGTCGATCGTTTCCAAGCGGGCACGTTGCCGATTCTCGTACTGTCGTTGAAGGCAGGAGGCACCGGACTCAACCTCACGGCTGCCAGCCACGTCGTTCACTACGACCGCTGGTGGAATCCGGCGGTCGAGGATCAGGCCACCGACCGCGCCCACCGCATCGGCCAGGACAAATCGGTCACCGTTCATCGCCTCATCACCGAGGGCACGGTGGAAGATCGAGTGGCCGAACTGCTCGAGCAGAAGCGTTCGCTGGCGGATCGCGTGATCGGCACCGGTGAGAGCTGGATCGGCAGTCTCGACGACGACGAACTCGCTCGACTCGTGATGCTCGAAGTCGGGGGTCAGTGATGGTCGGCAATTGGTGGGCAACGGTTTGGTCATCGGCGGTGGAAACCGATGCCTTTCATGACACGAGTCAAGTGGCTCCCGGCGCCAGCTTGGCTCGACGACAAGAACTCGGGTCGGTCGAGGTCGAGCCGGGTTCGGCCACGCTCCGGGGCGACACCTGGGTGGCCCAGCTCGGTATCCGTCAGTTCGACGATCCGACCTGGGAGACAATCTGGACCAACGTGGCCGGCGATGCCCTCCAGTCGGCCGCAGTCCTCACCGGCGACTTGCCGCCCGAGATCTTCGGTTTGGCCACAGGATCGGGCATTTCGCTCACCCCGACCTCCGGCGACCTCCTTCCTGATTGCACCTGCTCCGACTGGCACGAGCCCTGCAAACACGTCGGCGCACTTTGTGCGCTGATCACCCGGATGATCGAGGTCGATCCGTGGGTTTTCATGCTGCTGAGGGGTCGAAGTCGAAACCGAATCGTCGACCAGGTGCGGGCCATGCGGGCGAGCGCTCGGGGCACCGAACCGTCGCCGACATCCGACGAACCCCGCGGATCCGATCCTGGTGCCGCCGCAGCTGCGGCCTTCCGGCACGATCCGGCGCCTCTACCTCTGGCCCGACCCCTCCTGCGTCGACCGGTCCCTGCCGTCGCCATCGAACCTGCGCCACCTGCCGACTCGGGCCTCGAAGCCAACGAGCTTCGCCGTCTGGTCGCTGACGCCGCGATGCGGGCCACCCAACTCCTGAATGGCGAGCAGACATCGGGCCTCTCGTTCACTCCGGCCCAAGATCTTGCTCGGATGGCCTGCCAGCGCTGGCTCAACGCCGAGCCGCTCGGTGCACTCGCCGACATGGCGAACGTTGCGGTCGACGACCTCGAACGAGCGGCGGTCGCCTGGTCGGTCGGTGGCCCGGCCGGCCTCTCGATCGCCGAGGATCGACACGAGGTCGAGGAACTCCACATCCGTCGTGCTGATGAAGCACTGCAGGGCGGCACTCGCAGCAACGGCAACTCGGTGACGAAGCGAAACGTCCAGCTCCGGATCGATCGAGACGGCTTGTGGTGGCGGTTCGATGCACACCATCGTCTCGGATGGATTCTCGCCGCCGGCGGTTTCGCCCATCCGGCCGACGCTCTGTCGTAGGATTCAAATCTTGACCGGCGCCAATGATCCCATGTTCGAAATCAACGCCATCACGTTGCTCTGCACCGACATGATCCGATCCGTGGCCTTCTACGAGGTCCTCGGTCTCGAGGTTGTCTACGGTGGCCCTGACAGCGACTTCACTTCACTGAGGCTCGGCAACAACTACGTCAACCTCACGGTGACCGAAGGGGCACCAGCGGGATTCTGGGGCCGGGTGATCCTCTTCGTCGTGAGCCCGGATGACGTTTACGAAGCCGTCAGCGGTGCTGGGTATTCACCACTCATGAAGCCCGCCGACGCCCCATGGGGCGAGCGGTACTTTCACATTCGGGACCCTGATGGCCACGAGCTGAGCATCGCTCGGAAGCTCTGAGCCGGCCGAACGAAACGGAGAACCTCAGTAATCTTCGTCTTCGGGATCAGCGAACACGACGGGTTTGCCGCCCATGTAGTGGGTGACGGAATCGTCGTCGTGGGTCATGAGGTAGCGGTAACCCGTGCTCTGCTTCTCGGTGAGCTCCCCGAGTGGGATGTTGATCTCGGGGTTCCACGTGGTCGGATCGACCTCGATGAGCATCCCGCTGATCTCGTCGGACCAGATCATCTTCTTCGCTTTGACCTTGCCCTGGAGGGCACCATCGCACCGGAGATACACCCAACCACCACGCTTGAGGTGATGGGGAAAGATCTTGGCCGGCAGGTGCGTCGCACCGATGAGGGTGTCGGTTTCGTCTACAGGCAAGGACATGTCGAGGGCCCCGGTGAACGGAGCGATCATGTCGTTGGGGGACATCGGCGACTTGGTTGTTCGCTGTGTCACCTTCTTCTGCGGAGCCAGCTTCTTCGGCTTGGCAAAGCAATCCAGGCAGGCGGCTTCTATTTCGCCATGTTCACACAGGGACACGTCAGTCTTCGACATAAGGGGCACTGCCTCCGGTTGCGGCTCATTGATTCACTGCTGGGTCGCCACCCTTCAGACGAGGATAGTCGACTCAGGATGCAGAACCGGGTGAGCGAAACTGATCAATCCTGCCGAGGGCCATTTCGACGAGTGCCGTCGGGACCTCCGGAGTGGCCGCGGCAGCCGTTTCGATGGCCCCGACGAGGGCGTCGAGAATCCAGTCGACGGCACCAATCGCCGCTTCCCTGGTCAGTCCGGGCCATGACGACCCCTCGCGAACGAAGTCTTCGTGATCGAGCGCGTCGGTTTTCCAGAAGTCGTGGATCGACATGGCCAATCGGTGATCGAGTTCGAGAACCCCTTCGTCGGTTTCGAACTCGGTGTACAACTCGGCGGGGAGTGCCGTGTGGATCGGACCGATTTGGCGTTCGGGCAGCAGCAGGGAGTACGAGCCGGCATGGGCGTTGGTGTTTCCCATCACGGCGTAGAAGACCATCAGCTGGCAAAGGTGCTCCAGAGCGCCTTTGGGCCGCGGGACATACGTGCCGATCGCCTCGGCCATCTCGAGAAACCCGGGTCCATCCAATTCTTGGTAGAGGCTGTCGGGGAAGGTGATGGAGTCGATCCCGCAGACCTGGGCGAAGTCTTCGAGGTGACGGCGCTTGATGCCGGCGTCGGTGATGATGCGGTCGGGCCGGGCAACGGCGATAGCGGGAAGGCCGAGGACAGTTGTGAGTTCGGCGTGGCAGGCCGGGAGTCCGGCGGCGGTAGCGGTGCGAAGCACAAAGGCCTCGGCTGCGGCCGAGTCGGGCAGTCGTTCGTCCTCGACCCGAAGCACGTGTGTGCTGGGAACTCCCGGACCCGGGACCATCCACTCATCGCCGATGCGTATCGCATTGATCTCATCGGTCAGGTCGGCCTCGGTGAGCGGTCGACCCGTCGGCATCACTGTGTCGGTGGGTGTTGCAGTGTCGGAGGGTGTTGCAGTGTCGGTGGGTGTTGCAGTGTCGGTTGCCACGAAGACGGCTCCGCCCGGGAGGTCGGCTCCGAGGATCTCCAGGAATCGGAACGCCAGATGGGACGGGACCTCGTGGATCTCGGCCAGTTCTTCCCGTCGTTCGAGCCCGGGCACCAGCCCCGCGATGTAGCCGGCGACGCTGCCGGGGGAGTACCGATCGGGATCTGCCGGCAACCGAACCGACAGGCTCTGGTCGTCCGAAGCCGTCTCGACATACGTGATCGTGAACTTGTTGGTTCTTGGCTCGGCGATCGTTGCCACGATCTCGCCGTTCATCACGATGTCGAGCGAGCGTTTCATCCCGACGGTTCTAGCGCCGACCGAGTCCAACCACGCCTACGGTGGGCTCGGTGCCATACCAAGAACCCGACTTTCTGCCGTGGGACGGGCGCCGAGTACCCATCACGTTCATCGGCGGGTACCTCGGGGCGGGAAAGACCACGCTCATCAATGAGTTGCTCGCTCGGACCGATCGTCCGATTGCAGTCCTCGTCAACGACGTCGGCGAGATCAACATCGATGCGGCACTCATCCGCAAGCGAACCGGAGACACCATCGAACTGACCGACGGATGTGTCTGTTGCAGTCTCATCGATGGCTTCGGCGAGGCTTTCGATCAGATTCGACGCCGCGAGACTCCGCCCGATCAAGTCGTCGTCGAACTCAGCGGCTTGGCCGAACCCGACCGGGTCCGGCCGTGGGGTCGCTCAGCAGGATTCGTGCTCGATGGCATCGTGGTTCTGATCGATGCGGAGCACTTTCTGCATCGTCTGGAAGATCCCGCTCTCACTGAGGCACTGCTCGCTCAGGTGCGTTCGGCGGATCTGCTGATCCTCACCAAGCTCGACCTTGCTTCGCCCCAACAATCAGACGAGGTACGTGACCGCCTGCACTCGATCGCTCCGGCCACCAGGCTGATCTCGCTCGAGCGAGCCGTCGATGCCTCGGCCATCCTGGCCCTCGGCGGGCGTCAGTCGGGCGGTGTCACTGCCGACCTCCCGGCGCCGTCCCTCTTCGATGCCCACGTCATCGACCTCATTCCACTGGCGGATCCGATCGACGCCGCCGATCTGGACGCACTGCTGAAGGGACTGGACGATCGTGTCGTACGGGCCAAAGGTGTTGCCCGGCTCACCGATGATTCGCTGGCGTTGATCCAAATGGTGGGCCGTCGGTTCTCGGTCACGCCCCTTCCCGCACCCGAACGGCAATCACCCACCGATCTCGTGGTTGTCACCCTGAAGCCATGAGCCCGTCGTCGCCCATCCACAGTTCGAGCGATTTGTGACAGAATCATCCACTGTGGAGGAGCCGAGGCTGAGTGCGGTTGAGTGGGCATCGATTCGCGACCTGGGTCGTCGGGTTCGCTATCCGGACGGCCACATCCTGATGCGTCAGGGTGGTCATGATGAATCCGTCTACGCCATTGAATCGGGCGAGGTACGCATCACGCTGGCGACCTCCGACGGCACCGAATCGGTGGTCGGGGTCCGACGGGCGGGGGAGTTGATCGGGGAGATGGCCGTGCTCGCAGCGCAGCCTCGCTCGGCTTCGATCGTGACCCGCGGGCCATTCGTGGGTTGGGTGCTCGCCGCAGACCGCTTCCGCGATCTTCTCGCTCGCCACCCCGACATGTCGTTCGCCCTGCTCACGGTGCTTGCTCGACGACTACGTGAGCTCGGTGATCAGCATGCGATTCGCTCTGACGATCTCCCGTCCCGAGTGGCGTGGCGTCTGCGAGCGCTCGTCGGTGAAACGGGAAAAAATGAGCTGATGCTCACCCAGAAGGAACTCGCCGACTGGGTGGGCGCGACGCGAGAAGGCACGGCTCGTGTGCTCACCACGTTCCGCATCAGCGGATTGGTTCACACCGGCCGGGGCCGGATCGAAGTGCTGGATCTCGACGGGCTGGGACGTTACGCCCGAAGCTGAATGTCGAGTACCTCGTTCGGTGAGAAGCTGCGGACGCTGTTTGCGCTGGACCCGTTTCGGACCGAAATGCTGAGTCCGTTCGTTCCTGCTGCGAGGATCGTTCCGCCAACGATGCCTGAGGTGGTGTGAACCGTCGAATATCGGCCCATGAGGCGGGCCAGATCGGTCGGGGTCTGCATGACTGTCTCCTTCGATGCCACTCGCCGTTGAGTGACTTCGTTCAGCAACGGTAGATCACGTTCGATACTTGAGTGGCTCACGTTGGGTAGATCTTCTCACCGGGCCGAACGGAGCCGAACGGGGGACGACTGAGCGTCAGCCTGCCCGGCCGATGATCCGCGCAACGGCGATCTCGATCACGACACGATCATCTCGTTCCTTGGGCCGGCGATACCGCTCGGCGTATCGGCGAACTCCCTCGGCCGCACGAATCGGATCGAGCGTGGCCACGGCCGAGCCGTAGAGCGAGAGCCATCGTCCGCCGTCCACTTGACAGAGGGCGACGACTTGCGACGGATCACGCTGGATGTGCTTCGTCTTCCAGGATTCGCTCCACGTGATCACCCGCGCGATCTGGCTGGCCTCGTCATAGGTGAAGCCGACGGGGGTCACCTGAGGCGAACCATCGGAACGGGTGGTGGTGAGCGTGGCCAGATGGCGCTCGGTCAAGAACGCTCGGGCTTCGTCGGAGAGATTGGCCGGATCGTGGAGTTCCGCCATCAGGACCCTTCCAGCAGTTTCTTCATTCCGTCAGACATCGCAACGTGACCCTCAGCGAGGTACCGATCATGGTTCTCTTCGATGCCCTTGATCCGGTAGTAGTAGTTCACCATGATGCCCAAGCTCCGATCCCAGCCGGCGCCACTCGGGTTGGCTCGCCAGTTGAGTCGTTCGATGTGAGCACCGTTGGACAAATGGAAGTGGGCAACCGGATCAGCGGCCCGAAGTTTGCGTTTCGCCGTTGCCAGATATGTGGCTGCAGCATGCAGCATTTCGTCTCGATGGAGGTCGAGGTCGTCGAGCTGTGTGGGGATCGTGTGTGTGTCGGGCTGTTGTTCCAGCCAGTCTCGGAATCCGGGGATTGGTGAGAGGGTGACGAAGTGTTTGAGGTTCGGGAGCTCGGCCGACAACATCTCGACGACTCGCTTGATCAGAAAGTCGCCGAGCGAGACACCGGCGAGACCACGGTGGCAGTTCGAGATCGAATAGAACACGGCGGTGTCGGCGGCCGACGCTGCGGTCCGTTCGCGCTGGTGATCGAGCAAGCCGGGGAGGGAAATCGGGATGCCGCGCTCGAGAGCCACCTCGACGAAGATCAGCGGCTCACCGGGCATCGCCGGGTGGATGAACGCAAAGCAGCGGCGACCCGTACCGAGTCGGCCCCGGAGGTCGTCCCATGATTCGATGGCATGAACTGCCTCGTACTCGATCAGTTTCTCGAGCAGGGCGGCCGGGCTCTGCCAGGTGATCTCCCGAAGCTCGAGCAGGCCGACGTCGAACCATCCCTCCAGCATCGTGCGAAGATCGAGATCGAGATTGCTGAGGCCAGGATCGTTGCGGCGATGGTCGAGTAGGTCTTCGCGTAGATCGACGAGGAACGGTAAGCCGCCATTGAAGCTGTTGAAGCGGCGCAACAATCGCTCGTATCGCGGCCGTGTGGCCTCTCGAAGTGTGTGGACGGCCACCGACCGCTCCCGCGCCGTGCCGGATGCCGTCAGTTCGGCCACAGCCAAATCGACGGCGCCGTCGTCGTAGTCGTAGCTCTGGGCCAGAAGTTCGAACATGCGACGACGTCCGTCGGCGTCGAGTTCCAGGAAGGCGGTCCCGATGGCTTGCGCTCGTCGTCGGGACGCGACCTCGCCGCCGCGGGCCGAGATGCAGTCATCGATCTCTCGTTTGAGCCGTTGAAGATCGGCTTCCGGCAGGGCCGGGTCGAGCCGTAGTGCATCGTTGCCACCCGCTGGTCGCCAGCCTCGGACCTGACGGACCATCCGCTCGAATCGATCGGTCACCATTCGATCATGGCCGCCACGCTCGAGGTCAAGAGAGAAACGATGGTCTAACCGCTCACAAGCGTGCCGGTGTATGGCACGGGATCGCCCGGACCGGGGATCATCGGCCGACTCCACGAGATGATTTTGGCTGCGGTGGCGGCGATTTCCCGCCACGCCGTTGGATCCCAGCCGTCAGCCGATTGGAGTAGTCCGTCGGAGCGAATGTGAACGAGGGCCGGCAGCCGTTCGACGCCGAGTCCTCTGACCACTGTTCGATCGGGATCGGCGAACGTCAGGAACTGTTCCTCCCAGGGTCCGAGGAACTGACGGCAACCATCATCGTCGGCTGCCACGACCCAACACACCCTGATGTCGGCAGGTTGAAAGTGGCGAAGTATCCGCCCGGCCGTCTCGAGAATCCATGCGCTTTCGTGCGTATAGGGATCGAGCGCAACCATGAGCATCGGGTACGACGTCAACCAATCACGCAGCGGATACCCATCGCCTCGAACGGAGTCGAGTATCAACTCACTGGGTGCTTCGGCCACGGCGGGCGAGGCTAGCGCACCCAGGGCACGACTCCGAACTTCGGTCCCGATCTTCTTGTCGGCAGGACGAGGTTTCTCGTCTGTTCGGACGCGGTGCCGGGGAAGGGCCGCGCGCTGACTACTGTCGGCCCGTGCATCCAATCGAGCAACTGCGCTACGTGGCCCGGGCCTCTGGGGCCGATGCCACGATCCTCACCGAGGAAGCGGCCCGAGCCCTCTCGGTTTTTCGTGACGATCCCAACGCGTTGTTGGCCGGGGCGAAGAGCCTGTTGTCCCGGCAGCCCAGCGTCGGCCCGCTGTGGTGGATGTGCAGTCATCTCCTCTCCCATGGCGAGCCACTGGCCGCGGTGCGATGGGTGCTGCAACAGCTGGAGGACGACCGCACCCCTGATGATCTCGCCCAAGCGTTCCCTGACGGCTCGACGGTGTTGATCTCGGGGTCACCCGAAACCATCGTGCGGGCACTGCTCCGCCGCTCTGACCTCCAAGTACTCGTGATGGACGTCGAGGGGCAGGGGCACGGTCTGGTCCGTCGATTCGATCGTGCCGACATCGATGCCGAGGCCATCGACCCCACGCACACCGCGGGCGCAATGGCCGCGGCCGATGTTCTGGTGATCGAGGCCGGTGCGGTCGGTGAACGGGCGGCGCTCACCGATCTCGGTGGTCTCACATTGGCCGCCGTGGCTCGCGTCTGTGCAACCCCGGCCTGGCTCGTTGCCGGTCCGGGTCGTTCACTCCCAGAGCCCTACTGGCAAGAGATCGTCCAGCGCATCGACCAGCCGCACCTGCCACCGTTCGTGTCGCCTCACGAGATCGTCAGCACCGAGCTGTTCTCTCGTCGTTTCGGACCTCTCGTTGACTGTCCGATTCTGCCTGAACTACTTCGCCCCGTTCGCTGACGTCTAGATTCGTCGGATGCCGTCTGTATCCACGCCGTTCTACAACGAAGATCACGACGCCTTTCGCGACGTGGTGCGACAGTTCACGGCGAAAGAGATCGCGCCCAATGTCCATGAGTGGGACGTTGCCGGGGAAGTGCCACGCGATCTCTACAACAAGGCGGGTGCGATCGACTTCTTCGGTGACGGCTTCGAGCTCGAGTATGGGGGCCATGGCCAGCGAGATGCGCTGATGCGTCTGGTGCTGATGCAGGAGATATCGAAGGCCGGTTCGGGTGGGGTCGTGGCAGCCCTGCTCTCCAACTACATCGGCCTGCCACCGGTTCAGAAATTCGGTTCGGCCGACATCAAGGCGAAGGTGATCACGCCGTGCATGAAAGGCGACGCCATCGCAGCTCTCGCCATCACCGAACCGTCGGGGGGATCCGACGTCGCCCGAATCAAGACCACGGCGCGTCGCGACGGTGATCACTACGTCGTGAACGGCTCGAAGACGTTCATCACCTCGGGCATGCGTGCCGATTTCATGACCACGGCGGTGCGCACCGGGGTGGAAGGTCCGGCGGGATTGTCGATGCTCGTGATCGAAGGCGACATGCCGGGTGTCGGACGCACCAAGCTCGACAAGATGGGGTGGCTGGCATCGGACACCGCAACCCTCTATTTCGACGATGTGCGAGTTCCGGTCGAAAATCTCCTCGGGGAAGAGGGCGCCGGCTTCTCGATGATCGTCAACAATTTCAACCCGGAGCGAATCGACCTCGCCTCCCAATCGGTCGCATTCGCCCGTGTGTGCTTCGACGAGGCACTGGCGTGGGCTCGAGAGCGAGAGACCTTCGGCAAGCGTCTGTCCGAGCATCAGGTGATCCGACACAAGCTCGTCGAGATGGATCGTCGGATCAATGCCTGTCAAGCGTGGATCGAGCTGCTGGCGTGGCGGCTGAACCAGGGTGATGATCCGGTCGTCGAGATCTCCGAAGCCAAGGTCGACGCCACCATGACCTTCGAGTTCTGTGCTCGCGAGGCGGCCCAAATTCTGGGAGGCGCCAGCTACTTGCGGGGAGACACGGTCGAGCGTCTCTATCGCGAGGTGCGAGTCCAGGCCATCGGAGGCGGATCCGAGGAAATCATGCGAGACCTCGCTTCCCGTCAACTCGGCCTCTGATCGGCCCGCCGACTCAGCGGTAGAGACCGAAGACTTCCGTGAGGGCTTTCATCTGGCCTCCTGCGGTGGACGACGGCACGAGAATCGGATTGGTCACGCCGGCGTCGAACCAGGATTCCACTCCTTCCCGAACACGATCAGCCGATCCCGACAACGTGGAGTCGTCGAGCCAGTCGTTGGTCATCGCCATGGTCAGTGCGTCATTGTCGTTGGCTTCGATCGCCCGCTCGGCCGCACTCATCTCCTCCTCGTATCCGGCTTCCTTCCAGTAGTTGCGGTAATTCGGGAGGGCCACATACCCGGTGAGAGTCTTCCGATTACGAGCCCGAGCGGCATCGAGATCGTCGTCGATCACGGTGGGGATCATGTTGCCGATCGAAAACCCCGACGCGAGCTTGGTTTCGGGGATGAGCGAAATCGAGTGAGCCATCCGCGATCTCGATGCATTTGCCCACACCGCTCCGTCGGCGATCTCTGCTGACAGTCCGACCATCTTGTCCCGAAGCGTGGCCAACACGACCGGGGGTAGGCCGCCCATGGGCTCGGCCGCGGCCCGCATCGTTCCGACGTACTCCCTCATGTCGGTGAGCGGCTTGCCGGTGTCGACTCCGAGTCGTTTGATCACCGGCCCGTGTGTGACTCCGAGTCCGAGCCGGAAACGCCCCTCGGAAATTTCGTGGAGATAGGTCGCCGTACCGGCGAGTGCCACCGGATGTTGGAGGTAGATCGGCTGAATCGATGTTCCGAACTCGAGTTCTCTGGTCGTGTGTGCAATCGACAAGCAGAGTCCCAGGGCATCGCCGAAACTCGGACAGTGAATGCCGGAAAAGCCTCTCTCTTCGATGTCGGACGCCAGCGCCGCTGTCACTGACCGCTTTCCCGGTGTTGCGACGAGGGACAGGGCAGGCATACGTGAGGTCATCCGTCTAGTGTCACGGACATGGGAGAAATGGTCGAATTCGCAAGCAACGGAACCTCAGCGCCGGGGTATTTGGCAATGCCTGCGTCGGGGTCCGGACCCGGGCTGGTGGTCATCCAAGAGTGGTGGGGCCTCAATGACCACATCAAAGATGTCGCCGATCGTTTTGCGGCCGAGGGCTTTGTTGCACTCGCCCCCGATCTCTACCACGGCGACGTGACCGAGGAGCCGGACGAGGCCGGCAAGGTGATGATGGCGCTCGATCTCGGCAAGGCAGCCCGTGACCTGTCGGGTGCGGTCGACCTGGTCCGTGAGCGGTCCGGAGCCGAGAAGATCGGCGTCACCGGCTTCTGCATGGGGGGAGGCCTCACCCTCACGCTGGCGTGCCAGCGACCCGACGCCGTCGCGGTTGCCGTGCCGTGGTACGGCGTCATTCCGTGGCCCGACGCCCAACCCGATTGGTCCAACCTCGCCGGCACGATTGTTGCTCACATCGCCGAGAACGACGGCTTCTTCGGTCCCGAAGCCGCCGCCGATCTTGCCACGACGCTCGAAGGCCTGGGCAAGGACGCCACCTTCCACGTCTACGCCAACGCCGAACACGCCTTCTTCAATGACACCCGGCCCGAGGTGTATGACGCCGCCCATTCGGCTTTGGCGTGGCAGCGAACCCTCGACGCGCTGGCGGTTCTCCGAACCAACTGACCGAGCGTCAGGCCGACGGCCGGACGATCGACAGAACCCGAGCCAGTCGTTCGTCGCGTTCAGCGCCCGAGCACTGATTCACCCACACCATCACCGCAGTCACCGTGTAGGCCAGCAGGTCGGGATGATCGTCGGTGGGCGCAACCGTGATCAGCGGTGCCCAATTCGCCGGTGCCGAGCCACAACGAGCAGAACCCGGCTCCGTGAGTCGGATCGCTGTCCTCGATTCCTTCATGGTTCCCTCCATGTTGCTCCGCCTCCGCCGTTCTGTGCCGATTCATGTTCTTGTTGCCATGTCCTTGTGGTGGCATCGACATCTAACGGCGGGCAGCGGATGAGCCCTTTGGCCCAATCATGAGTGGCGGTTCAGACGTCGTTGACCATCGATCGAGCAATCACTTTGAGGCAAAGTGTTTCGTCGGCACCCTCGAAGATGCTGAGAACACGGGCATCGAGCCAATAGCGACTGACGTCGTATTCTTCGGCGTAACCCATTCCACCGTGGATCTGCAGGGCCTCCCGGGTGACCCATTCGGCCGCCTTGCAGACGTAGGCCTTGATGAGGGTGGCCTCCATCTTTCCCTCGCCCTTGGCCATCATTCGGCCCACTGAATAACTGAACTGGCGCGACGCCTGGATGATGGCTGCCATCCGGGTGAGCTTGGCTCTCGTCAACTGATAGTCGGCAATCGGGGATCCGAACACGACCCGGTTCTCGGCGTAGTCCTTTGCTGCCTCATAGGCCGCCTGCATCACGCCCACGGCCCGTGCTGCGGTTTGCAGTCGACCGTTCTCGAAACCGGCCATTTGGTAGTAGAAGCCGCGCCCTTGGCCTTCCTCCCGACCGATCAGGTTCTCGTCGGGGACGAGCCAATTCTCGAAGGCGATCTCATAGGAGTGCATTCCGCGGTAGCCGATGGTGTCGCTCGGGCGGGCCTCCAGCTTGCCTCCGCCCGGTTGGTCGAGTGCGAAGCCGTGTCCGTCTCCTCGTTCCTTGGGAACGATGAATATCGACAGGCCCCGGTGCCCCTTCGAGCGGTCTGGGTCGGTGCGAGCCAGCACCATCAGCACGTCGGCCCGGGCCGCGAATGTGCACCACGTCTTCACACCGTTGATCAGCCAGCCACTGCCGTCGCTGGTTGCGGTGGCGGTCACCTTCACCCCAGCGACATCAGATCCGAAATCGGGTTCGGTCACGGCAACGGCATTCATCACTTCGCCAGTGGCGAGCTTCGGGAGCCAGGTTTGCTTCTGTTCTTCGGTGCCGCCGGCTTCGAGCGCCCGGGCCAGGATCTCGGGACGGGTGATGAGCGACCCGCCGGCGCCCAAAGACGCCCGACTCAGCTCCTCGGTGGCGATGATCATGCCGTAGTAGTCGGCTTCTCCACCCGTGGCGAAGCCCCCGAAATCCTCAGGAATCGACAGTCCGAAAACCCCGATCTCGGCCAGGCCTTTGATGATCTGTTCGGGGATGTCGCTGTTGGTTCGGTGGATGTGTTCGGCGTGCGGCTTGATCTGTTCTTCGCCGAAGCGGCGGAAGGTGTCCTGAACGAGTTCGAAGTCGGAGTCGAGGTGTCGGGGGCCGTCTTCGAACGCGAGGGAGGCGAGCAGCGCGGGATCCTTCCACTTCGACACGAACGGGCGAGCGGCATCGAGCGCGCCGGTTGCGCAGTTCCAAGCTGATTCGCGGCCCCACACTTTGGCTGCCAGTTCCGCAACGGCGTCGGCGACGAAGATGCAGGTGAGTTTGGCTTCGACCTCACCCTTATTGCCGTAGTCGATCATGGCTCTGGCCGTTTCGACCGCAGCCGCGCCGTGAGCAATGTCGTAGGCGATGACTTGATCGGCATCCACCGATCCGGTCTCGGCCAGGTGGATCACGGCCCCTCGAATGACGCCATCGGCGAGTTCGATGGCTGAGGCAGCTTCTTGGAGGTCGGGCATCGGAGCAGGTTAGTGAACTCGTCAGCGCGCCGCGAAACCGGCTGTCAGGCCCGCGGCGGATCCGTTCGGTCGATGGCCCGAACGGCGTCGAGAATCTGGTCGACCGAAGGTCGGTCGTCGGGTCCGTCCCCGGCGTAGAGCCAGGCAAGCTTCCCGTCGCAGTCGACCACGGCGTCGCCGCCGAGCTGAAGCGTGTCATCGGTGGGTTTCTCGAGCTTGTGGCCCTGCCGCAAGAGTTGGACGTAGCGCACGGCCGCCCTCCAGCCCCACACGCGCCACACCGCACCACGGCCGAAACCGAAGGCTCGGTAGAGGACTCGATCGATGTCACTCACGACTCGCAATGGGTCGGCGAATCGCTTGCGGTATCCCGGCAACACCCGAGGGGCGGCGAAGGTGACGACCACGATCTCGGCTTCCCCGAACTCGGTTCGTCGAGCGCGCACGGCGTCGACATGGGCTTTACACGGGAGTCAAGCCAGGTGGCGGTGCAGGATGAGAACGCGAGGAACGCCAGCAGCACGGCCAGGATTCCAGGGCTCACCGTCGTGGTCGATCAAGTCGATGTCGGGCAGATGGTCACCAGGTCGCAGCATGAGACGAGGGAACCTACGCTGCCGACAATGACTTCCCATGATCGTCCTTTTGGTCGCTATCTCGAAGACTTCGAGGTCGGCGACATCTACAAGCACTGGCCCGGCAAGACCATCACCGAGGCCGATGACCATCTCTTCTGCATGATCACGATGAATCATCACCCGCTCCACACCAACCAGTGGTTCGCCGAGAACGAAACCGTGCACGGGAAGAACGTCGTCGTCGGCAACTTGGTCTACTCGTTGGTTCTGGGCATGAGCGTCCCCGACGTGTCCGGGGCGGCGATCGCCAACCTCGAGATCGAAACGCTCAAACATTCAAAGCCCACCTTTCACGGCGACACGATCTACGCCGAGACCCGGGTGCTTTCAACGCGCGAGAGCTCGAAGGGCGATCGTGGGATCGTCGAGGTCGAGACGAAGGGAATCAACCAACGGGGCGAAGAGGTCTGCTACTTCAAACGCAAGGTGCTCGTCTGGAAGAAGGATCAGGCTCCGGTCCGGAAACGGCCCTACGACGAGAGCATCTGGTCCGACGACTGACCGTGGCCTCAACCGACCAAGCGGACCCGGGCCGTTCGCCGGATGCCGACCCGGCCGACGACCTCCGCCGAACCGATCGTGTGCTGCGATGGTTCGATGGTCACGGTCGCGACCTCGCGTGGCGTCGCGACCGCGATCCATGGAGAATTCTGGTTGCTGAATTGATGCTCCAGCAGACTCAGGCCTCCAGAGTCGCCGCCCGTTGGCCGGTGTTCCTCGAGCAGTTTCCGACGGTCCTGAGTTGTGCCGATGCGCCCCGGTCAGCCGTGATCGAACAATGGCGAGGTCTCGGCTACAACCGCCGAGCGGTGAATTTGCATCGTGCCGCCATCGTTGTTCGAGACGATTTCGAGGGGGTCATGCCGTCTGCGTTGGCTGACCTTCTTCGTCTTCCCGGCGTCGGTGCCTACACGGCCCGAGCGATACGGGCCTTCGCCTTCGAACTCGACGACGGCGTCGTGGACACCAACATCGGGAGAGTCCTGGCCCGACTCGGAGGGCGTCCCCTCCGGCCGAACGAGGCACAACGGTTGGCTGACCAGTTGGTTCCCGACGGCCGAGGTTGGGCTTGGAACCAAGCACTGATGGAAGTGGGTGCGTTGATCTGCAGGCCGGCTCCGCTCTGCGGCGACTGCCCGCTCGAACCGGAGTGCCACTGGCGATCGCATGGACGACCAGACCCCGACCCGGCGATGGGCTCGGCCTCGGTCTCGACGTCGCAACCGCGGTTCGAAGGTTCGGACCGACAGGGTCGGGGACGCCTCATCGATGCGCTGCGAGATGGTCCGTTGGCGCGAGCGGAAATCGCCACGGTGATGAACTGGCCGACCGATCCCGATCGAGCCGCTCGAGTTGCTTCGTCGTTGCTTGTTGACGGGCTCATGGAACGCCATGGCGACTTCTATCGACTGCCGACACGAGCCGACGCGTGAGCACAGACAACGCAACCTTCGGTAGTAAATGGTGTCCTTCGTGCGGCGACGAATATCAAACCCGCATCGGGAGATGTCTCGACTGCGATGTTCCCTTGGTGCCGTTCAGGCCGTCGAAACTGACACCCGTGAGCGTCGACCAGTCGCCGGTGGCGACAGCAGCGCAGGCCGGAATGGCCTTCGACCTGAGCGATTTCGGTCCCGAACAGCGAACCGATCTCCTGTACTTGATGGAACGGCACCCGATTCCCCACTCGTGGATCGACGAGCACACGATTTCCCCCCTGCCCGGATATGAGCAAGAACTGGGCACCATCGTGGCCACGGCACGGGGCGGAGATCTTGACGAACGTGTGCCCCTTGTCGCCGGGAAGTCGGCCCCCTTGTCCGCCCGATTCATCGCGTACGGACTCGACCGCATTGCGTCGGTGGCGGTTGTGGCCCTCATCCTGTTCATTGTCGAAAAGCCCTGGCCGGTTGTCCTGGCCGTGTTACTCGAAGTCGGTAATCACGTCGTGGGATTCGGCGAGCGGGGGAGGAGCATCGGAAAGCTCGCCACCTCGATCGTCGTCAGACGGCGAACGGGTGGGCAGCTTTCAGCTGGTGAGGCTCTCGTCCGTTGGTTCGTCCGAGACATGTTCGTCACGGTGAGTTGGGTCGGATGGTGGACATTCGGACCGGGCGGGTCCCTCGCGCTACCCCTGCTCTCGGGGGTTGCGTCCGTTGCTCTGTTCGCCACGGTGATCGTCGACGTGCATCATCGCGGGATCCACGATCTGATCATCGATTCAGCGGTCTATCGATCCAACACGGTCGGGCTCAGCGACGAGTATCTGGATCACGCCCAAGTGGTTGATTGATCCCGTGGTTGATTGATCCCGTGGTTGATTGAACCCGTGGTTGATTGAACCCGTGGTTGATGGCACCGCGTCATTTATGGAACCGCGTCATTGATCGAGTGGAATCAGCCGCCACCGGTGAGCTTGCTGATCAACGCCTCGATTGCTCGGTCGGCGATGGTTGCCATCTCTGCGTCGGTGCGGTCCTGGATCGGATGCTCGTCGAATACTCGTTCCGGCTGGAACCCGAGCGCTTCGCCTTGCACCTGGGCGGCGTCGACGAACACCTCGCTGGCGACGAAGACCCCGGGGATGCCGCGTCGCTCGAAATCGGTGATGTCGTGCACACTGCACGACGTGCAGCTGCCTCAATCGGCGAGCGCTTCGATGATGGCGTCACAGTTGGTCGCGATTTCGTGGCGAAGGTCGACCGGGGCCGGTTTGGCGAAGGTGGGTTTGGTGTAACGCGCCACC
This sequence comes from Acidimicrobiales bacterium, assembly GCA_037969565.1. Taxonomy (GTDB): domain Bacteria; phylum Actinomycetota; class Acidimicrobiia; order Acidimicrobiales; family SZUA-35; genus SZUA-35. The sequence continues at coordinate 18,603 of JBBKXQ010000198.1, read as the reverse complement.
GTTGCTCCCCGTTCGGTCAAACGTCGCTCGAGTTGGTCCAGGAAGATGTCGCCTCGGGCCTTCGAGATGTCGAGGAGGCCGACGGTGAGGCCGGCGAGTGTGGTTGGCCGGTCGACCGTTTCGATACTGGCGGCCGACTTTCCTGCTGTTGGGTCGAGCACAATCGTTGTCATCTCTTGCTCCTGATCATCGGTTGCTGGTTGCTGACAGTCGTCACGGATTGGCTTGTCACGAGTTTCCTACGGCGCGATCTTCTGCGCCACCGGGATGCTTCCCTTGGAGCCGCCCACCCATCCGCCGAGAAGGGCCGAGAACAAGCCGGCATCACCGCCGGCGTGAACGATCTGAAGGCCGCCGGCACGGAACTTCGGCAGCTCGATTCCTCGGAAGGATTCGGGTAGCCCCTCTTCGATCCCCGAGGCACCGCGCACGAGGTCGTCGGAGTTTCTGGTGAGGAGTGGCTCGAGCTCGTCCCGCAGTTTCTGTTTGTCCCATCCCGCCGCTTTCAGGATGCGACCGTGTTCGGGTCCGACGACGAGCATTGCATCGAAGCCGATCACCAGCTTCGAATGGCCCTCGTTGAGGAGCGCACCGGCGAACGTCCGCACCAGAGAATCAGCCGACCGAGAGATCTGGTCGATGATCGCCGTCGGGCCGTGCCCGGCATAGATCGTGACGGCATCGGTGCCGGCCAGAATGCCGAACTCGGTGGCGAGGGGTTCGAACGGTGAGTCGTGCTCGCGTTCGGCGAACGCCAAACCGAGTTTGCTCGGGGAGCCCATGAGGGACATGTCGACTCCTCCCGGGCGGCCGCCGCCGAGGTTGCGGACGACGAGTTGGAGTGCACGACCGATCGTGCTGTTTGCCCGATTTCCCTGGCCCAGCACGTTGCGGCCGCTCTCCATACCGATGCGAGCGGCGATGGGACCGTTCACGACCACGATCGGGCCCGAGAAGTACGTCGTGGCGAGAAGACCATGCATGTTGAATGCTTCGCTGCACGCCGCCTCGACCGCGGCGAGCACGACCGGCAGATACTCGGGTTTGCAGCCCGCCATCACGGCGTTGATCGCCACCTGCTCGACGGTGACGGCATTCAGGTCTGGGGGCACGATGGCCACGATCTCGTCACCCGAGCGGGTCGTTCCTTCCAGCATCCGAAGCACGCGAGCTTCGGTGGGAGGAACGACGGGGAGGCCGTCGCTCCAACCCCGATCGAATGCAGCTTCCATGTCGTCTTCGAGTGCGCCGAGTTCGATGCGTCGGCTGTTCAGCGTCGAACCGGTGAATCGGACCGAGAGGATGTCGGTGAGATTCGGGTCGACCGAAAGCGATCCGCAGCCAGGCCGCATCTCGGGAAGATCGGGTCCGAGCGTGCTGAATCCGGTGAATGTCTGCCATTGCTCGCGGGACCAGCCCACGATGCGCCCGACCTCGGTGCCTCCCTCCACCTTCAACATGGTCGGAACGGTTTCGATGTCGTTGTGCCACGAGAAGGCGAGGTCGGTGTCGTCTTCGACGTGCTTCAAGCCCGTCGGAAACGCTGGGTCATCCTGGGTGAAGGTGGTCAGGGTTGCGCCCGCCCGTTCCAGTTCGGCGAGTACTGGCACGACCATTTCGCACGTGGGGCAATCACGCTTCACAATGGCGACCAAGCCGTCGGGCAGAACCTGTGTCATGGTGAGACCTTATTCACATGCTCTATCGCCGATCAAAGTGACTGTGTATGTTCGATTGCCTGCCTCAAGCTGGGGAGCCCTTGCAGGATGCTCAATATCACGTTCTATGGAGTCCGAGGATCAACGCCGTGTTCGTGCGACGGCACGCGAGGCGTTGGTGGTAACACGGCATGTGTCCTCGTGTCGCTGGCCGACGAAGATCCGATCATCTTCGATCTCGGAACCGGGCTCCGCTATCTGGGTCAACGGCTGGCAAAAGAACTCGGCGAGCGGGCGTTCCGAGGCACGGCGCTGCTGACCCACCTCCATTGGGATCACGTTCAGGGGCTGCCGTTCTTCGCACCGCTGCTCCGACCTGGGTCCAAACTCACCCTGGTCGGACCCAAGCAGTCGGAGTCGACACTTCAAGAGGCGTTCCAGATGTTCGTTCGTCCGCCCCTGTTCCCCGTCGAGTTGGAACTCCTGCCGGGATCGGTCGAGTACGTCGAGACCTCGCGTGACGTGCTTCGGGTCGGCTCGGCCACGATCACCGTCGCGAAAGTGCTTCATGCCGGCGACACGAACGGCTACCGGATTCAGAATGGCACAGGCTCGGTGGCGTATCTGAGTGACCACCAGCAACCAATCGACGGCTCGCTGGATGTGCCCCAGAGCGTGATCGATTTGTGCAAAGACGTCGATCTGTTGATCCACGACGCCCAGTACAACACCGAGGAGTTCGTGAAGAAGGCCACGTGGGGCCACTCCACGATCGATTACGCGGTGGCCGTTGCCAAAGCGACGGGCGCTCGTCGCTTGGCGCTCTTCCACCATGATCCGAGCCACGATGATGCTTGGGTGGCCGAGGCCACACAGTATGCGCAAGAACTCGCCGGCTCGCAGATCGAGGTCATCGCCGCCGTCGAGGGGCTTTCTTTGCGCTCTGGATCTGACGCAGCCATCTGAGGTCTGCGGCGGGGCGATTAGGCTCGCCCGCCATGAGTGAGACTCCACAGATCGACCCTGCCGACTACCGCCGCGTACTCGGCCACCTGCCGACCGGCGTCACGGTGGTCACTGCGGCCACGTCATCAGGGGCCGTCGGGGTCGCCATTGGTTCATTCGTGTCCATTTCGCTTGACCCTCCGCTTGTCGGCTTCTTCCTCGGCACCGACTCTTCGAGCCGGCCGTTCATCAAGGAGGCAGGACATTTTTGCGTCAACATCCTCGCCCAGGACCAGATGAAAATGTGCGGAGTGATGGCCTCGAAAACCCAGGACAAGTTCGCGGCATACGAGACCACACCGGCGCCAGGGTCGGGTGCGCCCGTGCTGCCGGATGTGCTTGCGGTGATCGACTGCAAGCTCGATTCGATCGTTTCCGCCGGTGACCACGACCTCTTCATCGGTCGGGTGCTCGATCTCGCAACCGTCGAGGTCGAGGATGACCGTGGTCCGATGGTGTTCTACAAGGGTCAATACGGCACGTTTGGCTCCCCTGCGGCTGGGTGAACATTCCCGATTGCTCAAGTTGCCCATGCCATGTCTCGGTCGACGTGGTGTGCTGGCGAAGTGCCAACCCGTGACAACGCAGTCCCCGCCCTTCCCAATCGCTCGTTCGAAGCCAACCCGCTCTGGGGCCTCGTTGCCGGTCTCTCGCTCCTCGTGCTTTGGCGCTACGCGCCGAGCGGACTCTGGTTGCTGCTCTTCATCGGTGTGATCGTGCTGTGTCACGAGGCCGGCCATCTCGTGATGGCTCGCCGATCTGGAATGAAGCCGACCGAATTCTTCTGGGGTTTCGGCCCGGAGATCGTGGCGTTCCAGCACAACGGTTGCCGCTACGGCATCAAAGCTGTGTTCCTCGGCGGGTATGTGAAGTTGTGGGGAATGACACCGACATCGGTGCTTCCCGAAGGCATCGAAGAGCGCGGTACCTATCGGGCCGCCAGCCATGGCGGTCGCCTGGCCACCATCCTTGCCGGACCATTCGTCAACCTCGTCATGGCGATCGTGGCCTTTTCCATCGCGGCCTCACTGCAGGGAGCGAACCTCAGCCAAGCCATCGGTGCCGGATTCGATGACTTCTGGTTCGTGATCGCCGGCACCGGTGATGCCCTGTGGACGTGGGCCACCAACATCTCGACCTACATCGGATCGGTCTTCAGCCCGGGAACCTCCGACGTCCCGGTGCGGTTCATGTCGCCCGTGTCCCAAGCAGAAGTGACAGGCCAAGCCGTCGCCAGTGGCTGGGTCGACTCGTTGCGATGGTTCGGAATCCTCTCGTGCGCCATTGGAGCGGTGAACCTGCTGCCCCTTCCCCCGCTGGACGGTGCCCATGCCCTCGTTGCGGTGGCGGAGAAGTCTGGTCAGGTCATTCGACGCAATCGTTCGGTCCGGGTCGACGTTCGCCGACTCGAACCGCTTGCCTATCTCACCGTCTTCTTGCTGGTGGGCTTGTCGGTCAGCGCGCTCGTACTCGACCTCCGAGACGTCGGGATCGGCTGAGGTCGAGTGTTGGACGGTCGAACGTCCGGGCGTCGGCTCGCTTCACCGATCCAGGTTCAGTAGCTTCGACCGATGCCCGTCTATGCGCTCGCTGATCTCGTGCCGACCATCCATCCTGATGCGTTCGTCCATCCCGATGCCGTCATCATCGGCGACGTACGAATCGGAGCTGGATCGTCGATCTGGCCCTGCGCCGTTCTGCGGGGCGACGGTGGATACATCTCGATCGGGGAACGCACCTCGATTCAAGATGGTTCGGTGATCCACACCACGCCCGAGCATCCGACCGTGGTCGGTGACGATTGTCTGATCGGTCACATCGTGCATCTCGAGGGTTGCACCCTGGAAAACGGCTCCTTCGTGGGCAATGGAGCCATCGTTCTCCATCGCGTGATTGTCCGCTCCGGGGCCCTGGTCGGAGCGAATGCGGTGGTGAACAACGACGTCGAGGTCCCGAGCGGAGCGATGGCGCTGGGCATTCCGGCCAAAATTCGTCCCGACTCAGTTCCTCCCGGACTGATCGAGTTCGGCGTCGCTTCCTATGTCGAACGAGCCCAGTTCTTCAAGAAAAACCTTCGCCTCATCGAGTCGTGACGAACAATCGGGCTGGGGATGGATGCAACGCCGACCCGATGGGGTTGTTACTATCCACGTAGGAGAAATTCCCCCAGGAGGACTTCCAATGTCTGTGACTGATCTCGATCTCGGTAAGTACAAGCTCGGCTGGAGCGATGAAGAGGACTACGTCTTCAAGCCCAAGAAGGGCTTGAACGAGGAAATTCTGCGCGAGATGTCGTGGATGAAGGGCGAGCCCGACTGGATGCTCGAGCGTCGGCTCAAGGCCTACAAGACCTTCCTGAAGAAGCCGATGCCCAACTGGGGTGGCGACACGTCCGAGATCTTCTTCGACGACATCTTCTACTACATCAAGCCCACTGATGGACAGGTCGACTCCTGGGACGACCTTCCCGACGCCATCAAAGACACCTACGAGAAGCTCGGAATCCCTGAGGCCGAGCGGAAGTACCTCGCCGGCGTCACCGCCCAGTACGACTCCGAAGTGGTGTTCCACCGTAACCGTGACGATCTCGAACGTCAGGGTGTGTTGTTCACCGACATGGACACCGCGCTCCGGGAATACCCCGAGCTCGTGAAGAAGTACTTCGGGAAGATCATCCCGGCCAACGACAACAAGTTCTCGGCCCTCAACTCTTCGGTGTGGTCGGGTGGCTCGTTCATCTACGTGCCGCCAGGGGTCGAGGTCGAGATGCCGCTGCAGGCCTACTTCCGCATCAACGCCGAGAACATGGGTCAGTTCGAACGGACACTAATCATCGCGGATGAAGGTTCGAAGGTTCATTACATCGAAGGCTGTTCCGCTCCGGTGTACACCTCCGACTCGCTCCACTCGGCCGTGGTCGAGATCGTCGTGAAGCCGTCGGCCCACGTCACCTACACCACGATTCAAAACTGGTCTTCGAACGTGTTCAACCTCGTGACCAAGCGTGCGTACGTCGAAGCCGAGGGCCACATGGAGTGGATCGACGGCAACATCGGCAGCCGGCTCACCATGAAGTACCCAGCCGTCTGGCTGGCCGGCCCCAAGGCCACCGGTGAAGTTCTGTCGGTCGCGTATGCCGGCAAAGGCCAGCACCAAGACACCGGTGCGAAGATGGTGCACCTCGCACCCGAGACCACCTCGAAGATCGTGTCGAAGTCGATTTCCAAAGACGGCGGACGCTCCAGCTACCGCGGTCTGGTCCGAGTCGAAGACGGCGCCTACGGCTGCAAGAGCCACGTCCAGTGTGATGCGCTCATTCTCGACGACGAGTCGGTCAGCGACACCTATCCCTACATGGAGATCGGTTCACAAGACGCTCAGATCGGCCACGAGGCAACCGTTTCGAAGGTCGCCGACGAGCAACTCTTCTACCTCATGAGTCGTGGACTCTCCGAGGAACAGGCGATCGGCATGGTCGTGAATGGCTTCATCGAGCCGGTCACCCGCACCCTCCCCATGGAATACGCCGTGGAGTGGAGCCGTCTCATCGAACTCCAGATGGAAGGTTCCGTCGGCTGAGCTGATCCATGCCGGCACCGGTTGTTCGACTGAACAGCTTGAACTGCTGAACTGACGCCCTGCGGCTCGAATCATGGATTCGAGCCGCAGGGTTCTGTCGTTTTGAGTACTCGGCTATTTGAGTGCTCTGCTTTTTGAGTGCTCTGCTTTTTGAATGCTCGGCTTTCTCGAGTGCTCGGCTTTCTCGAATGCTCTGTTTCAACGAGGTGTCGTGAAAGGTTCGAGTTCGGCCTCGGGTGATCAGTCCGGCAGCTTGTCGGAGAGATCCGAAGCCTTGTCGAGCAGGTCCGAGGCCTTGTCGCCGAGGTCGCCCGGGAGTTTGTCCCCATGATCATCCACGGCGTCCTGAGCCTTGTCGATGACCTTGTCGGCGTTGCCGAGTAGGCCTTTTGCTTTTTCAAATATTCCCATGATCATCATTGTGGCCGCGAGTCGCTCGGTCGTCACCCGGAACCGGATGTTCGTCAAAACGGACGTGTGACGAAACGGCGACGGTAGGAACCAGAAGTAGACCCGCTTCGCCTCACTCGGTCATGAAGCATCAATCTGGAACGAAGGTCATGGCGTTGATGATGGCGATCTCGATGTCGCTGGCCGCCTGCAGCAACGCCGACAACGAGGGGGACGCATCGCGTGATCAACCCCAGCGCAGCGACGCCGAGCAGCCATTGGTGAGCAATGGTCCGACGATCGGGGCGCCTTCGGACGAAGGCAACGACGGCTTCTTCGTGGAAGCCGAAGGTCACGCAGCGCCGGAGGACCTGGCCGACGCATCGGGCCCGCAAGCCAGCGAATCGAGTGGTGAGGAGCCGTCGGGAGCGCTGGTCGAGGTCGAGGGTGATCGTCGACTCGAGAACAACACGTTCGAGTTCTATGGCGTTCGCTCGTTTGTCGAGACCGAGCGTGATCCGCTGTCGACGTTCGCCCTCGACGTTGACACTGCGAGCTACAGCATCACTCGTCAGTGGCTCGATTCGAACACGTTGCCGCCGTTCGAATCGGTTCGGGTCGAGGAGTTCGTCAACTCGTTCGACTACGACTATCCCGTCCCGGACAACGGTCTCACCGTGGTGGCAGACGCCGGCCCTTCCCCGTTCGACGAGGATCGGGTGATCCTTCGGCTCGGTGTTCAAGCCGAACAAGTCGCCAATCGCGATCGCCCCGACGCCGCGCTCACCTTCGTCGTCGACACTTCCGGATCGATGGATCGTGACAATCGGATCGAACTGGTCAAGACGGCATTGACTCGCTTGGTCAATGAGTTGGAAGGCGGCGATCAGGTATCGATCGTCACCTTCGGCCGCTCGGGTGAGGTGCTTCTGGAGCCGACATCGGTTCGAGATCGGGACGAAATCCTAGATGCAATTGATTCGCTTCACACCGGTGGATCCACCGACCTGGAGTCGGGGCTCCGTCTCGGCTACGGACTGGCCGATGACGGGTTTGCCCGCAACGGAATCAACCGAGTGATCCTGCTCTCGGATGGAGTGGCCAACGTCGGACTCACCGATCCTGCAGGGCTCGTCGGGCTCATCCGCGACGATGCCGACCGCGGAATTCAGCTGGTGAGTGTCGGCGTCGGCATGGGCAACTACAACGACGTCCTGATGGAGACGCTGGCCGACGATGGCGACGGTTTCTATGCCTACGTGAACAACCAAGCCGAGGCCGAGCACCTCTTCAGTGACGACCTCGTCTCGACGCTGCTGACCGTGGCAATCGACAGCAAGATCCAGGTCGAATTCGACGAGTCGTCTGTTGCTGCCTACCGGCTCCTCGGGTTCGAGAATCGGGCCGTTCTCGATGACGACTTCCGCAACGATGCCGTCGATGCCGGTGAGTTGGGCGCCGGCCATCAGGTGACGGCGCTCTACGAACTCGAGCTGCGCGACGGCGTGGGATCCCGCGATCGGATCGGGACGGCCGCATTGCGCTGGGAAGACCCCGACACCGGTGCCGTCATCGAGACCCGGCTCGAAATCACGGGATCGGTGATCGACGACGTTTGGGCCGACACCTCGGATGATTTCCGGTTGGCGGTGACCGTTGGGGCGTTCGCCGAGATTCTACGCGAGAGCCAATTTGCCGGTGACGTGTCGTTGGCTCAGGTTGCGGACGAAGCCGAACGTCTAGCCGATCATTCCAGTGACATCGCCGAGCTGGTTGAGCTGGTTCGCAGGGCTGACGACCTGCGCTGAGGAGGCAGGGCCGAGCCCGTCGGTTCAGTTCGTCAGTTCGTCAGTTCGTCAGTTCGACAGGGCTGTGAGCACGATCTTCATCATGTTCGAGAAGGTGGTCTCACGGTCTTCGGTGCTCATGGCCTGTTCGTGTTTGATGTGGTCGCTGACGGTGCAGACGGCCAATGCTTTGAAACCGAGCTCGGCGGCCAGGCCGTAGAGCCCGGCAGCCTCCATCTCGACGGCGAGGAACCCATAGCGCTCGAGGAGGGCGAACGTGCCATCGTCGGGATCATGGGCGTAGAAGAAATCGGAGGTGAAGATCGTGCCCACATGGGGCGTGATTCCGAGTTCGTTTGCCGCATCGACGGCGGCCGACAGCAGGCCGAAGTCGGCCACGGCCGGCAGGTCGAAACCTCTGAGTCGGGACCGGTTGACCGTCGAGTCGGTGCCGGCTCCGATGGCTAGCACGACGTCGCCGAGGGCCAAGGAGTCTTGCAATGCACCGCAGGAGCCGACGCGGACAATCCGCTCGACGCCGAACTCGCGGACCAGCTCGGTGGCATAGATCTGGAAGCTCGGGACACCCATTCCGGAGCCCTGGACCGATATCGGCATGCCCTGGTAGGTGCCGGTGTAGCCCAGCATGTTTCGAACGTCGGTGACGAGGCGGGCATCGTCGAGGAAGGTTTCGGCGATGTACTTGGCTCGCAGCGGATCGCCCGGCATCAGTACGGTCGAGGCGAAATCGCCAGATTCGGCGCGGAGGTGTGGAGTGCTCACGGGGCCAGCATGCCAGACTTGACGAATGGCCATGCGGCAAGATTGCAAGCACTTCCAGAGTCGGACCTACCCGAGCGGAGACACCGTTCGGAAATGTGCGCTGGATCTGGCGCCCGAGGCGCCGTGGAATTGTCCCGCCGACTGTCCGAGCTTCGAGCGACGGTTGGCCGACGTGAATTGGCGCCACGGCTCGCTGATCACACCCTCCACCCCGGAACCCCCCGCCAGCGTCGGCGCCGACCCGTCGGTCGCTGCGCTCCTGGATGCAGCCGAAGACATCATCAACGCAGCCGGACCTTCGATACGAGAAGAAGTAGACGAGCAACAAGCCCGCGATCGGGGAAAGCGGCGCAGGCCGAAGTGGTGGCCCTTCAAGTGAAGGACGGCCGAGCTGAGCGCCGATTGCCGATCGCCTGAAATGAGCACCGCAAGAATCAGTACCAAGAATCAGGACTGAAGCGGACGGTCGGGACCGGGGGTTTCCCCTAAGCCGATAGGGTTTATTGTCGTGTCCGAGCGCTTCTCATCAGCCGTTGCCAAATCCCTTTCGCCCGAGTCCGAGGCGGTGGCAGATCGTCGTTCGGCGGCCGCCACGGTGGCAGCCGAGCTTCCCCCGCCGTCTGCTGAATCAGAAGAATGGCGATACAGCCCGATCAACGATTTCGATCTCGAGGCTTATCAGCCCGTCACCTCGGCCCCGTCGCTCGGGTCGGTCGACATCGTGTTGGCTGGTGATGCACAGAAGCCCGCGGCCGAAGTCACGGTGGTGAACGGTTGGGTTGTCGGCATCGAGGTCGACCCCGAACTCGAAACGGCGGGCCTTTCGATTTCTGCCGTTGACCGAGTGGAGCGCACGCCGATTCCCGGGGCCGACCGTTTCGATCGGTTGCACGAAGCCTTCGCCCCGCCGGCGCTGCAGATCCAGGTGAAGCGCGGTCTCACCGTGGACCGGCCGATCGTCGTTCGCAGCCACCACACCGGTGCACACGCAGCCTCGTTTCCCCACATCACCGTGTCGACCGGGGCCGATTCGGAGGTGAATGTCGTCGAGTATCAGACGTCGGCCGACGGCAACGGCCTCAGCGTCCCTCTCGTCGAACTCGACGCCGGTGACGCCTCCCGACTCCGTTACGTGACGGTGCAGGAACTCGGCACCCTCATCACCCAACTCGGTCGTGTCATCTCCACCGTCGGTACGCAGGCCTCGCTCGTCACGGGTATTGCTGCCTTTGGTGGGTCCTACGCCCGAGTTCGCACCGATACTCGGCTCGCCGGTCGGGGCGCATCCGGCGACCTGATCGCCATCTACTACGCCGACGGCGAACAGGTGCACGACTTCCGAACCTTCCAACACCACGACGCTCCCGACACCCTCAGTGATCTGTTGTTCAAAGGAACCGTCGACGACACGGCCGGATCGATCTACACCGGCATGATCCACATTCACCCCGACGGGCGTGGCTCGAATGCGCATCAGACGAATCGCAACGTCAAACTCAGCGAGGAGGCATGGGCCTGGTCCGTGCCGAATCTCGAGATCGAGAACAACGAGGTCAAGTGCAGCCACGCTTCGACCGTGAGCCCCATCGACCTCGACCAGCAGTTCTACCTTCACGCCCGAGGTGTGGAGCCCGGCGTGGCCGACCGTCTGATCGTCAGCGGCTTCTTCACCGAGGTACTCGACCGGTTTCCCGGCGTTGGTCTCCAAGTCGAGGTCAAACGTCTCGTCGAGGAGAAGCTCGACCGCCGCACGGCCCGCAACGAGGGCGTTGCCGCATGACCACCACGTTCTTGTGCAACGTCGACGACCTTTCCGTCGATTCGGCGAAACGATTCGACCTGGATGGTCACCGGATCGCGCTGATTCGTCTCGGTGACGACTTCTATGCCCTCGGTGACCGCTGCAGTCATGCCGACTTCTCGCTGTCCGAGGGCGAGGTCGATGCCCGGGAGAAGAACATCGAGTGCTGGAAACACGGCAGCACCTTCTCCCTGGAAACCGGAGAACCCACCTGCCTGCCGGCCACGAAGCCGGTTCCCGTCTACGACGTTGTCGTCGAAGGCACCGAAGTCCACATTCGCTTCTCCAACGGCGTCATTTCTGACGGGAGCACCTCATGACCGAACTGGTGATCACAAACCTCCAAGCCACAGTCGGAGGAAAGGAGATCCTCCGCGGTGTGGATCTCGCCATCCGATCAGGCGAAGTGCACGCCGTGATGGGTCCGAACGGAGCGGGCAAGTCCACGCTGTCACATGTGCTGCTGGGCAAGCCGGGCTATGTGGTCACCGGTGGGACGGTCACGCTCGACGGTGTCGACATTCTCGAGATGCCAACGTGGAAGCGGGCCCAGGCCGGTCTCTTCCTCGGCATGCAGTACCCAACCGAAGTTCCCGGTGTCTCCCTCATCGACATGCTCTCGGCCTCGTTCGCAACCTCGGGCGCCGATGGCAGCGAGATGCAGGCCCGACTCGTGGCCGAAGCCAAGCGCATCGGTTTCGACGAGAAGTTCCTGCTGCGCCCACTCAACGTGGACTTGAGTGGAGGCGAGAAGAAGCGCAACGAGACGCTCCAGCTGGGAGTTCTCAACCCGAAGATCGCCGTGCTCGACGAGCTGGATTCGGGCCTCGACGTCGACGCCCTGCGCTTGGTGAGTCAGCGAGTCGAGGCCGCCACCGAAGAAAGCGGCCTCGGAGTCCTGGTCATCACCCACTACAACCGCTTGCTCACCGAGCTGCGGCCCGATCACGTGCACGTCCTGTCAAGCGGACGAATCGTCAAGAGCGGTGGTGCGGAACTGGCCGAACAACTCGAGGAAACCGGCTACGCCGAGTACACCGACGAGGAAGAGGCCAACCGACGGGCGAGCCGCTTTGCCTCGGGGTACACCGACTTCTGATCAAGCGATCAGGGGCTCAGTTGCTCAGCAGCCCGTCGGCGGTCAGGTAGTGCTGCTCGTTCAACACCGAGATGGCGCGCGTTTGTTGCTTGAACAAGACGCGATGGATCGACGCGTGGACCGGACGGTAGAAAAAGTCTTGGTCGGTGCCCAACAGGTGGGCGAAGTAGGCGTTGATCACGCCACCATGACAAGCGACCACCACGTTCTGGCCGTGGTGAGCATCGAGGATCACGTCGAGCGCACGAACGACCCGGCTGCGGAAATCGAGTGACCGTTCGGTGTGTGGATAGGAGTCCCACCGTCGCGTGATGACGAACTGAGCTCGAATATCGTCCATCGCCGCCTCGCCGAGGGCGTCGGTGGCCCGCTGGTCTTGCGGGAGGTCGCGAAAGAGATGGATTTCCTCCATCTCGGGTCGAACGGTGACATCGAGGCCATGGTGTTCGGCGATGGCCATGCCGGTGTGATGGGCCCGCAGCAGATGTGAGCTGTACACGGCGTCGACTGGCTCGGTGGCGAGATGGGACGCAACGGCGGCCGCCTGGCGACGACCGAGTTCGGACAGCGGGGGATCGACCCAGTCGGCGGTGACCGACTTGATGGGGTCGGGCCATTCTTGTTGCCCGTGGCGGACGAGAATCAACGTTCCGGCCTCGGGGTCGTTCGTGAGGAAGGCGAGGTCTATCGGAGATGGAGGTCGAGTTGCCATTGGCCTGAGACCGTAGCCAACATGCCACCGTGGTCCGAACACTCGATCTGGCCGTGACCCCAAACCCCGATCTGGCCGTGACCCCAAACCCCGATTTGGCCGTGACCCCAAACCCCGATTTGGCACCGAGATTCCCCCGTCAGACGGGGAATCTCGGTGCCAAATCGAATGGGGCTGTCGGGTCAGACGCCCTCGGGGGTCGATTCTGCTGCGATCTCTTCGAACGCCTGCATCAGCGTGTTCCAACTGAGCGTGGCGCATTTGATACGGGTCGGGAACTTCACGACTCCTTGGAGGGCCTCGAGCTCACCCAGCTTGATCTCGGGGTTGACCTCGGCATCAGGATCGAGTTCTGCCTCGGATCCGTCGCCGCCGACGTTCGTTTCGTGAATGCTCATCAGACCCTTGAAGGCGTTCGTGAGGTCTTTGGCCTGCTCGATGGACTTGCCTTTGACGGCGGCCGACATCATGGATGCCGAAGACTGTGAGATCGAACAACCTTGGCCCCCGATCTTGATGTCCTGGATGAGGCCCGCATCGTCAACATCGACAAAGACGACGATCTCGTCGCCACAAAGTGGGTTGAAGCCCTCGGCCCGATGGGCCGGCGGGGTTTCGAGTTCGCCCTTGTTTCGGGGGCTTCGGTAGTGATCGAGGATGATCTCGCGGTAGAGATCTTCGAGTCCGGCCATGAGGCGTCTCCGGGTTTTTGGGTTGAATCGGTGTGGGGTGGAATCGTGTGAAAGCTCAGCGAGCGAAGAAGTCGTTGGTGGCGACCAGGGCGTCGGCCAGCGCGTCGACGTCGTCGGTGTCGTTGTAGATGTAGAAGCTCGCTCGGGCCGTGGCCGACATATCGAAGCGACGCATGAGGGGCTTGGCACAGTGGTGGCCGGGGCGGATGCACACGGCGTGTTCGTCCAACACTTGGCTCACGTCGTGGGCGTGAATGTCTTGGAGGGCCATGGACAGTACGCCACCCCGCTCAGCCGGCTCTGATGGGCCGTAGATCGTGAGTGAATCGCCGAGACGAGCAGCAAGTGTGCGGAGGGCATAGGCCGTGAGTTCGACCTCGTGCCGGCGCACGTTGTCCATACCGAGCGCTTCGAGATATTCGATTGCGGCGCCAAGGCCGGCGGCTTCTGCGATCGGGGGTGTGCCGGCCTCGAACTTGGCCGGCACGGCATCGGGCGTGAATCCTTCGGTGGTCACGTTGAGGATCATGCCGCCGCCGCCGAGGAACGGAGGCATCTCGTCGAGGAGGTGTTTCCGTGCCCAGAGAACGCCGATGCCCGACGGACCAAGCATCTTGTGTCCGCTGAAAACGAGGAAGTCGGCATCGAGATCGACCACGTCGACCGGCAGGTGCGGCACCGACTGACAGGCATCGACCAGGGCGAGTGCCCCCTTCGCATGGGCCGCAGCGACGAGTTCCTTCGCTGGAGTGATCGTGCCGAGCACGTTGGACATTGCCGTGAAGCTGAGGAGTTTGGCGCCGTCGAGGATTCGATCGAGGTCGGCCAGATCGAGATGGCCGTCGTCGGTGACCGGTATCCAGCGGATCTCGATCCCTCGTTCGGCGGCGAGCATCTGCCAGGGGACGATGTTGGCGTGGTGCTCCATCAGCGTGAGGACGACGGCGTCGCCTTCTCGGAGGTTGGCTCGACCCCACGAGTGGGCCACGAGGTTGATCGATTCGGTGGCATTCTTCGTGAACACGATCTCGTCGGAATTGGTGGCGCCGATGAACCGAGCGGTTGCCCGGCGGGCACCCTCGTAGGCATTGGTGGCCCGTTCGGCGAGTTGGTAGACGCCGCGATGAACGTTGGCATAGCTGTGGCGGTAGATGTCGTCCATTGCGTCGAGGACCTGGACGGGCCGCTGCGACGATGCGGCCGAATCGAGGAATACGAGCCGGCGGTCGGTGCCGTCCGAGGCTCGTTGCTGCTGTTGGAGAATCGGGAAATCGGAGCGAATCTTGGCGACGTCAAGACTCGTTTGTGTGGTCATGATGCTGCCTCCATGAATGAGGACACGCTCATAGGAAGGAGTCGTATCCGTCGTTTTCGAGTTGAAGCGCGAGTTCGGGCCCACCGGAGGTGACGATCCGACCGTCGATGATCACGTGGACATGGTCGGGTGCGAGGTGGTCGAGTAGGCGTTGGTAGTGCGTGATCAGCAGCGTGCCCATCTTGGGGCGGTCTTTGCGGATCTCTTGAACACCGGTGGCGACGATCCGGAGTGCGTCGATGTCGAGGCCGGAATCGGTCTCGTCGAGGATGGCGATCTCGGGTTCGAGCACCGCCATCTGGAGGATCTCGTTGCGTTTCTTCTCGCCACCGGAGAAACCCTCGTTGACATATCGCTCCATGAACGACTCGTCCATGTCGAGGCGATCCATCCACTCCATCAGCGAGAGACGGAGCTCGAGAACACTCATCTCGATTCCCTTCCTCGCACTCAGCGACTGACGGAGAAAGTTCAGCACGCTGACGCCGGCGATCTCCTGGGGATACTGGAAGGCCAGGAACATTCCGGCTTTGGCTCGTATGTCGGTGGCCCACTCGGTGACGTCGTCGCCCCGGAAACGGATTCGACCCGAGGTGACTTGGTAATCGGGGCTGCCCATGAGGGCCGAAGCCAGGGTGGATTTGCCCGAGCCGTTGGGCCCCATCAAGGCATGGACTTCCCCCTCGCCGACGCTGAGCGTCACTCCCTTGAGAATTTCCACCGCGGGCTGGTTGCCCTCGGCGATGGTGCTGACGTGGAGATCATCGATCTCGAAGAGGGGAACTTCCGGGGCGGACATTCCGATGAGTCTAATTGCACTATCCGCGTAGGAGAAATGTCCCGACCAGTGAAATGTGGCTGTTTTCGCTCGGCCCGGGTCAGTTCGACGGCGCGCGACTGACCGTGGGACCGACATCGAGCAGGGCCTCGGTGGCCTCTTCGCCCGGCTCGAGCCGGATCACGGTGGCGAGGACCAGCGCGACGAAGGCGCCGAACAGGACCACCGCAGTGACCGAGCTGGCTTCGACCACCCTTCCGGAGAACAAGTTGTTGATGCTGACGGTTCCGCCGAAGCTGATCACCCACAAGGCCATCACCCGGCCCCGCACTTCATCACTGAGATGTTGCTGGAGGAAGGTGCTGAGCGAGGTGGGCATCGTGAAATAGAAAAGGCCGACGAAGAACAGCGTCGGGTACGCCGGTTCGACCGATCGCAGCAAGGCGAGCACGGCGAGCGAGACGCCGAAGAGTGCGAGGGTCACTCGAATGATCCGCTCCTTGCGAACCCGGAGTAGCACCGTGCCGACACTGACGGCGCCGACCAGGGCCCCGAGTCCGAAGCAGGCGTAGAGATAGCCGTAGGTCGAACCGTCGAGATCGACGCCGAGATTGCGTTCGGCCAGGACCGGCATGAGCCCGATGAACGGGAGGCAGAACGCCGAGAACGCGGTCATGATCAAGAGGGGACGCCCCAGTTGGGGAACCAATCTGGCGAGTCGAAATCCGCCGAGAAATCGGTCGGAGGCCGAAAGTCGTGTGGTGCGGAGCGCGGGGAGGGCGACGGTGGCCAGCGCGGCGATCACCACGAGATAGGTGGCGGCGTTGATCGCGAAGACCCAACCGATGCCGAACTGGGTGAAGAGCAATGTTCCGATTGCCGGACCGATCACGCGGCTGCCGTTCATCTGCGCCGAGTTGAGCGAGATGGCCGCCGTCAGATTGTTCTTGCCGACGAGGCTCGGCAGAACGGCATTGAAAGCGGGGGCGAACAGGGCTTGTCCGAGACCCGTCATGAAAACGACGGCGACGAGCGTGAACCGGGAGATGTCGCCGTCCCACAACAGCCAAGCGAGAGCGGCGGCCCAGAGTGCTTGCCAGAGTTGGGTCGAAACCAAGAGGGTTCGACGATTGACGGTGTCGGCCAGCGAACCACCGATGATGCTGAGGATGAGCATCGGAAACGTCTGGGCAAAGACCACGAACGTGGTGAAGCTGGGGCTGTCGGTCAGCTGGTAGGCGAACACACCGAGGGCCACGTTTTGCATCCAGCGGCCGATGTTCGAGGCGAACGAGGAGAAATACACCCGGCGGAACTCGACGTTCCTCAATGCATCTCTGGCTGTGCCCTCGCGCGTGATGGTTGCGGGGCTGCTCGCGTTCATGTGGCGCCGAGTCTGGTGCGCACACGGGAAGGGAACCAACTCGGCGTGCCGGAGTTCACCGGCTCGGCGTGGGCCTCATGTGGGGTCGGCGATCACCAACCCCGATCCACCCAGGTCTGGAGATGAGGGCGCTCGGCTCCGATGGTGGTGTCGTCGCCGTGGCCGGGCAGGACGATCGTGTCGGCGTCGTGGGGGAACAGGCTGCCGTCGATCGACTCGATGATCTGCTCGAAACTCGCGTAGTCCCATCTTGTTGCGCCGGGGCCACCCGGAAAGAGCGTGTCGCCGGTGAACAGCAAGGGCTTGTCGACCACTTTGAAGCAGATCGATCCCGGTGTGTGGCCGGGGGTGATCGTGGCATGGAGTTGAAGGCGTCCCACTTGAATGCGGGAATCGTCCTCGAGGATGTAGTCGTAGCTCGGCAGCATCGCCGCGTCGGCTGCGGTGATCCCGACTTGATAGCCCGCATCTCGGACCTCGGGCACTGCTTGGATGTGATCGAGATGGCCATGAGTCTCGAGCACGGTTCGGACGTCGAGCGCCCGGCAGAGTTCGAGGAGCTTCTCGTGTTCGTTGGCGGCATCGAGCATGACCGCCTCGCCCGTGTGGCGACAACGAATGACGAAGACGTTGTTGTCGTAGGGGCCGACGACGAGCTTGTGGACCTCGGCGTCGGTGTCACTCCAGTGGAGGGTGGGGAGTGAGGAGGTGTGGCCGTGGGCTGGTGCGTGGTCGTCGGTTGGCGCGTGATCGTGGGCCGGGGTTCGGTCGTCTGCGGGTGTGCTCATGACGGCCAGGCCACTGTTTTGAATTCGTGGATGTCGACCGACTCGAACAGGCCGGCATGCCGATAGGGGTCGTCCTTGGCGAACGCCTCGGCGGCGGCTCGGTCCTCGACCTCGAGGAAGATGCAGGAGCCACACATTTCGCCCGAGGCGTTCAACAACGGGCCGGCCACCGGCGTGTCGAACTTGACGAGATGATCGAGGTGGGCGCTGCGATTGGCCTGACGAATCGACAGGGAACCGGGCTTGTCTTTGGCATGAATCACGAAGAGCACGGCGACAGAGTAACGCATGAGCACTTCCGCCTCTTCTGCGGGCACCCAGGATGGCTCTACCGTTGCGGCGTGGGTAATGGCAATGCGAGTGATGTCAGGCTGAGTGACGGAAGAGCGGGCCTCAGCAATGACCGAGTGACGGCAAATGCCGAGCTCAGTCGGCGCATGATGCGGGTGATCCGATCGGGGGGCCGTCGGGAGTTGCCCACTGGGCAGCAGGTGTTGTTGAGCGCGTTGCTCGTGGGAGCCGTGGCCTTCGGCACCTGGTGGACCGCAGCGGCTGTCATCGACGGAAACAGTGCGGCCCTGGTGTTCCGTTTCGGGCTGTCAGTGATGCTCGGCTTGTACTACCTCGCTCTCTGCGCATTTGTGCCGAAGTAGACCGAGTAGGAGGATCGGCGGATGCTTTCGCGTCTGCTTGTTGCCAATAGGGGAGAGATTGCCATCCGCATCATGCGGACGGCGCATGATCTGGGGATCGAAACGGTTTCCATTGCGCCCGTCGACGATCGTGATTGCCGCCATTGGGCAATGGCGACCGTGGCTGCCGAACTTCCTGG
>JBBKXQ010000197.1:0-14809 GCA_037969565.1 Acidimicrobiales bacterium | reverse complement strand
GCCAACTACCTCGGCGCCTGCCACCGCCCTCCCGCCGGACATCACGTTCACACCACCGACCATCGTCGGCGGCTGACCAGCACGATCCTGACCAGCACGACCCAGATCCGTTCTGGCCGGGCTGGCTACTGAAGGGCCGCTACTGAAGGGTGGTGACGCCACCCCGGTCGTTGCTCACGACGCAGGTGATTCCGTCGGCTTGCACGTTCATGTCCATGCCCTCGAGATCGACAGGTGGAGGTGACGGAAACTGCGGGCGTCCCTCGATCCTCACGATGAGGTTGTCGGCATCGGCACCGCTGGCGACGAATTGTTCGGTGTAGGCGTCGATCAGCACCTGCTCAGTTGCGGAGTACGCAGCCTCGGTGCATTCGCTGCTCCCGATGACGTTCTGGGCGTAGGCGTAGGCGAGCGGCGTCAAGCCGAGGTCGGCGTCGACCCAGGGGAAAACGTCGGTGAGGCGCCCGACGTAACCCTTGTTGACCGCCACTGAATCGGCCGTGGCAATCGCATCGACCCGAGGGCGAACGAACACGATCGACTCTCCGGGAATGACCACTTCGGTGCTTCCATCACGCTTGTAGAGCACTTCGGCCGAGGTGCCCTCGACGCAGGTGTCGATGTCACCCTTCGCTGTCATCGTCACTCGGTCGGTGCGATACACCTGCCCCAACAGTTTGTGTTCGCGGCGACCATCCACCGGAACCTCGGCAAAAACTCGGGCTCGGCAGTCGAGCGCGATCCGTTCCACGCCGACGATGCGGGCCTCGGTGGGCAGCCCGATCGACACCTCGACCTGGTTGAACTCAGGAAGAACGCGCCAGGGGAATTGCAGGTTGACCACGCCGAGCCACAAGAGGAAACCTCCGGCGACGATGACGCCGGTAATGGCACCTCCGAGAATCTTCTTCATGTGGGCGGACCTTTCCGATGCTGCATCAGAGACTGGAATAGTAGGACGGATGACTGCCGCCAGAGTCGCGGGTTGTCCTTGTTTCGTGACCGATTCCACACGACGAAGGGCCAACACGTTCCAAATCGGGGTGCCAAGTGACGGAACGATGACGACTTCGCTCGTTCTTCCTCCGCGACTGGCATGAGGCGGGATGCAGCGCGATGGTTGTCGAGGACGAGCACTGGAGGGCTTGTGGTGGCACTCAGTATCAAAGATGGTTTTCGTGTTTTTGACCCCGGGCGAGGGGAGTCTTCGCGAGTGGGCGAAGATTCACCGAGTGCTCGGCGGACCGCGGCGTTGATGGTTTTGGCATTCGGCATCGCGATCGTGGCCGCGTCGTTGATGATCGGATCGTTGGTGATTGGAGTTTTCCTGGCCGGTGTGCTGGTTGCGGGCGCGCTGATCGCCACCGTCGAACGTCGCCCGCTCGACACCCAAGATGCGGCTCTGCTCGGCCTGTTGCACCTCGTATCGCTCGTTGCCCTCACCGTCTGATTCGTTTCATCGACGAATACGGACGAAACCGACCCGCCACCTTGACATGCCGGATGCTTGAGGCACACTGTCGCCGTGCCGACGGACATCGCTGAACTCCTTTCGCAACTGACGACTGAGGAGAAGGTCTCGCTGCTCGCTGGAGGGGATGTCTGGCGAACGATGGCGATCGAGCGGCTGGGTATTCCTGCCATCAAAGTCACCGACGGACCGAACGGCGCTCGCGGTGACAGCACCACGGGTGCCCGGGCCGTCTGCCTTCCGGCATCGATCTCGCTGGCCGCCTCGTTCGATTCGACGCTTGTCGGCGAGGTGGGTGCGCTGCTCGGTCGGGAAACGGCCCGCAAGGGTTCCCATGTCCTGCTCGCCCCCACGATCAACCTTGCCAAACATCCCCTGGGCGGCAGGAATTTCGAGAGCTTCGGTGAAGATCCCCACCTCACCGCAGCCATGGCCACGGCCTAC
The DNA here is from genome assembly GCA_037969565.1 of Acidimicrobiales bacterium. Classification (GTDB taxonomy): domain Bacteria; phylum Actinomycetota; class Acidimicrobiia; order Acidimicrobiales; family SZUA-35; genus SZUA-35. The sequence continues at coordinate 12,894 of JBBKXQ010000197.1, read as the reverse complement.
ATCACCGGCGTGCAGGAAATCGCAGGCGTCGGCGCCTGCGCCAAGCACTTCGTGGCCAACGATGTGGAGTACGCCCGTCTCACCGTGTCGTCCGAAGTCGACGAGCGAACGCTGCGTGAGGTGTACCTCCAGCCGTTCGAGGCCGCGATCCGGGCCGGCGTCTGGACCCTCATGGCGGCGTATCCCAAACTCAACGGCCACTACTGCACCGAGCATCATTGGCTGCTCACCGACCTGCTGCGAAACGAGTGGGGTTTCGACGGTTTGGTGATGTCGGATTGGGGGGCCACCCACCACGCGGCGCGCTCGATCAATGCCGGGCTCGACCTCGAGATGCCTGGTCCGGCACAGGCGCTCGGCCCGAAGCTCCTGGCTGCGGTCGAAAACGGAGACGTCTCACTCGAGGTGCTCGACCAACGCGCCGGCCGTGTGCTCGACCTCGTGCAACGCTCGGGTCGGCTGGGCGTGATGGACGAGGCGCCCGAGCAGAGTGTGGACCTCCCCGACGAGCGAGCACTGGCCCGTCGAGCATCGGCCGCTGGCATGGTGCTGCTGCGAAACTCCGGCGTCCTGCCCTTCAAACCCGAGGTCGTGAAATCGGTTGCGATCATCGGACCCAACGGAGACCCAGGTGTCATCCAGGGCGGCGGCTCCGCCCAGCTTCCCTCCCATCACCTCGTTTCGCCCGTCGCCGGACTCGCCGCTGTCTTCGACTCGGTGTCGTTCGAGCCGGGCTGCCTCGCACACCGCTATCTGCCGCTCGTCCCTGATGATGCATGGGTGGGTGAAGGGGAATCGCGGCTCCGCCGTGAGCTGTTCGCCGGTGATGATTTCAACGCCGAACCCACACTGCGCAAAGCCACGAGGTCGTTGTTCTCGTTGGTGATGGGGCCCGTCGAAGGCCTGCCCGATCCGATGAAGTGGTCGCAACGATTCACCGGATCACTTCGAATCGACACCGCTGGAGCCCACCAGTTCAGCGTCTTCGCTGTTGGTTCCTCGCGCCTGTTCATCGATGGTGAACTCGTCGTCGACAACTGGACCAACTCGACCCCGGGCGACGGCTTCTTCCAGAAGGCCTCGGCCGAAGTCATCGGCAGGATCGAACTCGAACCGGGCGTGGTCGAGGTTGTCGTCGAGTGGACCCGCAACGACGACGATCAGCTCGCCGGGATCCGATTCGGCTGGCTTCCCCCAACCGATGAAGATGCGATGATGGCGTCGGCGATCGCGGCGGCCGCAGCCGCTGATGTCGCGGTCGTGGTTGTCGGACTCGATGCTGATTGGGAGACCGAGAGCCACGATCGGCCGATGTTCGGTCTACCCGGTCGGCAGGACGAACTCGTTCGGGCGATCATCGCCGCCAACCCCAATACTGCGGTCGTACTCAACGCTGGTGGACCCGTTGACCTTCCTTGGCTCGACGCGGCTCCGGCCGCGCTGGTCGCCTGGTATCCGGGTCAGGAATTCGGAACGGCGCTGGCTGATGTCCTGTCGGGAGCGGTTGATGCGAGCGGGCGTCTGCCGGTCACCTTCCCTCGCCGACTCGCAGATGCTCCCACCTACCTCGACGTTCCCGGCGACGACGACAGAGTGCATTACCGCGACGCACTGCATGTCGGCCACCGTTGGTATGACGCCCGAGAGATCGAACCATTGGCCGAGTTCGGTTTCGGCCTGTCCTACGCCAACTTCGACATCGGCGAACCCAGCCTGGGCGAACCGACCACGGCGGATTCCGTGGGGGGAACGCTCACGGTGTCCGTTCCGGTCGAGAACACCTCCGAACGTGACGGTACGTGCGTCATCCAGGGCTATCTCGAACCACCCCGAGGGGCCCATCGTCGGCCCATCCGCCAACTGGCCACCTTCGGCACGGTCCACATTCCTGCCGGCGGTTCGGCCACGATGCGGCTGCAGATCGAACCGAGGGCATTCGAGATCTGGTCCTCGGTCCATGCATGGCACGCACCGTCGGGTCGCTACCGACTTCAGATCGCCACCTCGAGTCGAGTGTTCATCCACCACCTCTACATCGAGCGCTGAAGCGACCTGCCTTGGCAACGATCGACAGCGGACGGAGCCAGCGGTCGCGACGGCAAACCGAGCCACGGCGTCGCTGGCGACGGCTTCTCACGGTTCCTCTTCTGCTGATTCTGTTGGCCGTTCTGGGATCCAGCTGGTTCGACCGAACCGACGTGACGACCATCGAGATCGGGGCAACGAATCGGATCCTCCTCGTCAATGACGCCGGTCCGATCAGAATCCGGTCCCTGGCCGAATCCGAAGGACCGCCCGAACTCGTCCTTCGTGACAGCTGGCTCATACGTCGACCGGAACTCGAGCAGGTGGCAGGAGCGGAGGGTGTGGTCATCCGGCTGTCGTGCCCGACACGGTTCCCCTGCCGATCAGCGGCCGAACTCTCCGTCGCAGCCGGAACCGAAGTGGTCGTCGTTTCCACTGACGGGCTCGTCGAGGTGGGGCGTTTCGATGGATCTCTCACCGTTTTCTCGTCAGGCGAGGGAGTTGCGCTCGGCGCCATTTCCGGTTCGACCCGAGTGGTGAGCGACGGTGTGGTGTTCGGATCCGATCTGCAGTCGACGAGTGCCTCCGTCATGGCCTCCGAAGGTGATGTGGACATCACGTTCAGCCGGTCCCCGGCCGCCCTCGTGATCGAGGCTGATGGTGGTCGGGTTGATGTCGTGGTTCCCAACCAACGGTTTCGGCTCGACATCGAATCATCGGAGGGCACGATCGTTGCCGACGTTCGTGAGAGCGAGACCGCGGACCGGACGATTCTGGTTCGATCGGTCGGCCCCGTGACGGTCAGGAACCCCGCTGGCTAGTACCGATGAGCCGGCGCCCGATTCTGACGAGGAGACGCTCTTGAGGAGTCCGGGTCGAGACGTGATAGTTCTTTCATGATGACACCGGAAGAAGCGCGGGAGCGACTCTCTCGAATCCTCGTTGCCGACGACCCCACCGAAGGACTCTGGGAACTCTGTGACTCAGGCGACGCGGCGCTGATCGCGCCCGAGCTGCCCGCGCTCCGGCTCGAGCAAGACCCGATCCATCGCCACAAGGATGTCCTGGCTCACACGATCGCCGTCACGGCCAAGACACGACCCGACCTGAAGCTTCGAATGGCGGCCCTCTTCCACGACATCGGAAAGCCCGCCACCCGCTCGTTCGAGCACGGAGGAGTCACGTTTCGACATCATGAAGCCGTGGGTGCCAAGATCACCAAGCAACGGTTGCGGGCCCTGGAATTCGAGCAACCGCTCGTGAAACACGTAGCCGAACTCGTGCGGTTGTCGGGTCGTTTCAAGGGTTACGGCGACGGCTGGAGTGACGCTGCGGTTCGCCGCTACGCCCGCGAGGCCGGGCCGCTTCTGGGCGATCTCAACGAACTCGTACGGTCTGATTGCACCACCCGTAATCAGTCGAAGGAAGCCCGTCTGCATCGACTCATCGACGAGCTCGAGGAGCGGATCTTGGAACTGGCTCGCGCTGATCGAGAAGCTGCGGTCCGGCCCCAACTCGATGGCCGAGCCGTGATGGAACGCTTCGACGTGCAAGGCGGTCCGCTGGTCGGTCAGGCCCTCGCCTACCTTCTCGACCTGAAGAAAGTCGAAGGCGAGCTGCCGATCGAAGACGTGTACGCAAGGCTGGATTCGTGGTGGGCGAGCCACCAGCCGACCGTCTGACGCCGTTCCAAGCGGCCGTCGTCCAGGTCCTGCGCTCGACCGAGCCGGGCGACGTTTTGAGTTACAGCGACGTCGCCGCCGAAGCCGGTTTTCCCGGTGCCGCCAGGGCTGTGGGGGGCGTGCTGAAACAGATCGGCGACCTGCCCTGGTGGCGCGTGGTTGCTGCCAATGGCCGGCTCATTCCGCACGACCCGGAACGCCACGCCGCTCTCCTGGCCGCCGAGGGTGTGATCACCGTCAACGGACGGGTGCTACCGCACGAGTGAGCCGGGCTCGTCCCACCCCGCAACGGGTTCAGCCGTTGATGGGCCCCGATGCTGATCGCAGCGAGTCGGGGGCGCGACCCGAGCGGTTGGCGAGAAACTCGGCGACGACGGCCACGGCCGTTTCGGCCGGCGTTCTCGAACCGAGATCGAGTCCGATCGGACCGTGGATCCGGTCGATGTCGGCTTCACCATGGCCGAGTTCGCCGAGGCTGTTTCGGCGCCGGGTTTGGGTTCCCCTCGAACCCATCCCTCCCACATAGCCGATCGCCGAGCCGAGGGCAGCGTGCAGAATCGGAACATCGACCTCGGCATCGTGACTCAGCACGGCCAGCCCATCAGCAGGACCGGCTTGCCGGACGAAGGCCTCGGCGGCCTCCACCGACTCGCTCAACTCGGCCGTCCATCCCAGCAACGCTCCCTGAGCAGAGATGGCTTCTGCCATCGGACCCGACCCGACCACGAGAAATCGCGTCGAGGGCACAATCGTGGAGATCATGATCTCGGCGCCGTCGACGTCGACGAGTTCGGTGGTCGTACCGCCACCGGCGAGCAAAGAACGGGCGGCGGCGACGAGTCGGTCGGTGTGGGGGTCGAGCGTCGGCCCGATCGAGCCGGCCGTGGCTTTTCGGGTGACGAGCAAATCCCCGGTGCTCCCATCGGCGGCGGTGACGAGCGCAAGAGGTTGGGCCTGTTCGAGCAGAGCGCCGAGTTCGGGCGGTAGGTCGGAGACCGGGCTGATGAGGATTCGGGCCGAGCCGCCACAGACCATTCCCGCCGCGTCGGCATCTCGGTCGGTCACCGATTCACGAATCTGGCGACGCTTGTTGCTCTGCTGTTCTTCCTGCTCCGCCTCGGCGATCAAACGTTGGTCGATCATGTGACCGAGAACGGTTCCGTCGACGACTGCGCCGCTGTGGGTCGAACGAACGACGGCTCCATCCCCGGCATCACGAAGACCAAATCCGCGCAGCGACACCACTCGCACCAGCAGATCGGACGGAGCGGGGTTTGCGAGGGCGGCGAGGAGAGGCGTGACAGCAGCGTCCATTTCCTCATCATGCCATCGGTCGGGATCCACCAGCCGCTCGGGTGAGGGCCGTAACGTTTCCGGTCGTGGGTTTGATGTGTGCTCGAATGAGTTGCGGCCGAGATGCGGCGGCGAGTCTCCAGTTCGACAATTCCGAGGCCAAAGTCGTCATCATCGACCTCGCTGACACGTTCAGCGGTATCCCGATCTGTCGAGCCCATGCCCGCACCCGCACCGCGCCCATGGGTTGGACGATGGATGATCGCCGCAGCATTTCCCAGCCATCGTTGTGGACCGGCGACGCCCCATCCCGACCCAGGCAGGTTCCGATGATCGATCAACCAGCGGCAGTGCCCGCGTTGGCCTGTCCCTCGCGTCCCGACACTCGCTGAGCGCAAAAATTGATCCAATTCCATGAGACCCCAATTTTGGGGGTTGTGTATTGGTCGCGCTCACCTCGTTGGCGCTGAAGGCCGAAGGAGCCTCCTGGCAACAACTGGGTGAGGCTCATGGCTCGACAATCACAACTTGGTTCTCATGAAACTCGATCGTCGGCGGTCGTGGCATGACGCGGTGTCCAGTTCCGGCGTCCGGAGCTGATTCCGACGACGGGCCGGAGGGCGACCTTCAGCAGCACGTTGACGACATCGTCGTCGTCCGTTCGACCGTCTTGATCGTGGAGGACAACGCCCGGGTGCTCGAACTCATGTCCGAGATCTTGAGTGGCCACTACGACGTGATCGAGGCCCCCGACGCGGAGACGGCGATGAGTTTGGCCGCCGCGACGGCGAATCTCGACATCATCTTGAGCGACGTGAACCTTCCGGGAATCGACGGCCCCGAGCTGGTGGACCTGCTCAGAACGGCTCGACCGGAACTTCCGGTGGTGTTCATGTCCGCTCTGGACGTGCCCGCCGGAATCACTGCTGCTGACCGGACGGAATTCCTCGTCAAGCCGTTCGGCTCCGAGCTGCTGCTCGACACGCTACGCACGCTGCTCGACGACGACTGACTGTTCTCCTGACTGACTGTTCTCCTGGCTGACTGTTCTCCGACTGACTGCTACTCGTAGGCGTCGAGCGGCGGGCAGGAGCAGGCGAGGTTTCGATCGCCGTAGGCGTTGTCGACCCGACCGACCGGCGGGAAGTATTTGTCGGCCGCCATCCCCGGTAGTGGGAACGCGGCTCGTTGCCTCGTGTACTGGCGATCCCAGCCATCGTCGATGACGATCGCCGCAGTGTGAGGGGCGTGGCGAAGTGGGCTGTCTTCGATGGCGATGGCCCCGGACGCGACCTCGTCGATTTCGCTCTTGATGTGAATCATCGCCTCGCAGAAACGGTCGAGTTCGGCGAGGCTCTCGCTCTCGGTCGGTTCGATCATGAGCGTGCCGGCAACCGGGAAGCTCATGGTCGGGGCATGGAAGCCACAGTCGGCAAGTCGTTTGGCGATGTCGTCGACGGTCACGCCGGTGGCCTCGTCGATTCCCCGAACGTCGAGGATGCACTCGTGGGCAACGAGACCGTTCGGCCCGGTGTAGAGAACCGGATAGTGCTCGCCAAGCCTGCGAGCGATGTAATTGGCGGCCAGCACGGCACCTTCGGTGGCCCGCCGCAGACCTCGCGGCCCCATCATGCGGATGTACATCCACGAGATGGGCAGGATCCCGGCCGACCCCCAGGGTGCAGCTGACACTGGGCCCTGCCCGACCGGACCTGCATCGGTGACGACGGGATGACCGGGAAGAAACGGCGCCAGGTGTTCGCCCACACCAATCGGACCCACGCCCGGACCGCCACCCCCGTGCGGGATACAGAACGTCTTGTGAAGATTGAGGTGGCTCACGTCGGAACCAAACGAGCCGGGCTGGGCGATGCCGACGAGAGCATTGAGGTTGGCTCCGTCGGTGTAGACCTGTCCTCCCGCGGCATGCACGAGATCACAAATCTCCGAGACGGTCTGTTCATAGACGCCGTGGGTGGATGGGTAGGTGATCATCAACGCCGCCAGGGCTTCGCCCTGCTCGGAGATCTTCGCCCGGAGATCCTCGAGATCGACGTCTCCTCGCTGAGTGCTGCCAACCACCACGACCTTCATGCCGGCGAGGACCGCAGAGGCCGCATTGGTGCCGTGAGCCGAAGACGGGATCAGGCAGATGTTCCGGTGGGAGTCTCCCCGACTCCGGTGGTAACCACTGATCGCGAGCAGCCCGGCGTATTCGCCCTGACTTCCGGCGTTGGGTTGCAGTGAGACCCGGTCGTAGCCGGTGATCTCGCTGAGCGTTGTTTCCAGTTCTGCGATGAGTTGGCGGTACCCGATGGTCTGGTCGGCGGGAGCGAACGGGTGCATGGCCGCGAACTCGGGCCAGCTGATCGGCTCCATCTCGGCTGCGGCATTCAGTTTCATCGTGCAGGAGCCGAGTGGGATCATCGTTCGATCGAGAGCTAGGTCGCGGTCGCTGAGCCGTCGCAGCCACCGAAGCATCTCGTGCTCGGAGCGATAGCGCTGGAATCGCTCGTCGGTGAGGAATCTCGACGAGCGACCCATCGACTCGGGAATGGCGGTTGGTTCCACATTCGGTGATCCGAGGTCGCCGGGTGGGGTGGCCGACACCCGGAAACAGTCTGCAACTGCGGCGACGGTGGCCGCCGTGGAGGTTTCGTCGAAGGACACCCCGAGATGCGACTCGTCGACCCGGCGGAGGTTGATTCGGCTGCGAGCTGCGGCCTCGAAGATCGAGTTGGTGTGCTCTCCCGTTGCGACGGTGAGTGTGTCGAAGAACGCCTCGGTCGTTGTCATCCCTTCGGACCGGACCATGGTGGCGAAGAGGGCTGCATGCTCGTTGGTGCGGCGGGCGATCTGGGTGAGTCCCTCGGGGCCATGCCAGCACGCGTAGGCGGCGGCAACATTGGCCAGAAGCGCCTGGGCCGTGCAGATGTTGGACGTGGCCTTGTCGCGACGGATGTGCTGCTCACGGGTCTGGAGCGCCAAGCGGTAGGCGTGATTGCCGTTGGCGTCCTGTGAAACCCCGACGAGGCGTCCGGGAAGGGAGCGGGCCATCTTCTCCCGAGTGGCAATGAAGCCGGCGTGAGGTCCGCCGAAGCCCATCGGCACGCCGAAGCGCTGAGCCGATCCGACGACGACATCAGCCCCGAGTTCGCCTGCTGGGGTGATGAGCGTGCAGGCCAGGAGATCTGTGGTGACCGCAGCGAGCGCTTCTGCTGCGTGGAGCGAACTGATGATGGGTTCCACGTCGAGGAGGCGACCACTCGAACCCGGTTGGGCCAGGAGGGCTCCGAACACCGTGGCAGCGTCGAGGTCGACGCTCGGGTCGCCGATCGCCACATCGATGCCGAGTGGTTCGGCCCTCGTTTGCACCACGGCGATGGTCTGCGGATGGCAGTCGGCATCGACGAAGAATCTGCTGTGCTTGCTCCGGCCGGCCCGACGAAGAAGCGTCATCGCTTCGGCCGCAGCTGTGGCCTCATCGAGCATCGAAGCATTGGCGATCTCACAGCCCGTGAGGTCGGCGATCATCGTTTGGAAGACAAGGAGCATCTCGAGCCGACCCTGACTGATTTCGGGTTGGTACGGGGTGTACGACGTGTACCAGGCCGGATTCTCGATCATGTTGCGGCGAATCACCGGGGGTGTGACGCAGTCGTTCCAGCCCATGCCGATCAGTGAGGTGAAAACCTCGTTCTTCTCGGCGATGGAGCGAAGGTGAGCAAGTGCTTCCGCTTCGGTGAGGGCTGCCGGCAACTGCAGAAGACCGTCGATGTGGATCTGTTGAGGCACCGCAGCCTCGAGCAGGTCAGAGGCGGATTCATATCCGAGGCCGGCGAGCATCTTCGCCCGCGAATCGTCGGTGAGCGAAATGTGGCGATCGGCAAACACATCGGTTGGTGATGCGGTGCCGGTTGGTGACGGTGGGGGAGTGGCCATGATCAGCTCCGGAGATAGCGGTGGGCAACAAAGGGCAAATCGGTGACGGCACACGCAACGTCGGAACCTCGGACGTCGGCGATGAGTTGGGTGCCGAGTATCGCAAATGCAGGATTGACGTACGCCATGGCGATCGGATGCTCGACGGTGGGTCCGTATCCGCCGGAACTCACCACGCCGATCTCCTCACCGTCTTGGGACCGCAGGATCGTGTGTTCTCGAACCGGGCGGCGTCCCTCGGGTTTCAGACCGACGCGGAGGCGTGTGGTGCCTCCCGAGTATTCGGCGAGGATCCTCTCCGCTCCTGGAAAGTCGCCGGCTTCCCGTCGGCGGGCAGGGATCGTCCATCGCAGATCCGCCTCGATCGGGCTGATGGTTTCGTCGAGGTCGTTGCCGTAGAGGTGGAGCCCGGCTTCGAGCCTGAGCGTGTCGCGGGCGCCGAGGCCCGCGGGCTTCACTTCGGGCTGGGACAGGAGGATCCGAGCCACTTGTTCGGCGTGTTCGTCGGCGACAGCCAACTCGAAGCCGTCCTCGCCCGTGTATCCCGATCGGCTGGCACCAATCTGGATTCCTTCGATTTCGGCCATGCGAACGTCGAGAAAGGTGGTGCCTGCGAGGATCGGGGCGAGGCGCTCGATCACAGCCCCGGCCTTGGGTCCCTGGATGGCCAGAAGCGAGATCTCGGGCTTGTACCGCACCTCGCACTGGGGCATTCCTTCGGTGAGACGAGCGAGATCCACCTCGGCCCGGGAAGCATTGACGACGATCGTGAGGTGGTCGCCCCAATTGGCCACCATGAAGTCGTCGATCACGCCTCCGGTGTCGTTGGTGAGGAGGCCGTAACGCTGCCGGCCCTCAGCCAGTGTGACGATGCCGGATGGCGTGAGGCCCTCGAGTGCCTGGGCCGGGTTGTCACCCCAGATCTCGACGACACCCATGTGACTCACGTCGAAGAGGCCGGCGGAGGAGCGGGTCCAGTTGTGCTCGGCGATCACTCCCTCGTACTGAATCGGAAGCTCCCACCCGGCGAAATCGACGAGGCGACCACCGAGTTCGACGTGCAGATCGTAGAGCGGGGTGCGGGCCGGCGTTGTTGAGCTCATGACTTGATCAACCCGTCCAACGCGGCATCGACGCCATGTGTTGGCATGTCGTAGGCGGTGATCCGGCTGAGCCAGGTCAACGAAACGGCCCGTTCTTGGATGGCTTGGGTATCGGTGCCGGCCGGTTGGGGATGTTCGGCGCCGTAGCCCATGTCGACGTGGAACCGCTGCGTGTGCCCGGTCTTCGGTGTGAGTGTTGCCGTGACCATTGCTCGGGGTGGCTCCTGGCCGACGGTGGTCCACCTCCATTCGGTCAATTCCTCGACGGGCAGGTCGGGGACGTTGATGTTCAGGACGGCGGGTTCGGGGGGAGGTGAGTCGATGATCGAACGCACCGCTGCGGCCGCGACATCAGCTGCCGTCTGCCAATGCAGGCCATGAATCGACTCTTCCCAGGCCTGACCTTCCACGCCATAGTCGTGTACGGCCTGGCTGACGGCGACACCGGTGATTCCACCATTGCGGCCCGTGAGCGTGGCCCCGATGGTTCCCGAGTGATACACCGAACGTCCGACATTGGCTCCGGGGTTGATGCCGCTCACGATCAGGTCGGGTGGGGGACCGAAGGCGCCCATTCGGGCGAACATCACGCACAGGGCCGGGGGTCCGGAGACGGCCCACACATCGTCGAATCCGTCGAGGTGCGCCTTCTCGACTTCGGGCCGCATCTCCCAGATCGCCCCGATGGCTGCCCCGGCACCGCTGAATTCACGGTCGGGGGCGACGATCTGGACATCTCCGAATTGCTGCATGGAGCGGGCGAGCACGTGCAGGCCGACCGAATCGATGCCGTCGTCGTTGGTCAGAAGTAAGCGCATTCAGCGACGTTACTGGTGTCGGGCCGGATCATCAGAGAGTTCGAAACGTATCCGCTTGTTTCCCTTGCCTTTGGATTCCGTTTTCGTGATGCGGAAGGTTCCGATGGCACCCGTCGAGCGCACGTGGGTTCCACCGTCGGCCTGCTTGTCGAGACCGACGATGTCGACGACACGAATCTCCATCACCCCTTCCGGGATCATGTTGACCTTCGTACGGATGAGGTCTTCGTCCATCACGGCCGTGTCGCGGGGCAAGAACTCGACCCGGATGGGCCGGTCGGCGGCGATCTCGGCGTTGACGAGTGCCTCGACCCGCTCGGCGAACCCCTCGGGAAGGGGATCGAACTCATAATCGATTCTTGCCTTCAGCGGCTCCATGTTGTTCCCGGTGGCGGCCACCCGATATTCGTTCCAGATCACTCCGCCCAGCACGTGCATCGCACTGTGGGTCCGCATCAACTCCTGACGTCGAGTCCACTCGACCACGCCACACACAATCGCTCCGACTTCCGGCATTGTTTCGCTGTCGCTCGTGTGCCGATCGATCGTGTGCCAGATGTCGGCGCCGTTCTTGCGAACGTCGATCACCGGCCAGGTGGTTGCGCCCGAGGTCAGGGTTCCCACGTCGTTGGGTTGTCCACCCCCGGATGCATAGAAGGCGGTTTGGTCGAGCAGTACTCGGCCCCCGTCGGCGTCGACTGCCACGACGGCCGAATCGAACGTCTGGAGTTCCTGGTCTTGGAGATAGAGCTGAATGGTCATTCTTGATCGACTCCCAAGAGGTTGAGTGCTTCGTTGGCGAGGGCGCCAACTTGTTCCCGGTAGGCATCGGTGTCGACGTCGTCGTCGGCCATCACACCTTGGAGGTATCGAGCGAGAACTCCTTCGACGATTGCGGCCAGTCTCCAGTTCTGGAACGCCCGGTAATAGTTGATGTCTCCGATTTCGAAACCGGTGCGTTCGACATACCGCTCGACCACGTGCTCCCGAGTCATGAATCCGCCGGCCTGTGTGGGAAAGGCGGTTGCGCCCCGAAAGGATTCTTCGCCCGGCTGAACCCAGTTGTTCAACAGGTAGCCGACATCGGCGAGCAAGTCGCCGAGCGTGCACAGTTCCCAGTCGAGCACTGCGGCCACCTCACCCTTCTGGACGTCGACCAGCATGTTCCCGAGCCGATAGTCCCCGTGGACAATGCCGGTGTACCGCTGCTCCGGCTTTCGTTCGACCAGCAACTGGTGCGCTCGTTCCATCGCCGGCAACTCGCGGGTTCGAGCCTTCTCCCACTGGGTGCTCCATCGCTTCAACTGTCGATCGAGGAACGCCTCCTTCCGACCGAGTTCCCCGAGACCCACCGCATCCGGATCGACGAGATGCAGCGCAGCGAGCACGTCCACCACCGATTCGCTGAGCTTGGCCCTCGCCTCGACCGACGTGACCGCCTCGGCAACCTCGGAAGTGTGGAGGACCTCCCCCTCGACGTAGCCCATCACATAGAAGGGAGCATCGTTGACCTGCTCATCCTCACAAAGGCCGAGGGCAGCGGGCACCGGAACCGATGACTTCCCGACCCCGGAGATGATCCGATGCTCCCGCTCCATGTCGTGAGCCGTTGCGAGCACGGCGCCGAGTGGGGGCCGCCGGAGCACCAGTTGAAGGCCGTGCGAGTCTCGGACCTTGTAGGTGAGGTTCGAATGCCCACCGGTGATGAACTCGAAGGCGTATGGCCCCTTGGCCCCGTCGATGTTGGTGTCGAGCCAGGCGCTGACTCGGTCGGAATTGATGCCTCGTACGTCGTTCACGGGTGCTTTCGTAGCAGCATCGAGATGGCCCGACCATTCCACCCGCATGGTTCGGGCCTACCGTTCGGGTCGTGCGTCGTCTGCTTGGCTCAGTTCTCGGTTGTCTACTCGTTGCTTCCGCCTGCTCGCTACCCCTCACCGAAGACCTGGCCCGTGGCGCCGAGGAAACCTCGACCACGACCACCACGCCGGCCCCTCCGTCCACCGACCGACCTCTGCCTCCTCCCCCCAC
>JBBKXQ010000196.1:0-13864 GCA_037969565.1 Acidimicrobiales bacterium | reverse complement strand
CGTCGGCACGGCGCAGTTGAGGCTGGGTAGGGGCCGCCGCCCCCACCCAGACAATTTGCAGCTCCCGGCTCACCGACTGTTGCCGGGAGCTGCTCCCACCGCCTGTGATGGGGATCTCTTCTGGTCGTGTCCCGAATCGAGAACAGGCCGACCCGGAAGGTGGCGTTCGATCGACTGCGAGAAATGGACCACGGCTGCTCTCCATGCTGGCTCGAGCTGCCGGTTTCAGGGGCAGGGTTCCTGCGATTTCAGGCTGCCGGGTCCAAGGCAGCGGGTCGCGGAAGGAACATACCACGGATGCCGGAGAGCCGACAGGGCTCCCGTGTGAATTCTTGTTCGAGATTGCGAGTTGCTGGGCAAGACGTCGCTTTGATTGCCCTGCGTTGTCCAGCCGCCGACGAACCAAGAACCGATGAATCAACTACTGACCAATGACCGTTGTGCCATCCAGTTGCAAAGTGAGACAACTGGGGTGCCCTCATGAGCATCGCCTTCGTCGTTGTGATCGTGGCTCTGCTTGCGGCGATCTCGACCCTCATGTTCGAGGCACGTGCCCATTCCGGTGCTGATGTTGTCGACCCAGCCGACCCGTCGGAGTCCAAGCAATGGCTCGTTCGCAAACTCGCTGATCGACCTCGGCTGGCGCGCCTCGCCCACCGGCGCCTTGATCGGAGCACCGCCGGAGGGTTTCTCGTCACCGCCGTGTTCGTTCTGCTGTTTGCCACTGCGCTGCTCGTTGGTCTGCTGTTCGATCTGGCCGACAACGACAATGGCCTGGCCGGTCTCGATCTCTGGGTCGCGACCTGGGGATCGAGTCATTCCGGAGATGCATCGACTCGTTATCTCGGCTGGCTGACCGAGTTCGGTTCGACTGTTGTCGGCCTCGGTGTCCTTTCGATTGCGGCGACGATCGACTTCGTGCGGCATCGGAACCGCAATGTCTTCACGTTCGCCGCTCTCGTCGGAATTGGTCAGTGGCTTCTCATCAACGGTCTCAAGCTTCTCGTGCGGCGTGAGCGGCCCGACCTGCTGCAGTTGGTCGGCAGCACCGGATATTCGTTCCCTTCAGGGCACTCCGCGACGGCGGCTGCATGCTGGGCCGGCGTGGCTTTCATCCTCGCCCGCCGATCGCCCAAACCGATTCGGTCCATGGCCGGCGGCCTCGCCGTTCTCGTCGCCACCGGAGTAGCGACCAGTCGGGCGCTCCTCGGTGTGCACTGGCTCAGCGACGTCATCGCCGGCACGACGATCGGTTGGGGATGGACCTGGCTCTTGGTGCTCGTCTTCAGTAGAGAGATGAGACCATTGGCTCCGTTGGTCGTGGAGGTGGTGGCCGAAGCCGATGAGGAATCGACGACACCACACGAAGACGCCGTACTGGATGAGCCAGCTGCGAAGAACAGGCCCACGATTGGAGACCGGTCATGACGTCCGTTGCGCAAACCAAGCCCGAACGGCGTTCTTCGCTCCGCGCCTGGCCGCTCTCGAAACGGCTCATCAAATATTTTGCAGGAGCCGTAGCGGCATCGATCGTCGTTTGGACGCTCGTCGGGTTCGGCATCGTGAACATCTACGAAGGCACATGGCCCCACTTGCAGGAAACAAGGGTGAACGTGTGGCTCGAGAGTGTTCGCACGCCCCAACTGAACGGTCTGAGTCGATGGGGTACTCGCTTCTCGGACACACCGATCGTGATCGGCCTGGCGGTTCTGTTCTCGGTTGCGGCCGTCATCCGTTGGCGGCGCTGGCTCGACGCGATCTTTGTCTTCGGGTCGCTGGCCACTCAGGCCGCTGTCTTCTTGGTCGTGACGTTGCTCGTCAATCGTGACCGTCCATCCGTGGAGCAACTCGACGGATCGCTTCCCACTGCCAGTTTCCCGTCAGGCCACGCCGGAGCGGCAACCGCCTTCTACGGCAGCCTGATCGTGGTCTCGCTGTGGCACTTCCGAAAGCCGCTTCTCCGTTGGCTGGTGCCAGCCATGCTCGTGCTGTTCCCGATTTCGGTGATCGTTTCCCGCCTCTACCGCGGCATGCACTATCCGAGCGACATCGCGGCCGGGGTGGCGAACGGTCTGATCTCGATCGCAGTCATGGGTTGGGTCCTTCGCATGGGCCTCGATGATCTGCGAGACCGGAGCGACGCCGACGAGTTCCCTCCCGAGGCACTGACGCTCGACATGACCGAGTCGGCGCACAACGGGCCCGAACGGGAGTTTCGAGATGGTGTCGGCAGCTCCATACCTGTTGGACCCCCCACGTTCTGATGCCTGAATCCGACCGCACGGGTCCACCTC
This sequence comes from Acidimicrobiales bacterium, assembly GCA_037969565.1. Lineage (GTDB taxonomy): Bacteria > Actinomycetota > Acidimicrobiia > Acidimicrobiales > SZUA-35 > SZUA-35. Next base: position 11,570 of record JBBKXQ010000196.1, on the reverse strand, counting down.
ATGTCGTGGTGATCGGGCTCATGGGTGTAGGCAAGACGACGATCGGCCGAGCCCTTGCGTCCGAGCTGGGCCGCGCCCACTTCGATTCGGACGAGGACATCGAAATTCTCACCGGGGTGACCAGCGGGCACTTCGCCGAGTTGCACGGTCTGTCCAGGCTGCATGAACTCGAAGCCGCCGTGTTGCTCGGGGCTCTCACTCGGGATCAACCGAGCGTGGTGAGCGCGGCGGCGTCGACGGTCGAGAACGAGCTGGTTCGCATCGTGCTACGTCGTCGAGCGGTGGTGGTCCGGCTTGTCGCCGACCTCGAGCTCACGCTGGCACGGCAGCAGAGCGGTGATCATCGCCGCTCCATGGACCGCACCGATCTCGCCGAGCTCGCGGCCCGTCGAGAGCCATTCTTCGTCGAGCTCGAGGATCTCACGGTGGCCACTGACCGTTCGGTCGACGACACCATCCGCGAGATTGTTCGGTCATTGCCCCCGGCCTGACCCGGCCGAGCCGCCGAACCTCACGTCGTCTGGTCTCGAACGAGTGAATCAGCGAGTCCCGTCTCGGTGGCGTCGGTTCGCGCTAGCCGCTTCGTCGGAGTTGATCGTGCAGGTCGGCGACGAGGTCCACGACGATTTCCGGAATCTCACGATGAATCATGTGGCCGACCTCAGGCATCTGAACAAGGGTGGCCGTTCGGCCAATGGCAGCAACCGTTTCGGTGAGCTGAGCGTCGGTTGCGTACTCGTCGGTGGCGCCTTGGACGACGACTGTCGGACAGGAGATCGCTCCGAGCGATGGCCGGATGTCCCATGTCTGAAACTCCTCACTGGTCCACACCCGGCTCCAGGCGTCGAAGAGTTCAGCGGGAGCGGCGTGAGCCCGAGACAAACCTTCGATGATGTCGGCGGGGTCGGCTCGTAGTGAGGCGATGGCCTCGACGCAGCATGGCTCGACCCATGAGTGGGCGGCGAGAGTGACGACTGCTCGACATCGAGCCCCAGACGCGGCGTGGATCAGCGCGATCGAGCCGCCATCGGAGTGGCCAACCAGAATGGGCTCGGAAATCTCGAGTCGCTCGAGCAGACGGGCGAGAACGTCAGCTTCGACGTGCAGCCAGTCGGCACCGCGGCTCCCGATTGGTGTCGAGACGCCGTGTCCGGCGCGGTCATAAGCGACGACTCCGGCGCCCGTCCGTTCGGCGATGAGCGCCGGGACCTCGCGCCATTGGGTGATGGAGCCGAGTCCTTCGTGGAGCATCACGATGCTCGGCGCTGAAGTCCCGAAACGGGCAATCGTCATGCGGCGATCGCCGATCTCGATCTCGATCTCGTCTAATCGGGGCTCGTGCATCGGTCGTTCTGAAGAATCGTTGCGAACCGCCTCATTTCACGAGCGTGTATCGCTGGATTCGGGGGTCGGCAGCGAGGATCTCGGGTGCGGCGGCGAGGGCGGCTCCGATGTGCTCGCTGCTCATATGTGAATCGATGGCCGCGTCGTCGGTGAATTCCTCGACGGTGACGAATTCGGTGGGGTCATCGTTGGACTGGAAGAGTTCATAGCTGACACAACCAGGCTCGGCCCGCGTGGGATCGACGAGCGAAGACAGCGCCGCCTTCGTCTCTTCGACCTTGTCGGACTTGGCGATGAGTGTTGCGATGACCTTGACCACGGGATCTCCTCGAGTGAATGCGTTGAGGTCGCAGCGTCGCACATTCTGGGCCATCGGGCATGACGGAACTGGAGTCGTCTACCGTCGAAATCGGCGGCAGACGCCCCCAGAACGTGGCGGCATGAGGGGGAGCCCAAGGTTTCGTTTCTGGCGTCGTGGGTAGTCCCCCAAAATGTCCGAACATGCGAACATGGAAGAGGAAGGTTGACCGTGGAAATTCTCACCATCGAAACCGCGTCCATGGGCGACCGGAGCTACTTGCTGGTCTCGGGCAACGAAGCGGCCGTGATCGATCCTCAGCGAGACATCGATCGCATCGAATCGTTGCTCGTCGAACACGAACTCGTTCTGCGGCATGTGTTCGAGACCCACGTCCACAACGACTACGTCAGCGGTGGGCTCGAGTTGGCCCGCGCCCACGACGCCACCTATGTCGTGTCGAGCGCTGATCGGCTCGACTTCGAACACACCGATGCCCACGAGGGGGACGAGTTCGATGTCGGCATTGTTGTCGTTCGGGCGATGCACACACCCGGCCACACCCCTGACCATCTCTCGTATGTCGTGATCGAGAACGATTCGGCCACTGCCGTGTTCAGTGGCGGTTCGATGTTGTTCGGCTCGGTCGGTCGCACCGACCTCATCTCCGAGAACGCCACGGAAGCATTGACCCGAGCCCAATATCAGTCGGTTCGCCGGTTGGCCGCGGAGATCCCCTCTGAAGCCGAGGTCTTTCCGACCCACGGTTTCGGAAGCTTCTGCTCCTCGTCGGAGACGAGCGGTGCCGACCAGTCGACGATCGGTGAGGAACGAGCATCGAATCTGGCACTCACCCTCGACGACGAGAATGCCTTCGTCGAGCAACTCCTCGACGGGCTCACGGCCTATCCCCGCTACTACGTCCACATGGCGCCAATCAACCGCTCAGGGCCTCGCCCGGTCGACCTCTCGACGCCCACGCCGGTTGATCCGATCGAGATCAGGCGCCGGATCCATGAAGGCGAGTGGGTGGTCGATCTTCGTTCTCGAACGGCATTCGCCGACGGACATCTCCTCGGAACGATCAACCTCGAGGCCGGCGACTCGTTCGCCACGTACTTGGGATGGGTGATGCCGTGGGGCACGCCGGTCACGCTGGTCGGCGACAGTGAATCCGAGGTCGCCATGGCGCAGCGCCAAATGGCTCGCATCGGGATCGACCGTCCGGCCGGCAGCGCGTCCGGTGGAATCGACGAGTGGGCCCAAGGCGGATCTCGCAACTCCTACCGCCGAGCCACCTTCGAAGATCTGGCATCCGAAATCCACGATGAAGAGGGCACGGCCAACGCAGGGATTGTCGTTCTCGATGTGCGCCGGGATGACGAATGGGCCGAGGGCCACATCTCGGGGGCGGTCCACATTCCCGTCTCCGATCTCGAGGGGCGCTTGTCGGAGCTGCCCGACCGTGAAGTGTGGGTTCATTGTGCGTCGGGTTATCGCGCCGCACTCGCCGCTTCGTTGGTTGATCGGAGTGGACGACGCGTCGTGGTCGTCGATGACAATTGGTCAGCGGCGTCCAAACAGAGCCAACTCGCCATCGAACAGGAATGACCACACGATCATGAACATCATGAACCCGAAGCAGTTGAACACCATCGGACGGCGTTCGAGTCGATTGGCGGCCTCAGCACTCGTGTCGATTCTCGTTCTGGCTGGTTGCTCGAGCGCCTCTGATTCGCCGGCGCCGTCAGATGCTGGTGCCGATCCCGAAGCCACCGTGGGATCAACCGATGACACGTCGGAGGCCGTCGACGAGAGCGCCGCCGGGTCTGGGGAGCGTCTCTCCTTGATCGCGGCTGCTGTCGACCGGTGGGAAACCGCGGGCACGGTCGCCGCCGCCCACGCGGCGGCAGAAGAAGCCCGAAATCTGATCACCGGTCCCGGCACGTTGGACTCCGGCGACCTCGACGGTGATGGTGAGGTAGTAGGACTCCTCGATCCCGGATTTCTTCCGAGTGAAACCGGCACCCCTGGTCTGGCATCGGCTCTGGCTGGATGCGAAGCCGTGGATCAAGACGTACTGGGCGGCAGTTGGGATGATCCCGCTGAACGTTGGCTCATCCTGCAACAGGCGATCGACGACTGGAGTGAAGCGAACAACACGTTTCCGTCGCTCCCGAGTCATCCACAACGAATCGTCGGGTGGGCCACGTTGACGCTGGCCTCCGATGATCTCGAGTTGGCTCACGAGTATGCCGGTCACGCGCAGCTCCACGTCCGGGTTGCCGGTGACGCACTCGACTCCTGCACATAGCAGCCGGTTGTCCCGATCACCGGAACGAGTGGTCGCTTCAGGGTTTGGGCACCTATGGTGCCCGGATTCCGGAAGCGAGGTGGGCCAGCCATGAAAGCCGAACGGTCACGACGCTCCACGGTCGGTGACGCGCCATGATCTTTGACAGATTCGACGACTGATGGTTCGACTTCGCCAACTGTTCGATGAAATCAATCATCGACTGATGTTCATACCGACGGTGTTCGTCATTGCAGCCATCGTCTTGTCGCAGGTCACACTCCGGATCGACGGCCAGCTCAATGGAGAGCAGCTTCCCCAAGTGCTGCTCACAACGGTTGACAGCGCCCGGTCGATTTTGTCGGCAATCGCCGGCGGCCTCATCTCGTCGGTGACGCTGCTGCTGTCGTTGATGCTTCTTGCCGTGCAGCTCGCCAGCTCGCAGTTCTCGCCTCGAACCTTGAGGGAATGGATCGGTGATCGGACGCTTCAAGGGGCCATCGGGATCGTTCTCGGAACGGTGGTCTATTGCCTGCTGATCCTCCGCGAGACTCGTACCTTCGCCGAGGGTGAGGCGCTGACCCCACACATCTCGGTGATCGTCGCCGTCGTGTTGGGAATTCTGTCCCTGATCGCCGTCGTGCGCTCGGTCGATCACCTCACGAATCGTCTGCGGATCGGGTCGGTTGCTTCGCACATCATGGGTCAAACCGTTGCGCTCATCGAACAGGATGAACGGCTGGAGCTCACCGAGAACCCGGGCGTGGTTCCGGCCCCGCATCCGACCCGAGGCGAACTCGAGCAGGAACCGCCCGACGACGCCTTCCCCGTCGTGGCCCCGAGGGCGGGTTGGGTGCAGCAAATCGATTCCCAGCAAATCGTCGGCGCTGCTCCGAAGGGTTCCACTGTCTACGTGACTGCTTCGGTCGGGTCGTTCATGTTCCCCGATGCCCCGATGGCCTGGGTCTGGCCGCGGCCGGAGGACGAAGACGAATGCGAGGCAGGAATTCGTGCGGGTTTCGCCCTCGGCGATTCGCGGACGCTGCAACAAGACATCGGATTCGGCATTCTGCAGATGGTCGACATTGCGCTGCGAGCACTGTCGCCCGGCGTGAACGACCCGAACACGGCCAACGACCTGATCGTCCACTTGGGGGTGGTCATGCTGACGATCTGGCAGCGACCGACTGCACCGACCGCCAAGGAGTTCGATGGCCGAACCCTCGTGCGGCACGACCTCGTCCACGGTGACTACCTTCACGCCGCCTTCGACTCGATCCGAATCTACGGAGCATCTGATCCCAAGGTTGCGGCCACGATGATCCGCACACTGCTGACGCTCCTCGCGGAAAAGCGACGACGAAATCTGCCGGGTCCAACCGACCCGATCGCCGACGTCATTGCCCAGATCCTCGACGACGTCCGCCGCAGCGACCTCTCCGACTACGACAAGGCCAGCGTCACCGATCTCGCACCCCGTGAAGTCTGGGCTTCGGCTCCGTAGGTCTGTTGCTCGGAAGCTTCCGGGCCGTTACTCAGGGTCGTAGGTCCAGTCCGGGCGTTTGCGCCAGAATCGCTCGTCGTAGATTGCTTGGCCGTCGACGATGTCGAGGAGCTTCGGGATCGGGAGTTTTCGAGGGCGAGGGCAATGACCACCTTCGATGTGCTCGTCGAACTCCTCGGGGAACGCCTGGATGATGCTGGCCACCAGCCGCTGTTCCTCCGTTGCGAGGTAACAACGACTTCCGTCGGTGACCAGACGCAGCCAATGGACGATGCCGTCGAGATCATCCTTCGTGCCGCTGCCGCCTTCGATGTTCTCGAGGTGCTGGGTGATCGCGCTGGATCCCAACTTGCAGGGTGAGCACTGCCCACACGACTCCACCGAGAGGAACCGCGAAAGGCGATAGGCCGTCTCCACCATGCAGGTCGTGTCGTCGTAGACGATGAATCCGGCCGAGCCCATACCGCTCCCGGCGGCATCGAGGCCCTCATAACTGACGGGGCTGTCGATGGCGGCCCCGGTGATCACGGGATTGGCCACGCCGGAGAACACGGCTTTGACCGATCGTCCCTGCTCGGTTCCCCCGCCGATGCTGTCGATGACGGATCGCAAGCTCGTGCCCATCTCGATTTCACCGACGGCGTCGCGGGCCACGTCGCCCGTCACCGTGGCGACAACGGTCCCCGGAGACGCCTCGGTACCCATCGATCGAAACCACTCCCACCCGTTGGTGAGAATGTGGGGCACGTTCGACAGTGTCTCGACATTGTTGACGAGCGTGGGGTTGGATCCGGCCGGAGCCGGTGAGTCGGGCCTGCCCGCTTCATGAGATTGCCAGCCAATTTGGGGCGAACTGGCGAAGAGACCGTGGAGATATGGCGGCAGCATGCGAGGGAGCGGTTCGTTGCCTTCGATGACCTCCAACATCGCTTTCTCCTCACCGAACAGGTATTCGTCGGGCCCGGCAACAATGGTGACCACGCAATCGCCACACAGGTTTGCCGCCTGGAACTCGGCGACGGCGCGCGTGACGGCGGCAAGCTCGGCTTCAAAGCTGGCCTTCAGACAGATGTACGACTCGTGAGCCCCGATGGCAAAGGCCGCAACAATCACTCCTTCCACCAGCTGGTACGGATTCGCTCGGAGCAGCGACCGGTCTTTGAAGGTGCCAGGTTCTCCTTCCGCTCCGTTGCAAACGAGGTAGCGTCGTTCGCCGGTTTGGGCCGCGATTCCCCGCCACTTGGCAGCGGTGGGGAAGCCGCCGCCGCCTCGGCCACGAAGGCCCGATCGTTCGAGTTCGTCGACGGTGGCCGATGGGCCCAACTCCCTGGCTTTGGCGATCCCACGCCCGCCCACTTCGGTGCGCAAATAGTCATCCAGCGAGGTGACGGGTGCGAGGGGCAGGAGAAATCGTGGCATCGTCCACCATCCCATGAATCGGCAGCGACGGCGCGGCGAGGCCGCAGGCTCACTCCGATCGTTCAGCCTGACCGCCCGACACCGCTTGAACGACCGACACTTCGTCACCCTCGGCAACGGTGAGATCGAGTGCGTTGGGGCCCTTCGTCAGTTCGCCTCGAACAAAGACGTTCACATGGGGGCGGACGTTGCCGGCATCGTCGAAGACATGCACCTCCAGTGCAGGCACACGTCGGCACAGCTCGCCGATGGCCTCGGACGCGGTGGCCGCTTCGACCGTGGTGGTGCGGTCGGCTCCACTGATTTCGGAAAGGAGCCGAGTGATCCGCACCGATACCCGTGGCATCACGCGTCGAGCGTCGAAGCGCAGAAGATGCGTGGCAGCGTGCCCTCGACCCGATCCCACGAATCGCCTGAATTCTCGCTCGTGTACAACTCGCCGCTGGTCGTGCCAAAGGCAACCAAGCCGTTGTCGTCGGTGGCCATCGCCGTTCGGAGCACACCGGCATATCCGGGCGAGTGGGCGAGTCCGTCGCTCGACTCGTGCCAGCTCCGCGCCCGATCCGAGCTGCGATAGACCCTCAGCTGTCCGTCGATCGGAACCCGATGCTCGTCACTCGTCTGAGGAACCGAAAACAGGTGGCCCGTGCTGTGATCCATCACGAGTGGGAACCCGAACCGGGCCGGCACGCCCTCGTTCGCGTCCACCCAACTGTCTCCGCCGTCGCTGCTTCGGAAAAGACCTCGGTGCTCCTGGCGGTAGAGACTGTCGGGATCATCCGGGTCGAGCACCAAGGCGTGCACGCAGTAACCGATGTCGTGCCCGACCCCTGACTCCGGAGGCCCCGTGACCTGGACCCCTCGGTTCTTCAAATCCCAACTCTGTCCTCGGTCATCGGAGCGAAAAACGCCCACTGCGGAGATGCCCACCCAGAGCCGGTCTGGGTTGTTCGGGTGGTGGAGGATGCTGTGGGCACACAGTCCGCCTGCCCCAGGCTCCCAGCTCGCCACCGATTCGTGACTGCGCAACCCATTCAGGTGAGTCCACGTTGCCCCGGCGTCTTCGGACCGAAACAGCCCGGCCTCGGCAACACCCAGGTACAGGGCGTCGGGGCTCTCGTGGAACCGCCAGATCTGTTTGAGTTCGGCTCCATCATCGGCCTCGAACCGAGGCCCGGGCGAAACCTGATCCCAAGCCTTGGCGTCATCGCTGCGATGGACAGCCGGACCAAACCAGCCGCTGCCGGTTCCAGCGATGAAACCCCCCGACGTCAGTTGCTCGAAGGCCGTGACCTGCCAGCCAAGAAATTGCGGCTCACCGATCGTCCAGCCCGAGTTGGTCCGAGTCACGAGGAACAACCCCTTGTCGGTCCCTACTGCCAATGTGTTCGCCATCCCCGCATTTTGACATCGCCTCGTTGGTTTGGCGAGCGGCGCCTCGAGTCGCTGCGGCTCACAGCTGCAGTGGATGAGCCGCCGATGCGGGGGCCACCGCCTCGCTGATCGCCGCCGTGATGTCGCTGCCGCACGAGCCGTCGCCGTACGCATGCGAGACTTCCGGTAGCGAGCAAACGGTGACGAGCAGAGGAGCCCAACATGACCGTGCGACCGATCCTGTCCATCGGCGATCCGACGTTACGAATTCCGGGTCGCCCGGTCTCGGGCGAGGAGCTGGCCGGCGAGCACGTCCAGTCCATCATCGACGATCTGATCGACACGATGAGACACGCCAACGGGGCGGGACTGGCCGCCACACAGATCGGCGAGCCATACAGAATCGCCGTGATGGAGGTGAATCAGAACCCCCGCTACCCGTACAAGCCACCGATTCCGCTGACGGTCGCGGTCAACCCGCTCATCCAATACCTGGACGACGAGATCGTCGACATCAACGAGGGGTGCCTTTCGGTGCCGCTTCGGGGAAACGTGCACCGACACGTGAACATCCGAGTCGGCTACCGCGATCGCGACGGCCTTTCGCATGATGAGACCAAGCGCGGACTCACGGCAGGAACATGGCAGCACGAGTGCGACCATCTCGATGGCCTGCTCTTCATCGACCGTGTCCACGATCGAACCTCGCTCAGCACTTGGGAGGAGTACGAGAAGCACCACCGGGCCGCCTTCATCGAGCGGATCTCGGCCTTCGTCGAGCGTGTGGGTTCGTGACGGACATCAGCCGATGACGGTGATCGAGCCCTGCATGTTGGAATGGAACTGACAGAAGTACGTGAAGTCACCGGCCTCGGTGGCCTTGAAGGTGAACGTGTCGCCCTTGCTCAGGCTTCCAGAGTCGAAGTCGGCGTTGTCGGATGTGACGGTGTGTGCAATGTCGCCGGTGTTCGTCCATTCGATCGTGTCGCCGACGTTGACCGTGACGTTGCCGTCGGCGAATTCGAAGTCGATGATCGAGACGGAAGCCGCAATGTCTCCGGACGAGTCGCCTGCAGGAGGGGCCGTTGTGGATGTCTCCGGGACCGACGAGTCGGGAGTGGATGTGTTCGGTTCCGAAGTGGCCGTCGATGGGGTCGAGGCATCAGGTGTGGTGGATCCAGCCGCTGAACTCTCCGACGAGCCGCATGCCGTCAAACCGAGCAGTAGCGCGAGAGCAAGAGCGGGAATGGTTTTCATGATGTCTCCTCGGGTTCAACGAGCGTTGTGTACACAACGTAGTTGTCCTTGTAGTGGCCGCTGGAGCGGTCGAAGACGCCACCACAGGTGATCAATCGGAGCTCGGGGTCGGGGCCGCCGAATCCGAAGACTTCCTCGGGCAGATCGTCTTTCGGATACTGCCCGGCATCAGTGACTTCGAACGTCCGCGTCTCGTTGTCCTCGCCATGAACGATGATCTGGTCGCCGGCGACGAGCTTGTTGATTTCGAAGAAAACGGCTGGCCCTGTCAGCGAGTCGATGTGTCCGGCGATCACCGCGGGACCGATTTCGCCCGGTAGGCGAGTTTGTTCATACCAGCCAGTGTCTCCGAAGTCGGTGGGGACCTCGGGCTCCGGGCCGGTCAGTTGGAGATCGACGATGGTTGCGTCGACGCCAATGGCCGGGATCTCGAGTCGTACCGGCTTGATGCCCACCGGAAAACTGAGTGGAGCTGTCGTCGGTGGGCTCGTTGTCGGCTGATCGGCTGCGCGACTGCTAGGTGCAGTCGGGAGGGTGGTGGCTGTCTTTTCGGCCCCGTTGGAGGCGGCCGTGATGGCGGCGGCAGCATCGGTTGGAGCAGCACCGGAACCAGCGGCGCAGGATGCGGCGAGGACGGTCATCACGATGAGGGAGACGAGGAGTCGCATGGAGATCCTTTCGAACGGGCGAGGAACGTTGAGGCGTCGAAACAGAGCAGTTGAAGGAACAGAGCAGATGAAGAGCAGCGGTTGACGTGCGGAGCCCCTACCGCGGGTGCAGTGGGGGCTCCGCATCTACGAGTCAGTCATCACTTGCCATCACTTGTCGTGACGACGTGGAGGCGATCAGGCCTTGGCGAACCGGGGCCGAGCGATGGCCGTGGCGGCCAGACCAGCAGCGGCTGCGGCACCCAGAGCGAGTCCCGTGGACGAGTTGCCACCGTCATCGGTGGCGGTGCCGCCGGCACCGGTCTGAATGGCGCCGGTTGCGACGGCGGTCAGCGTTCCACAAAGCGCAGGAGCTGTGGCCTCACGGGGCAGATCGGCGGTGAGCGATGAACGTTCGGTCTGATCGAGATCGAGCGTGCCGTTTCCGTTCTCGTCGATGCCGTGCATCACGACGTGGAGCTTGCCCAGGTTGGGTTTGACGGCGGCCGGAATCGCAATTCCGGAACGTTCGTAGGTGACGGTCGTGCCGGCGGGGAAGCGATCGACGGCCAACCCGGACTCGGGGCTGGTGTCTCCCGTCGTGGTGAGCGAAACCTGGATTCCACCGTACTTCGGGGCACCCTCGGCAACGGTCAAGACGCCGTCACCGTCGGCGTCGTCGGCCATGGTCGGGCAAGCTGACGCCGACACGGTTTCGCCATCGACGAGACCGTGGATGTGCATGGCATGGGGGCCGTCCAGGTTCAGGCCGGTGGCATCCAGTTTCACGGTCATGGTTTCACCGTCTTCGGACACGGTGATGGTGGTCTTGCCCGATCCGCCCGAACCGTTGAGTTCGGTCAGGGTGCCGGAATACGACGATCCTTCGTGGGCGGCAAAGGCCGGGGTGGCCAGCATCAGGGCAGCGGCGCCGCCGGCGGCCAGGGCGGAAAAGTACTTGGTGGACTTCTTGGCGTTCATGGTGTTCTCCAGTCGCAGGTTTGGCCCTGGTTCGGAGTCCGAGCGTCTCAGGATTGGATTGATTCAGATCTGAATCATCAGATGCGAGGCGAAGGAACCGCAGCGAGAACTCAGCGAACCTGCACGATGATCTTTCCGCGGGCATGTCCCGTCTCGCTGTATTCGAAGGCGGCCTGTGTTTCGTCGAGCGAGAATGTGCGGTCGACAATCGGATGCAGTTGGTCTTTCGTGATCAGGTCGGCGAGACGGGTCAGTTGTTCGCCGCTCGGCGACATGAAGAAGCCCACGGCGGTCACACCGAATTGCGCCGCTGTCGCTTGCGAGGGCTCTCCCTTGATCGTGACCAACGTGCCGCCGGTTGCGAGAACCTCGAATGAGCGGTCGAGCGTCTCGCCGCCGAGCATGTCGAGGACGAGATCGTAGCCACTGAGTTCCTCCTCGAAGGATTGCGAC
>JBBKXQ010000195.1:0-30167 GCA_037969565.1 Acidimicrobiales bacterium | reverse complement strand
ACCGAATCCCAGCCCCGACAGGTTCGGCCTCGAGCTCGAGCTCCTCGGCTCCGACCAGGCAGCGTCGATCGGGGGGAGGCCTCGGTTCGGTCCTCGGTGGACTGCTCACCTCCGGACTCGGCAGCATGCTCCTGCGGATGCTCATCGGTGGTGGTCTCGGCGCGATGTCGGGCAGTCGACGCACCCAGCAGCGACGATCGCAGTCCCCGAGCGCATCCGGTGGTCGTTCCGGTCGCGGTTCTGATACCGGCCTCGGTGGCGGTGTGCTCCGCTGATTCTCGCAGAAACCGGCCACCCTTCGAATTACACTTCTGTAATTGTCACACCCTTCGTGGCATGATGGTGCCCATGGCCGATTTGCCCAAACACCTTTCACCTTCCTCGGCCTCGGCGTTCGACGGTTGCCCGCGTCGCTGGAAATTCAAATATGTCGACAAGCTCCCCGAGCCGTCGGGCCAGGCTGCGGTCGTCGGCACCTTCGCTCACACCGTGCTCGAACACCTTTGTGGCCTTCCGTCGCACCATCGCACCCAAGAGCAAGCCAAGGCCCTTGCCCGACAGCTCTGGCCCGACATCGAGGTCGATGAGCAATTCCAGTCGCTCCAGCTCAGCGACGACGAATCTCGAGCGTTCCGCTGGCAGGCGTGGTTGGCGATCGTCGGGCTCTGGCATCTGGAGGATCCGGCCCGGGTCGACGTCGTTTCCACCGAGCAGAAGGTTCAGGCCGATCTGGGCGAAGTGCCGTTCCTCGGAATCATCGATCGTGTCGATCGGATCGACGGCAGGCTGGTCGTGAGTGACTACAATAGCGGCACGCTTCCCGGCGTTCGTTTCCGAGACGACAAGATGCAGCAGGTGATGCTCTACGCCGCCGCTCTCGATGCCACCGGCGACGAGACGCCCGACAAAGCTCGGCTGCTCTATCTCGGTCAGAAAATTCTCGACGTCCACGTCACCGAGCGGAAGCTCGAAGAAGCAACCGGCCAGCTCGGCGAAACGTGGGTTGCGGTCAACTCGGCCTGCGCTTCCGACACCTTCGAGGCCAAGCCGGGGGTGTTGTGCGGCTGGTGCCCCTTTGCGTCGGATTGCCCCGAGGGTCGAGCCGAGATCGTGCGTCGTCAGGCCGCCGGCAAACTCCCCGCCCACGCCCCGATGGCCGCTCTGGTCGCCTAGCCGTTCACACTGCCGGCGGCGGAAATTCGGCTGGCAAACCGCTGGCCTCGACTTGCAAGAGCTCATGAGTTTCGGCCAGACCGCGTAGTTCGTGGCTTCCCAAACCACGAAATGACCACTCAGCGCCGGCCGCAACAGCGCTGCGCTGGGTCACCCCGGAGACCAGGATCTGGCCTCCGTGAGCGGCCGACATGATTCGGGCCGCCGTGTGAACGGTGATCCCCACATATCCGGCCTCGGTGAGCATGATCTCGCCCGTGTGTAATCCTGCTCTCACTCGGACCAGATGTTCGTTGGGCCAAGTCATCGTCGCCATCGCACGCTGCATCGCCACCGCGGCCTGGACGGCGGGAGTTGGATCCTGGAAGACGGCGACGTATTCATCGGCCCGAGCCTCGACCTGCCGGCCACGAGGTGAACAGCCGCGATCACGGCCTCGGTGATCTCGGCCGCCTGGAGAACGGTGTGGTCGTGGACGATCGCCATCAAGGGTCGGCCCCGCCCCTGAAGGAAGGTCGTCTGCTGGGTTGAAGACGGTGCCGGCAGCGGCCGCGGCTCGTCGTCGCAGCCGAGATAGGTTCCTTCTCGTTTCGACCAGCGAAGCAGCGCAATCGACGGATCGCCCAGCGTTCGACGCAGCTCCGACTCGAGTTCGGCTGAGGTGTCGATCCGGCTGAGTTCGATGACGAGTCGACCAGCGGCCGCTGTCTTGCCTGCCGATCGCATCTCACCATCGATGAATCCGATCGGGACGATGCCGTGCTTCTTGGCTGCGTTCAACAACCTCCGTCGGGCCGCCGTCCGGGCGTCGTCGGTGTCGAACTGCACCTGACCGAATCGGGCGAGAGCATTGCGCACGTGAGATTCATCGTTGATCGGGAGCAGACGCTTGCCGCCGGAATCAACATGGGCGAAGGCCGAGTCGGGCAGCAATTTGCGTTGACTGGCGGAAAGCCGAGGCATTTTGACGACAGTAGCGAATCATCGGGGAGCGGCCGGACTCGTTTCGATTCGGCTTGGAGTTCGGCCTCGATTCGGCTCGGGAATTTGGCTCGGGAATTTGGCTCGGGAATTTGTTTGATGATCGGGTCGAACGACTCAGGGTTCATTGCTCAAGACTGGGGGCGTTGGGGTCGATCAAGATGGTGCTACCAGATCTCAACGGCGAGATTCGGTGGGGGAACGCACATGACCATCATCGACAGACCACAAGACACAACCGACCACGGGGTACTGACCGCTCCTCTGCATGCCGGTTGGTTCGAGGATCCCATCAGGGAACATCGACTCCGGTATCACGACGGCCAGGTATGGACCGACCACGTCACCCACTTCGGGCCGAGTCCCTGTACCGGCTGCGGCTGCGACTGACCCATTGACCCCATAGACGGGGCGCCCGTTTGGGGTAGCCTCCCCGTTCATGGGAGGAGCGAGCGCGGCAACGAACCAGGCAGTGCTCGACTTCGGCCGCAATCGAGTGTTCGCCGCGGTCGAGCACTTGCTCGAACTGGATGCTCCCCACGCAGGACTCGTCGTCCGGTGGCGTCATCCCGGGGGTTGCGACCGCCTGACCGACCGAGTCATGGAACTCGTGATGGATCACCCCGACCATGCCGCTCAACTCGTGGCCGATCTCGTCGGAGCGATCAAGCCGAGGTTGTCGGCTCCATTGAGATGTGTGGCCATTCCGCCGGCCATGGGCGCCCGATCACGGGCCGCCGTCCTGGCCGGACTCGCAGCTGCCGGACTCGGTGTGCAAGTGGCACTGGTCGACCGGCCCATCGGCGCCTTGGCCGGGTGGCTGCACAGCAGAAAAGTGCTCGGCGGCAACGGATCACACGGCGCCATCCTCGTCATCGACAATGACGGAGGCGAGGTTTCGATACTCGGCGCTCATCTCCAATCCAAGCGGTTGCTGGCCGTGGAGCCGTTGAGCTTGGGCCCCGACGACGACCCGGGCGAGGTAGCCATACGCCTCCAGGATTTCGCCACACGCACCATTTCGTCGATCGACCACGATTCGGCCGGCCCCGAGCGTCGCTGGGTCGACGTGTCGTCGAGCTTCGACACAATCGTCACCTCCGGCTCGGGTCGAGATCATCCGACATTCAAGGAACTCATCGCCGGTCTCTTCCCGGCCACACCGATCGCTCACGACCGGATGGTCAAACACCCCAGCGAAGCCGTGGTCAGTGGCCTCGTGTATCTCGACACGTTGCAGGAGTTCCGCTGCGGCTGGCCGACGGCGGAGATCCGCACCGACGAGCGAGTGCTTCGAGCTCCCGGCCCGATCAACCCCAGTGATGGCGAATCGATGACCATTCATGCCACCAACGAGCTGTGGATCGGCAACAACCTGGTCGGCACGATTCCGGGAGGTGGGGACCTCGACGTGATGTTCGATGGACGGCTCGTGCTTCGCTCCGTGGGTGCTTCCGAGGTCGTCGAGGTGTCGTGGGAGGTTCCCGGCCTCGGGTCGGCCAGTGCACTCCGCTCCCGTTCAAACCCAGAGCCGGTCGACCACATCGAGCCAGAGCTGGGTGGTCATCCGTAGCGAAGCGACGTCGATGCGCTCGTTGTGGCCGTGGAATCGTTTGAAGAACTCGTCGGCGTCGATCGACGGACTCAGCAGCCCGGCGCCGTAGGCCGTGGTTCCCCGGTCACGGAAGAATCGGCTGTCGGTGCCGCCGGTGACCATGCTGGGGATGATCGAAACCCCTGGATAGGCCATCAGCATGGCATCGGTGAGTGCGCTCCAGAGCGGACCGCCACTCGTCGACGATGTCGACGGGTCGTCCCGGATGACCTCGACTTCCACCTCGCTCATCAAGTCGCCGATCGCCAACTGGAGGTTGGCCTCGACGTCGTGGCTGGTCTCCCCCGGCAGGGTGCGGATGTCGACTTCGAGAATGACCTCATCGGGGATCACGTTGGTCTTGACCCCGCCGTGAATCACATTCGGGCTGAAGGACATGTGGGAACAGGAATGCAGATTGGCCTGCATCTCGACCGGTAGATCGAAGATCGCCTCCTCGACCGCTCCGGGGTCGAGCAGTCGGGCCTCGAGGTCGGCGTCGAAGCCCAGGGCTCGAATCTTGGCGGTCCAGAGTTGGTCGAGTTTCGCCTTTGGTTCGAATTGGGTGAGGCGGCGGACGACCTCGGCCGCCTTGATGAGCGCGTTGTCGGCTCCGAGCGGTCGCGAGCCGTGCCCTGGGGTTCCCTTCACCTTGAGTCGACGCCAGCCCACCCCCTTTTCCGCCGTGGTGATGAGGAGGGTGGAACCCTCGGGCCGGTGGTGAGCGAAACCGCCGAACTCGGTGAGTACGTAGTCGCAATGCAGCGCATCCCACTCGTCCCGCACCAGTACTTCGGCTCCGTGGGTTCCGCCTGCTTCCTCATCGGCCACGGCGAAGTACACGATGTCGCCCGGGTACCGCTTACCCGACGTGACGAGGTGGCTGAAGACCACGGCCATCGACGAGGTGAGGTTGAGCATGTCAACGGCACCGCGGCCCCACACCTCGGCCTGATCACCAGTGCCGACGAGTTCGCCGCCGAAAGGATCTCGATCCCAGCCGTCCGGTGAGACCGGGACCACATCGGTGTGGCCCATCAAACACAGCGCCGGCGCATTCGGATCCGTGCCGAGGTGGCGGGCAACCAGCGAGGTGCGGCCCGGAGTGGGCTCGAACAGTTCGAGGTCGACCCCGGTGACTTCCAGCTGGTCGCGGAGGAGACGGGCCGACCGATGTTCTTCACCGCTCTCGGGCGTCCCGTCGTTCACACACTGGTTACGAATCAGGGTCTGGAGAAGTTCGACCGTCTCCCCGGTGAGTCGGTCGACAATGGCGGGATCAGTCATTCCGAGAGCGTAACCCGACTCGGAAAACGGAAGAGGCCCCGCCGCAGGCGGGGCCTCTTCCGACGATCGGAATGGATCGACTAGCGATTCTTCAGGGCCTCGATGAGCGCCGGCATCACCTTGTGCACATCACCAACGATGCCGAGATCGGCGATCCCGAAGATCGGCGCCTCCGGATCTTTGTTGATGGCAATGATGTTCTTGGAGCCCTTCATGCCAACGAGGTGCTGGGTTGCACCGGAGATTCCGCAGGCGATGTAGATGTTCGGCTTGACGACCTTGCCGGTCTGGCCGACCTGCTGGGAGTAGGGAACCCAACCGGCGTCGACGATCGCCCGAGAGGCGCCGGCGGCACCCTTCAGTTGTTTCGCGAGGTCGGCGACCATTTGGAACTTGTCGGCCTCCCCGAGTCCACGACCGCCGGAGACCACGATGCTGGCCTCGTCGAGTTTCGGTCCGTCGGATTCTTCGACGAAGCGCTCGGTGATCGTGGCTCCGCCGCTCTTACCCAATTCGGGAACGTCGAGGTCTTCGACGTCGGCTTCCGAACCACCGGACGATTCAGCCGTGAACGACTTCGGGCGGACCAGCGTGATGAACGGGCCTTCGCCCACGAACTTGGTTTTGATGTCGGTGGCGCCACCGAAGATCGGTTCGGTGCCGACGAGTGCATCGCCATCGAGTTCGATGTCGACGACGTTCGTGATCACCGTGCGGTCGAGCTTGACCGACAGGCGGGCAGCGATGTCTCGTCCGTCGTAGGTGGTGGCGAGGAGAAGGGCATCGGGTCCGTCGCCGGCATCGATGGCGGCCGCAATGGCGGCGGCGACCGGAGGCCCGACGAGCGCACCGTCGAGATCACCGACGGTGTAGACGGTTTCGGCTCCGTACTCGCCGAGCACGGCGGCGACGTCGTCGGCGTTGTCACCGACGTAGACGCAGGCGACGGTGTCGGCGAGTTGGCGCCCTTTGGTGAGGAGTTCGAGCGTGGTGGAAGTCACGGCGCCATCAGTGGCTTCGGCGTAGATCCAAATGGTGTCAAGAGTCATGTCAGGTCTCCTCAGATGACTTTCATTTTCTCGAGGAACTCAACGATCTTGAGATATCCCTCTCCGTCGTCTTCGATCACTTCGCCCGCTTCACGCATCGGAGCCACGGAAACATCGACGATCTCCTGGCCCGATCCGGCCCAGCCGATCTGCTCGGCCGAGAAGCCGTAGTCGGCGGCGGTCTTCTCTTCGACCGGCTTCGACTTGGCGGCCATGATCCCCTTGAACGAGGGATACCGGGGCTCGACGACACCGGCGGTGACACTGATCACGCAGGGCATCGGGCAGTCCACCGAGTCATAACCGCTGTCGGTTTGACGCTTGACCTTGAGTGTTGACCCGTCGACCTCGACCTCTTTGGCTGCGGTGACCGACGGAAGATCGAGAACGGCGGCGATCTGCTCGGGCACGGTGCCGGTGTAACCGTCGGAGCTCTCCGAGCCGGCGATCACGAGATCGGGGTTCTGCTCTCGGATGGTTGCGGCCAGGATCTTTGCGGTGGTGAGTGCGTCGGAACCGACGAGGCCCGGATCGCTCACCAACGTGGCCGAGGCGGCCCCCATGGCGAGGGCGGTGCTGAGACCGGACCGCTCGTTGTTCGGCGCCATGGACACCAGATGGACCTCACCCTCGCCCGCGGCGTCGACCAGCTGGAGCGCCATCTCGACGCCGTAGCTGTCTGACTCGTCGAGGATCAGCTTCACATCACGCTTCAGCGTGCGAGTCTCGGGGTCGAGAGCCCCGGGATCGGCCGGATCAGGAATTTGTTTCACGCATACGACGACCTTCATGGCGGGACATCGTAGAGGGACACTTGACCGGACGGTCAATTCGAGAAGGATTGGACACACGTAGACGCGAATCTCGGCCACACTCCTCACTCGTGAGGCTCGCCCTGATCATCAACCCGACGGCATCGGCCGTGTCCGGACGGTCACGCGTCCTCATCGAGAAACTGCTCGGGGCCGACCACGAGTTGACGGTGCACGAGACCAGTCGCCAGCACCATGCGACCCGTTTCGCTCACCGGTCGATGAAGGAGGGCTATGACGTCGTGCTCACCCTCGGCGGCGACGGCACGGTGAATGAAGCGGCAAACGGTCTCATCGGCACCCACTCGTGCGCGCTCGCTCCCCTACCCGGCGGTTCCACCAACGTGTTCGCCCGGGCCATCGGTTATCCGAACAACGCTGTGCAGGCCACTCGAGTGTTTCTCGACGCGCTCGAGGCCGGTTCGACCCAACTGGCCAACGTCGGCATCGCCAACGATCGAGCATTCATGTTCCATGTCGGGGCGGGTTTCGACGCGGCCGTCGTGCACCGGGTCGAGCAGCGGGCCCCGCTCAAGCGGTATGCCGGCCATCCCTGGTTCATCGCCAGCGCCATCGCCACCTGGGCCTCACCCGAACGCAAACAATTGAGCTTCGACGTTCGAACCGACGACGGCCGAGTGCTGCGCGGTGCACAGATGGTGGTGGCGCTCAACGTCAACCCCTATACCTACCTCGGAAATCGGCCACTCGACCTGGCACCGGAGGCCACGCTCCGCACGCCATTGTCGATCGTCGCACTCACCTCGCTCACTGCAAGCCGGCTGCTCCCGGCCGCAGCTTCCGCACTTCGGGGCGACCCATCCGGTCTTCCGAACGACGGGGCCAGCCGACATTGGCCGATGGTCCATGGCGCGACCATCTCGGCGACGAACCCGTTTCGTTATCAGCTCGACGGCGAACCCCAACCGCTCGTCACCCGACTACGGCTCGAGAGCCGACCCGACGCGCTCCGGCTCGTGGTCCCCCGTCCGGCGACGTAGACAGCGGCGCCACTCAGGTCCGGCCGACTCGAGGTCAGTTCGGCTCAGGTCAGTTCGGCTCAGGTCAGTGGCTCAGGTCAGTGGCTCAGGTCAGTTCGGAACGCAGCTCGCCGGGCCGGTTGGTGATGATGGAATCGACGCCCATGTCGATCAGTGCCTTCGCTCGTTCGGCGTCGTCGACAGTCCACACGTTGACGGCCAGCCCGGCCTCGTGGGCCCGACGAACGAACGCCTGGTCGACGAGCAGATCGTGGGGATGAATCGCCTGGAGCTCGTGTCCTTCGGCCCGGGCGACGAGTTGAGCCGGATCGGCCTGACCCCAGACCAACCAACCGAGACCGATTGCCGGATCGGTCGTGCGAATTCGCAGGATGGCGTCCATGTCGAACGACGACACCAGCACATGGTCGTAGGCGTCGAAGGCGGCGATGAGTCCGGCGACCGCCATCGACAGATCGTCGGCCGACTCGTAATCGGGTTCGCCCTTGAGGTTCTTCAGTTCGATGTTGGTCCAGAGCGGGCTGATCGCCTCCATCGCCTGGGCCAGAGTGGTCACGCTGTCGGGTAGGTCGGCGGACTGGACCTCCCGGACCACCCGCCCATCGGGAAGGTGGGCGTCGTGATGGATCACCAGGACATCGTCGGCCGACAGGCGGACGTCGAGTTCGACGCCATCGGCCCCTTGGGCCCTTGCCCCGACGAAGGCGGCGATCGTGTTTTCGGGAAAGTCAGCCGAGGCCCCGCGATGAGCCACGATGCGAGTTGGCAGGGACCGGGCCGACCCTGGTTGAGAAGACGCTGGTTGAGAAGACGCTGGTTGAGGGGGTACGGACGAGGCGTCGGACATCGGGGCAGTTTGCCAGACAAGCCCGGCCAACGCCGCCAGTGGGACCGAATCCCGTCCCCACCACTCGAACTGGCAGGTTCCCGTAAGATTCCCGAAAAGAAGTCTTCGCAAAACCTTTACGGGAGTCAAAGTAACTAGTACCTTGCGACTACCGGTAATTCTGAGAGCCCGCCCGTACCGGAGGAAGCGTGAGACAAGTGGAATTCCTGGAAACGCTGTCGACCCCTGTCGCAAACAACAACACTGCGATCAACAACCCTGCAATGAACAACACTGCAATGAACAACACTGCAACCAACGATGCTGCAGCCGCATCGGTGTCCGCTCCGCCGATGGCGATTCCGTCGATGTTGGAGCGAGTTGCCCGCAAGGTGGCCGACACACCCAACGAGATCTCCAACACGTCTTGGCGAGTGAACGCTTCCTGTTGCGACACCGATCCCGATCTGTTCTTTCCCATCGGCACAACCGGCCAGGCCATCGAGCAGATCAACCAGGCCATTTCGGTTTGTATGGGTTGCCCAGCCCAGCTCCAATGCCTCGAGTTCGCGCTTCGTACGAATCAAGACACCGGCATCTGGGGCGCCACCTCAGAAGAAACCCGACGCCACCTGCGCCGCACCTATCTCGGCCGACGTCGCCGCACAGCCCTCTAGGGCTCTCCAACCAGCGCGCTGGTCCCGCGCTGGTCACAGGGCGCGTCAATCGTGAAGATCCACTCGGAGTTCGGCGATGGTTCCCGTACGTTCGGTCCCCGACGCGGGACGGAGCGAGAGTTGGCCACCCAACTCGCCCGAAGCCAACGTGCGGGCGATCGTGAGTCCGAGACCCTCCGACGTCGCCAGGTCGAATCCTTCGGGAAGGCCGGCCCCGTCATCGTGAACCCGCATCACCAGTCGGTGGCCTGACGTCTCGAGCTCGAGAATCACCTGGCCTCCCGAAGTACCCGGTGGGTAGCCGTGTTCGACCGCGTTCTGCAGGAGTTCGGTGAGCACGACGGCCAATGAACTCGCAACATTGGCCGGGAGCGTCGGACCGTCACCGACCACGGAGAACCGAACGGGCCGATCGGGTGATACCAGCGCCTCTTCCACCATCGAGGTGATCGGTCGAATCACCTCGGCGAGACGAACGTCGTCGCCACCATCCTGAGCCAGGATCTCGTGCACGAGCGCAATGGATCTGATGCGACGAACGGCTTCATCGATGGCAGCCTTTGCCTCGGGCTGGGCCACCCGACGTCCTTGCATACGCATCAACGACGAGACGGTCTGGAGGTTGTTCTTGACCCGGTGGTGGATCTCGCGGATGGTCGCGTCCATCGACACCAGCAATCGCTCTTGCTGACGCAAGTCCGATACGTCACGCAACAAGACCAGCGCCCCGGCAATGTCGAGCCCGTCGAACAGCGGGAGAATTCGGGCGTGAATGGTGGTGGTGGTTCCCCGCTCGAGCTCCTGAGTGATCGGCACCCTGAGGCTGAACGCGGTACGCAACACGTGCCCCTCGAAGCCGAGATCATCAACGTGGCGGCCGACGGCGTTCATGTGGAACCCCATTCGATGAAGCGCGGAGACGGCGTTGGGCGACGTGAACGTGACCTTTCCCTCGGCGTCGAGGACGATGGCGCCGTCGCCCACCCGGGCTGACTGTTCGGCGGAGTCGTCGGTGTCGAACGGGAAGGTTCCTTCGTGAATCATCTTCGCGAAGCCTTCGAAGACCTCCACATAGGCCCGTTCGAGCTCGCTGATCTCCCGACCTCCGACCCTCGGCGATTCGCGAGTGACCACGGCAATGGTCTGGCCCTCATGGCACACCGGCACGGCGAGGATCGCGGCAGGCACCCCAACGGCTTCGAGTTCGACTTCCTTGCGTACGGGCCGAAGGGAGCTGAATGCATTCGCCACGAGCGGACGGGTTCGCTCGGTGACGAATCGTCCCACCTGATCGTCCCGGTAGAGCGTCTGCGCCGTGGTGGGGCGGACATGCCCGGCGATCACGAAGCGAGGTTCTGCTCCGGCGTTCCTGGTGACGGGGAGGAAGAGTTGGAGGTCGGCGAAGCACAAATCGGCCAACATGCCCCAGGAAGACGTGAGCCGGCGGAGGTGGCGAAGCTGGGTTGCGTCGAGTTCGGTGTGCTGATTGGCGAGGTCTTGGAGCGTTGCCACGGATGTCTCCTAGGGACCGAACAGGTCGGCGAGATCGTTGACATCGTCGAGTGCCGATCCGGCCAAGGGAACGAGTTGCACGGGGACGTCCCCGACGGCCGCATCGCCCGATGCCTCCTGACGTCCGACGTCGGCAATCAGGGTTTCGATTCCCGTCCGCAGATCGGCGTTGGTGATGGTCTTGAGTTCCTGCTCGGTGATCTGGGCAATCCGGGGGTCCATGGCCCGGTTGATGATGCGGAGCGACGGAGGGTGGTGTCGTCGACGCAGTTCGGTCGACAGGCGTGCGGCTCGCTCGGCCGGAATGGGTTCGGGCGTGTGAACGATGACGTAGTGAGTGCTCGGATCACTCAGCCGCGATCTCACGATTCTGGCCCGTTCCACGAACGTGTCCTGCAGACGGGAGAACAACCAGAAGAATTCCGTGATCTCCGAGAGGAAGGGTCCGCCGAGTAGACGTTCGGCAACAGCCAAGAACGGTTTGGCCGCCAGTTGCACCACTCGACTGCCGTAGGGAGCGATCAACCATTTGAGTAGACGGCTACCGAAGAACTCGATCATCTTGTCCGGCGCGTCGAGCACATCGAGTGCATGGACCGACGGCGGGGTATCGATGATCACGAGGTCGTAGCGGTCGTCGGCCGTGAGTTCAACGAGGTGATCCAAGGCGATGAAATCATGGCTTTGCACGAAGCGCTGGGTGAGCGTGCGATAGAGCCGGTTCGAGAGCAGTGCCGCCCGGGTCTTGGGGTCGGGTGCATGACGATCAACGAGTCGGTCCCAACTCTGCGACATGTCGACCATCAGTGCCGAGAATTGTCCTGGTCCGTCGCCGAGAGGCACCACGACTGGCTCTTCTCGAATCTCGGCCAACCCGAGTGCGTCGGCAAGACGACGGGCCGGATCCACGGTCACGACCAACACGTTGCGATCGTGTTCTCGCGCCGCCCGAGCACCGAGCGCGGCCGAGAGGGTCGTCTTGCCGACCCCGCCGGGACCGACCACGAGGATCACCGATGATCGAGTGAGAAGTTCGTCGACTTCGCCGGCCACTATTCGATCTCTCGCAGGGCTGACCGGGCGGCGGCAACCGGGTTGGGAGATTCTTCCACCCAGGTGAGCGGGAGGTCGAGGGAGGTGAGCCGTTCGATCTGTTCGATCGCAGTGCGGGCTCGCATCGCAACGACCGCCGCCGCCACACCGAGCGCCGACTTCTGGGTCGCGACCTTCTTGGCCTGACGGAATCCAGCGGTGCCGAGTAAATCGGGAACACGGGTGATGACGATTCCGGAGAGATCGACATTGGTTTCCTTGACAACCCGATCGATCAGCTCGAGGCACTCGCTGACGGGCAGGCTCTCGGCGGTGGTGACACCAATCAATCCGGTGATCGTGGGATCAGCCAGCAGATCGGCGATCCACTGGCTTTGTTCGGCGAGAGGACCGACCGAGATCAACTCGCCCAGCGTCTCGGGTGCGGCGAGCAGCTCGATCACGTGACCCGTGGCGGGGGCGTCGACCACGACGCCATCCCAATGACCCTCTCGAACTTCCCATGCGATCTTGCCGATCGCCAACATCTCCCTGACCCCGGGGGCTGCAGTGGCCACGTAGTCGAAGATTCGAGCGATGGGCTTGATCCGAGAGGGTGGAATCGGCACGTGCAAGAAGAGCTTGATGTACTCATCCAGCGCCGCTTCAGTGGTGAGTTCGAGAAGCTCGATCTTCGCCGCTTCGTCGGGATGGGAGGCGAGGGCGGCGCGCAGGCCCCCATCGTTGATGGCATCAACGGCGAGAACACGCGCCCCGTCAGCTGCCGCATTGAGAGCAAGGGCAGCCGCAACCGTCGAGCGACCGACACCACCCTTGCCGGCAACAACCGTCAGCGGACGCAGCACCGGTCAGCGACTCTCGAAGCTCAAGCTCCGAACCCGATTCGACGATCGTTCGCCGCCGAGCCGAGTTCGATCCAAGCCACGCGGTTGCCGGCAACGGCGAGTTCCTTGCCCCGCCGGTCCACGAGTTTGAAGATCGGAGCCTCACCGGTGAGCACTTCCTGCACCTGGGTTTGCAGAACTTCTCGATCGGTCTCGTCGTCGAGATCGACTTCGATGATCTGGTTGGTCTCCGACATGCCGATTCGTACGTCCACGGTGTCTCCTGCGGTTTCTGCTCGTGAGCTGCTCATCTCGTGAACTGCTTCACGAGATTGGTTTGGTGAGATTGGATTGGTGAGATTGGTTGGTGAAATTCAGTTGGACGACCTGCAACTTAGCGGATGCAAGTTGTGGACCGGTCCGATACCGACCGGGGTCAGATGATCTTGAGTTCGGATCGGTAACGCCGCTTCGGCGCGAGTTCGACGTCGAGCTTCTCGGCAAGGGCGGCAAAGATCCGCCCTGCTTCGGAGTCGACATCGTTCGCAATGGGTGATCCCGAATCGGCACCTTCGCGCAGCTTCGCAATCAACGGAATGTTGGCCAGGAGCGGAACTTCGAGTTGCTCAGCCAGCTCGGCTCCGCCCCCCGAGCCGAAGAGGTCGTATTGTTTGCCGTCGTCTCCGGTGAACCAGCTCATGTTCTCGATCACGCCGAGCACATTGATGTTCACCTTGTGAGCCATGTATGCCGCCCGTTGAGCCACTCGCTGGGCCGCCGGCTGCGGCGTGGTGACCACCAACATCTCGCCCCGAGGCAGGAATTGCGAGATGGAGAGTGAGATGTCGCCGGTCCCCGGAGGCAGATCCACCAGCAGGTAGTCGGGTTCATCCCAGAACACGTCGGTGAGGAATTGCTCGAGCGCTTTGTGGAGCATCGGGCCACGCCAGATCACGGGCTGGGCATCATCGACGAAGAAGCCCATGGAGATACAACGAACACCATGAGCCTCAGGAGGAATGATCATCTCGTCGATGATCGTTGGCTCGCGGTCGATTCCGAGCATGCGTGGAATCGAGAAGCCCCACACATCGGCGTCGACGATGGCCACCTTCTTGCCGCGAGCGGCCAGGGCAACACCGAGATTGGTGGTGACCGAACTCTTGCCCACACCACCCTTCCCGGAGGCGATCAGCAGCACCCGGGTGCGATTGTCGGCGTCGGCGAAGGGAATGGCCCGGCCTTCTGAGTGCCCATGGGCGGGCTGACTGCCGGCGGTGGCCCCCGGATCGCCGTGGAGGGTGCGTCGAATGCCCTCTCGCTGCTCATCGGTCATGACACCGAACTCGATCGTGACCTCCTCGACACCGTCGAGGGCCTTCACCGCTGACGAAACGCTGTTGTTGATCTCGGCCCGTAACGGGCATCCGGCAATGGTGAGATCGACGGCAACGTGAACGCTCGGCAGGTTCAAGCTGACGCTCTTCACCATCCCGAGATCGACGATACTGCGATGGAGCTCAGGGTCTTGCACAGGGCGAAGGGCTTCGATTACCTGATCTTCAGTGACTGCCACGGTGCTCCTGGATGGTTGGATCGTTGCGGTCGCCACCGGCGACCGTGCGTAGACTACCGACGTGGTCCAGCCCGCCCTCAACCCTGACGAAGCCGTGCCGTTCGACGGCCGATCGCTCACGCCTGTCGAATTCGGCAATGCGGTCAACGCAATCACCTCGGCCTTCGGCGATCCGTCACGACGCGAGATCTACCTTCTGCTGCACGCCTCCGAGGCCGGACACACCGCAGGAGAGGTTGCGGCGGCAACCGGACTCCACCCCAATGTGGCTCGCCACCATCTCGACAAGCTGATGGGTGGCGGCCACATCGAGGTCAGCCAACGGCTCCCGTCCGGGGCAGGACGACCAGCCAAGGTGTATCGATCGACCGAACGAAGTCTTCGGCTCGAATTCGACGTCCGCCACGACGACATCCTCGTCACCCTGCTGGGCAAGGCCCTGAGCCGACTTCCCGAGTCCGAGGCGGCGGCGTTGGCCGAAGAGGTGGGCGAGGAGTACGGCAAGCAGATGGCGTCAGCCATGCACGCCGCCGGGTCTGACGAAATCACCCAACGATCGTTCCGCTCCGCGCTCCACATGGTTGCCGACGCCCTGTCGTCCCACGGCTTCTCGGCCCACGCTGAACGCCACGGCGAAGAACTGCGGATCGTTTCGGGGCATTGCCCGTTCGGTGACGTTGCCATCGAGCATCCCGTCATCTGCGCCGTCGACCGGGGCATGGTCAGAGGAATGCTCGGTTCGATCTACGGAGAAACCAAGGTGCAACTGGGCGGTTCGATCGCTCGCGGCGACGACGCCTGCGTCACCGACGTCCACACGTCCTGATCCGCTGATTCGCTGATCTGCTCGACCGATCTCAACGCCGACTTGCGGACCCCGACTCGGCCTTCGCCGCTCGCGTCGCCGCCAACCAGAGTTCCGACGACATCACCCGGTCGATGTTGCCGACGGCGACTCTCGCCATGCGGGGCGAAACGAACAGCCGGACCACCGGCCAGAACGGGCTCAGCCAGCCGAGACCGAACCGACCGACCTGAACCGACCCCGAAGCCGCGATTCGAACTCTCGATCGGGACTTGGGGGTCAGCGACAAGCGGAGTCGTCGGATGATCGCGCCCGAAACAGTGCAGTCCTGCACGGCAACGTTGATCCGATCCGGGTCGGCGTCGACCACGAAATCGCCTCGGGTCACCGTTCCCTGGTCGTCGATGGTGCGATTGGCGGTGTCGACCAGCAGCTGACCGGTGGAATTTTCCGCCAGACGGACCACCGCGCCACCGTTGGTGACCACGAGCCACGCTCGAACCGGCGGCGGATCCTGGGGCTCGAATCGAATCCACCGGTCCTGGGTCGACTCCGCCCCCGTGGCGAAATCGGCAATGGTGAAACCGCTCCAACGGCCGGCGACTTCGGTCGAATGCACCTGGAGCGCCACCGAGATGGCACCCATCGGAGCGCTCTCGATCCACGCATCATCGGTTTGATGCCCACCAGCTCGTTGCCTGATCTCATCCCGCCAGGAACGAATCGCGGCAACGTCGAACTCGTCGATGGCCTCGAAGAAATCTCCACTCGCGCCTGCGGCCCGGCCGGCCCGAACCGCTTCCTCGGTTGGAAGCAGCAGCCAGCTCGGTTCGGGCCCGTCGGAAACCAGCCATTGGAGCGTCTCGGTGGGCCAACGGATCACCCTCGAGGTGAGCCAGCCAACGACGAGGGTGAGGTCGGCCACTTCCCCAGCCGGTTTGACGGTCCGCTTCCACGATCCCTGCACGTTGGAGACTGTACGCAGGCCACCCGAAGGTGCGCAGGCACTGGACCAGACTGATCGGTCGGTTTGGGCAGATTGGGTCAATGCACGGTGGACAGCGGTGAGGCTACGGTCGACAGGTCCTTGCAATCCAACGTCCGGAACGAAGCCGCTGATGAAATCGTCCCCGAGAACCATCCGTCTGGTCGCGCTGTCGCTGACCGTGGCGCTCCTCGCCACGGTGTTCGCCTCGACTGGGGTCTTGGTACAACCGGCTGCAGCCGAAGACGAGGTCCTGGCCTTTCCCACGCCCGAAGACTTCGTCGTGCAGCAGTACCAGGATTTTCTCGCCCGCGATCCTGATCCGTCGGGTCTGGCCTTCTGGGCCGGCGAACTCCGGAGCGGCGTGGACAGCGCCCGCCTCGTCGGAGTGATGGCCGCCAGCCCCGAGTTCGCCAACACGATCGCCCCGGTGGTCCGGCTCTACCTTGCTCACCTCGACCGAACCCCCGACGTCACCGGCCTCCAGTTCTGGGCGGGAAAGCTCCGCACCGGAACCACGCTCGAGCTCATCTCCGAAGCGTTCGCACGATCACCCGAGTTCATCAGCACCTATGGCACGTTGAGCGACGAACGGTTCGTGGATCTCGTCTATCGGAATGTCCTCGATCGTTCGGCCGACGGGGCCGGGGCCGACTTCTGGTTGGCTCGCCTCGACTCCGGAATGACCCGGGGAGCCCTGATGGTGCAGTTCTCCGAATCCAGTGAATTCGTGGCCAAGACCGACGGCGTGGTCAAGGCCACCATGCTCTACGTGGGAATGCTGCGCCGCCAGCCCGAACCCGAAGGCCTTTCCTATTGGGCAAGCGTCATCGCCGATGGCACCGACTACCGCGAAGTGATCGCCGGGTTCCTCGCCTCGGACGAATACACACAACGGACCACGGATATGTTCCAGGCCCGACAACCCCTCACGGGAGAAGCGGCCAGAACGGCCCAGACGAGGCCAGCACTCGTACTGAAGATCGACAATCACAATCGGGCCCGGCCCCAGCTCGGCATCAACCAGGCCGACATCGTTTGGGAGGAACTCGTCGAGGGCGGGATGACTCGTTTCGCCGCCGTGTTCCACCGGCAATCGCCGTTGTTCGTCGGACCGATCCGTTCGGCCCGCACCGGCGACATCGACCTCGTGTCGCAGCTCAACCGCCCCCTGTTCGGCGCGTCGGGTGCCAACTCCGGCGTTCTCGATGCGCTCTCGAGCGCCCCGCTCGTCAACGTGAACGCCCGGGTACTGAGCGGTGCCTACTATCGCGAGTCCAGGCGCTCGGCTCCGCACAATTTGTTCGCGATCACGTCCGAGTTGTGGGCTGCGGGAGGCAACGACGGCGGCACCCCACCAACCCTCATGCGATATCGCGAGGTGGGAGCACCATCCAGCGGCACCCCGGCGCAAGGGGTCGACATCGGTTTCAGTCTCCGCCACGTGTCTTACCGCTGGAACGGGACGGGCTGGGTCCGCAGCCAAGATGGCTCGATCCACGTCGATTCCGCCGGCGTACCCGTCGCTCCACCGAACGTGATCGTGCAGGTCACCAAGTACGTTGCCAGTGCCGCCGACGCACGCTCACCCGAAGCCGTCACCGTCGGTGAGGGAACCATCTTCGTGTACAGCGGAGGCATGGTCACCGAAGGCCGATGGAGCCGAGCGAATGCACTCGACCCCATCGTCTACAACGACCTCCAGGGCAACGAGATCCTGCTGGCGCCGGGCCGCACCTGGTTCGTCCTGGCCCCAGAAGGCAGCATCTCCCTGCGCTAGCCCAGTCCCGTTTCCCGGGTTCAGAGCGTGCTGGTTCAGAGCGTGCTGGTTCAGACCGTGACGGGATGTGGACTGAATTCGAGTCGGCCGTGATCGAGGTGGGGCAGGACGTACCGAGCGAACAGATCGCACTCGGTGGCGTGGGGGTAGCCCGAGAGAATGAACGCATCCATACCCGCCGCCTCGAGTTCTTTGATCTTTCCCAGCACTTGGTCCGGGTCACCGACGATGGCAGCACCGGCACCCGATCGGGCCCGGCCGACACCGGTCCACAGATGGCGATCGGCGTAGCCCTCGTCATCGGCGGTGTCACGGAGTTCGGCCTGCCGGGCCACACCGGCCGAGGCGGAATCGAGTGAACGTTGTCTGATCTCGCGGCCGACCTCGTCGTCGAGCTTCGAGAGCAGACGGCGGGCGGCGGCTCGGGCCTCGTCTTCGGTTTCCCGCACGATCACGTGGCTGCGCCAGCCGTACTTCAACGAGCGGCCCTTGGCGGCGGCCCGGGCATCCATGTCGACCTTCACCTCGGCGACCTTGGGCGTCACGTCAGGCCACATCAGGAATACGTCAGCGCCCGACGCGGCACAATCACGGGCCGCCGGCGAAAGGCCACCGAAGTAGAAGAGCGGGCTCTTGCCCGAGACGGTACGGATGCGGGGTGGATCGATCGTGAGGTTGATGAAGTCGCCCTGGAAGTCGACCGAGCGACCATCGAGCAGTTCTCGCAAGCAGTACATGATCTCGGTGGAGCGTCGGTAGCGAGGCTCGCTGTCCATTGTTTCGCCCGGGAGATCGCTGGAGATGATGTTGATCGTGAGTCGTCCGCCGAGCATCTGGTCGAGTGTTGCCATCTGTCGAGCAACCTGGGGAACGACCAACTCGCCACACCGGATCGCGAGCAGCATGCGAATCTGGCTGGTGAGTGGGGCCATGCCGGCGGCGAAGGCGGAGTTGTCGATGCCCAGGGCATAACCCGAGGGCAGCAGCACGTTGTCATAGCCATAGCGGTCGGCCGTGAGCACGATGTTGCGACAGTGCTCCCACGAACTGAGCAGCGCCGGGTCGGGCTGGCCCAGGTACTCGTAGTCGTCGTCACAAAGGGCACTGAACCAACTGATTTCGGAACTCATGCGATTACCTCACTGGATAGGTCGGCGCCGAACATCTCGGCCAACTCGACGGGGCGTCCTTCTCGAATACTCTTGTGGGCGGCGGCCCCGACGGCGACCGACCAAAGTCCGTCGTCGAGTGTGACCTCCACCTGCTGTTCGCCCCGAATTGCGGCACAGAAACGAACGTGCTCGATGAAGCTCGCGCCGTGGTGCAACCCCTGGTGGGCGATGGTTTCGTCGTGAACCGGGACGATCTCGACGTCGCCGATCCAGTGCTCGCCGCGTCGGCCCCGCTTGATCACGCTTTCCGGCAGCAGGGCCTCGACCTTGCCCTTTTCACCGACGACGCTCACCTCTTCCTGGTTGTGCGTGGCCTCGGCAAACATGCACAGGTCGAGCATGGCTCGCGCCCCGTTCGGGTAGTCGACGATCACGAACGCGTTGTCGAGGATGTCGGGAGTGCGGCCTCCATAGGACTCATCGAGGTGGTTGACGGCCTGATCACCCGAGGCCATCACCCGGATCGGACGTTCACCGATCAACAGATTCATGAGGTCGAAGAAGTGGCAGCATTTCTCGACGAGCGTGCCCCCGGTGTTCTCGCTGAAGCGGTTCCAGTCTCCGACCTTGGCCAGGAACGGGAAGCGGTGCTCCCGAATGGCGACCATCCGGGGGGTGCCGACAGCACCTTGGGCCACGTCCTTGACCAGCTGCGCGACGGCCGGCATGTAGCGGTATTCGAGACCGACCCAGACCTGACGACCGGGATTGATCGCCTCGGTTTCGGTTGCAATTGCGCTGAGCGCTTCGCATTGAGCGACCGTGATGCAGAGAGGCTTCTCGATGAGAACGTGGATGCCGCTGCGAAGGACATCCGACACCACGTCGAAATGGGTGAAGTTGGGGCTGACGATGACCACGGCATCACACAGACCGCTGGTCAACAGTTCCTCGTGGGTGGCAAACGTGGCAACCGGCGAACCATCGGGGAGGGGGGCGGCGGCCATCAGGGCCGCTTGCAGCGATGAGGCCACCGGGTCGGAAACGGCCGTGACGTGAGCCCCGGTGAGGGCATTGATGTTTTCGATGTGCTCGATACCCATCATCCCCACCCCGATCACGCCGTAGCGAATGGGGTCGGAGTTGGAACTCGGCTCTGCAACGGACATGTCCGACATTGCAACAGAGTGAGGGCTTCGGGGGAACGATCAATCTCCTTCCGGGTCATTGGATTAAGCTATGACAGTGAGTTCTCGTCTCGATGACCTCGATGTTGCCTCTGCTCGACTCTTTCTCACGGTGGTGGAGATGGGCAGCGTCTCCAAGGCGGCAACCCGTCATGGGGTCACGCAGCCGTCGGCAACGGCTCGACTTCAGAAGCTCGAACGGCAGATCGGCTTGCAGCTCCTGGAACGGGGTCCAACGGGATCCACCGTGACCAGCGAAGGACTCGAGGTCGCCGAGTGGTGCGCAAACCTCGTGGCTGCCGCCGCGGTCCTCACCGACGGCGCCCGCTCACTACGGGACGAAGGAGCGGCCCGCGTCCGCCTGGTTGCGACGTCCACCGTCGCCCGACAACTCCTGCCCCGGTGGATCGCTTCCGAACCGTTGCCCGAGGTCGACCTCGTCCTCACCGAGGCAACCACCGTCGACATCGCCCACCTGGTGCGACGGGGAGAAGTGGACCTGGGTCTCCTCGACGGGCCGGGAGCCCCGCTCGCCCTCCGCTCGGAGATCCTCACCTGGCTCGAACTCGTGGTCGTCGTTCACCGCAACCATCCGTGGGTCGACCGCAAACGGCGTATCAGCGGTTCGCAGCTCACGGCCTCGAGGCTCATCCTCCGTCGCACGGGTTCGGGAACTCGCGATGTGATCGATTCGGCACTGGCCGAGTACGAGCTGGGAGTATCCGCGAACGTGTCCGAGGTGTCGACCAACTCGGCGGCCAGACTGGCGGCCATGAATCGAGCCGGCGTTGCCATCCTCCCATCGGCCGACGTGGCCGATGATCTGGCCGCTGGTCGACTCGTCGAGGTGCGAACCAAGGGTGTCGACTTTCGACAGCCGGTGCGGGCGGCGTGGAAGGGTCGACAACCAGCCCTGCCCGCAGCCCGGGAACTGCTCGCCACGCTGCGCCGGGAAGCGGCCCGGGCATGACTTTCGACGATGCGACTCCGGAATCAAGAGTGATTGGGGCCGAACCGATCGTGATCGTCGGCAGTCACCTCCAGGCGCTGATCTACGGAGTGTCCGCGTTCGCCATCGGCTGGGGGCTGTTCGACTCGCTGGGGTGGGTCGCTCTGGTGCTGTCGGTTGTTCTGCTCGCTCTCGCTGGTGTCGTGCTCGCCCGTCGAGCCGTCCTGGAGCATGACGGCCTCGAGATTCGCAAGGTCAGGGGCACTCGATCGGCCCGGAACGGGTCGTTCAGAGCCACCACCGGCCATCGCTACCTGACGATCCGCTTCGACGACGGGTCGACGTCACGAATCGAAGTTCCCGTCGAGGTCCGGCCCAACGTGCGCAACTGGGCCGAAGCGGCCAACGGTTTTCACCCTGGCCTCTGAGAGGGCAAGATGGCCCCATGGACGCCCCTCAACGGTCGACGATTGTCGGCATCGATCATGTGCAGCTCGCAATGCCCGTCGGCGGAGAAGACACCGCCCGAGCCTTTTTCGTAGGACTGATGGATCTGGTCGAGGTTCCGAAACCCGAGCCGCTCAGATCTCGGGGTGGTTGCTGGTTCGAACAGGGTTCGGTGAAGATCCATCTGGGCCCCGACCCCGACTTCACCCCGGCCGAGAAGGCCCATCCGGCCTTGCTCGTTTCAGAACTCGGGGCCCTGGTCGAGCGCCTCGACGGCGCTGGGTACCAGGTGCGGGACGGGGCGACCGTCAACGGTGTGACGCAGCACTTCACCAACGACCCGTTCGGGAATCGCATCGAACTCATCGACGCTACGCCCGATGCCTGAACCAACAAATCTGGCTTCGGTGGAAGCCGCCGTGCGGTCGGCCTTCGCCCGCGACACCTGCTCGCCCGACGATCTGCCGACCTGGACCGCCGACAATGCGTCTCGCGGCCACTGTGCGGTCGCGGCCCTCACCCTGCACGATCTCTTCGGCGGTGATCTGCTTCTGGCCACGGTGCACCGACACGGCGTTCAGACGGGATACCACTGGTGGAACCGACTTGCCGGTCTCGACATCGACCTGACCCGCGACCAGTTCTTCGCTGATGAAGTGGTTGGGCCACCCCAGGTGAAGAAACGCCCGACGGGCCGGCCCGGCGCCTACGCCGACCAATATGACATCTTTCGGCGCCGCGTGGTGACAGCGTTGGAAGCCGCTCAGAACTGACAGGCGCTTTCTTGTCAGGCTGCGGCGACCACGGCGATCTCCAGCTTCCATGACGGCTGGGCCAGCACCGGCACGGTGACGAGTGTGGACGCCGCCAGCTGCCCATCCAAAGCCCGATCCCGGGCCTTCATCACGATCGCCAGCGCATCCGTGCCCACCAGTTCGGCGACGACGTAGGTGGTCACGGAAACGATGTCGGCAGTCGACATCTCGGCCTCATCCAGCAGGCGTCGGATCGTCTGCCAGATGACTTCGGCCTGATCGCCGATCTGGTCCGGAACGGTCCCGTCGGGTCGGGTCGGAACGACACCGCTGGTGTGAAGCAGGCGGGAGACGTCTTCGGACAGAATGGCGTGGGCGTAGTTTGCGGCCGGTGGCGCAATGCCCTTGGGGGCGAGTTCGCGTTGCATGCGTGCATCGTGGCACGATTCCTCGATGCCCGAGTCGAACGATCCAACTGCCACTGTTCCCCAATCGACCGATGAGAACCGGACCGCCGCCGATCTCTTCCGGCTCGACGGAAAGGTGGCAATTCTCACGGGCGCCAGTTCGGGACTGGGCGCCCAGTTCGCTCGCGTCCTGGCCGACGCCGGCGCCGCCGTCGTGCTTGCCGCCCGCAGGCTCGATCGGCTGGAGGATCTCTCGTCCTCGCTCCCCCGTTCGCTGGCGGTCGCCTGCGACGTTGCGGTCACCTCCGACCTGACGACGTTGATGGAGGCGACCCTCGGCGAGTTCGGTCAAGTCGACATCGTGGTCAACAACGCCGGAATATCTCGTGTTCTGCCCGCGCTCGATGACGACATCGACGAGTTTCGCCGCGAGGTCGAGATCGATCTCATCGCGCCGTTCGAGTTGGCCCGGCTGGCGGCTCGGCACATGATCGAGACCGGCCGGCCCGGCTCGATCATCAACACAGGGTCGGTGCTCGGCCTGGTCGGTGGCGGACGGTTGAAAGCTGCGGGTTATGCGGCGGCGAAGGGAGGCCTGCACAACCTGACTCGGGAGCTGGCATCGCAGTGGGCCCGCAAGGGGATCCGAGTCAACGCCATCGCTCCCGGTTGGTTCGAAACCGAGATGAACGAAGACATGTTTGCCACCGATGGCGGCATGAACTACATCACGGACAACACGCCCATGGGACGCTCGGGCCGGGCCGGCGAACTCGACGGCGCACTGCTGTATCTGGCATCGGACGCTTCCTCGTACACGACCGGGCAGATCCTGGCCGTGGATGGCGGATGGACGGCCATCTGAGTGTGGTGGTGCTCGGTTTCGTGAGCGATCTGATCCGGGCGATGGGCGGGAGAGAAATCTACCCTGTTCAACGGGCCCGTGAGGCCACTAGATTCACCTGACTCATGGCGATCTACCTGGTGCGGCACGCTCATGCAGGCAGTCGGGAATCGACGAGCCAGCACGATCGATATCGCACGTTGTCCGACAAGGGCCGAAAGCGAGCCCAAGTCATCGCCGACCTTCTCGAGTCCGTCGACATCTCGGCCATTCTGTCGAGCCCGGCCACCCGCTGTGTCCAAACCGTCGAGCCCCTTGCCGAATCCCACGGTCTGATGATCGTCGAACACGAAGATCTCTGGGAAGACGCCGACACACACGACGTGATGGCCATCCTCGATTTGCACACCAAGGGAAACGTGGTGATCTCCAGCCACGGCAACCTGATCCCCGTGATCGTGGAACAGCTGGGTCGACAGGGGGCGAAGATTCACGGGAGGGGCTGTGAGAAGGGTTCGATCTGGGTGCTCGAACATGACGGCAAACGCTTCTCGAAGGCCACGTACATCTCGAGAACCACCGAACTCTTGCTCGACTGATCACGTCCAGGTCAGCTCAGCGCAGGCCCGAGCTTCAGGACTGAGTTTCCGGACTGCGCCTCAGGACTGGAGCAACACGGCGAGGCGGCGCTTGGCCAGCCAGCCGCCGAGCAACGTCATCGCCACGAGATAGGCGACGTGGCCCAGGTCGCCGACGTTCGGCGTTCCGAGCATGAGGGATCGACACAGCGCAACGCCGTGGTACAGCGGCGTGAGCTGCACGATGGGATGGGCCCAGCGGGGATAGACATCGATGGCGTAGAACGTGGTCGACGCCAGAAAGAGCGGCTGCAAGACGAGCTGCACGTAGTCGAAATCGTGCCACGACCGCATGTACGACGTGAGTGCCGTGCCAATGGCCGAGAAACCGACCCCGATCAGCAGCGAGGCGGGCAGAACCAAGATCGCCCACCAACTCGAAACCAGACCGAGGGCCACGGTGACGAGCAGGAACGCAGCGGCGTAGAGCGTTCCTCGAAACATGGCCCAACTGATCTCGCCGAGCACGATGTCCTGCAACCGCAGTGGAGACGCCAGCATCGAGTCGAACGTCCTGGCGTATTTGAGTTTGTAATAAAAGTTGAAGGTCGAATCGAAGACGGCGCCGTTCATGGCCGACGACGCAACAAGACCGGGGGCCACAAAGACCGCGTACTCGACCAGTCGCCCGTTGTATTCGACGTCACCAACGAGGGTGCCCAGGCCGACTCCCAGGCCCAGCAGGTAGAAGATCGGCTCGAAGAATCCGGCGACGATGACGATCCAGAGTCGGCGGTAACTGAGGTAGTTGCGCTCGAAGACGGCCCGAGCAGGAAGGACACCGAGGGTGACGCTCACGCCGACAACCTCGCCTCGAACGTGCGGATCGCCATGGCCCAGCCGAGGCCGGCCCACAAGACGAGTACGCCGACGTTCAGCGCCGCCGGCCCCGCACTGATCGTGCCATTCACGAGGTTGCGGCTGAGTTCGACGCCGTGTGAAACCGGAATCACCTTGCTGACCCACTCGACCGAGTCGGGGAGTTGCGCAACCGGGAAGAAGGCGCCGCTGAAGAGAAACATGGGGGTCAGACCGACTCGGTTGATCAGGCTGAAGGTGTTGTCGCTCTCTCGCGTTGCCGAATAGGCCGAGAGCGGGGCGGCGATGGACAGGCCGGTGAGCCCAGCCACCAATGGGGCCAGCAGACCCAATGGGCTGGCCACGATCCCGAACAGGGCGAGGACAGCGAGATAGAACGATGCACCGACGACCACTCGGAAGCCGATCCACAGAATATGGCCCGTTGCCAGTTCGGCTGCGGTGAGCGGCGTGCTCAGCGCCGCCTGATAGGTGCCCTCCCATTTGATGGCACCGAGGGTTGGCCACAGGCTGAGCGAGCCGGCCTGGATCAGGGCGACGGCGGCGAGAATACCGGGACCAACGAACGAGGCGTAGTCATCGGTGCCGAGCGACGACGTGTCGTCGATCTGCGTGCCGAGTCCGAACCCGATCGAGAC
Source organism: Acidimicrobiales bacterium (assembly GCA_037969565.1). GTDB lineage: Bacteria > Actinomycetota > Acidimicrobiia > Acidimicrobiales > SZUA-35 > SZUA-35. Next base: position 4,436 of record JBBKXQ010000195.1, on the reverse strand, counting down.
CAAGAACATGATGGGAAACAAGATGCTCGTGATGATCGTGCTGGTCCACGTTGCCCGGTAGCGAACGAATTGATTCTCGAGAAAATGCCAGAGGCCGACCCCCAACATGCGCCTGCTCGGCGATGGTGTCCCGTGGTGTTTCGTGATGGTCATTCGACGAGAGTCCGACCCGTGAGGGCCAAGAACACGTCCTCCAGCGTGGATCGCCGAACGAGACTGCCCGACGGGTGAACACTCTCGATCCTCAGCTTCTCGAGCGCGGCGTCTCCATCGTCGGCGTAGACGAGCACTCGGTCGGGAAGCAGCTCGATGTGGAAGCCGTACGTGTCGAGGCCGTCCGGCCGTTGCCGGCTTCCGTCGTCAGCCTTCGGGAAGCGCAGCTCCAGCACCTCTTTCGTGACGTGTTTGGCGATCAGCTCGGTTGGCGATCCCTCGGCCACGATCGAACCCTGATCCATGATGACGAGGCGGTCGGCCAGTTGCTCGGCTTCATCCATGTAGTGGGTGGTGAGGAGGAGCGTGACTCCTTGCTCCTTCAGCCGATACAGCCGCTCCCACAGCAGATGGCGAGCCTGCGGATCGAGGCCGGTTGTCGGCTCGTCCAAGAGCACGAGGTCGGGATCGTTCACCAGGGATCGAGCGATCGTGAGGCGTCGTTTCATTCCGCCCGACAACGAATCGACGCGATCGTCACCCCGCTCGACGAGCTGGGCGAACGTGAGCAGTTCGACGGCCTTGGCCCGAGCATCGGCCCAGGACAGACCGAAGTAGCGGGCGTAGATCACGAGGTTCTCGCGAACGGTGAGTTCCTGATCGAGGTTGTCCTCTTGGGGAACCACGCCCATTCGTTGCCGAATGGCACGACCGTCGGTGTTCGGATCACGGTTGAGAACCCGAAGAGATCCCGAGGTGATCGGGCTGACCGTGCTCACCATCTTCATCGTCGAGCTCTTGCCGGCTCCGTTCGGGCCGAGCAGCGAGAACGTTTCTCCCGACTCGACGTGGAAGTCGATCTCGTTGACGGCCACGAAATCACCGAATCGTTTTGTCAGCTTCAGGGCTTCGACCGAGCGCGTCACTCCGACGACGTTAGTTGCGTTCTCGTTCGGTCCATCCCGATTTCCCGTTGCCCGCCACCCGGCGGCCCCGGGTCGCAAATCGCGTCGGAAATCGCGATCAGGGGCAGCTGACCACGCTGCTCACGAGATCGACCATGAAGGGTGGTGGATCGAGGGCGGCGAAGAGCGTGTATTCGGCACAGGCCGCCTCCAGGTCACCCCGGGAGTTCAGGATGATCACGCGAAAGGCGCGAGCGTCCGCGTAGTCGGGGTTGACGGCAACGGCTCGGTCGAGCAGGTTTTGCGATGTCTGGCGCAGCGTTGCGGCTTCGTCTTCAGCCCCGAGGTCGGCGGCCGAGTTGGCGGTTCGTTCGAGCAGCCACCCTTTGTACGCCAATGCCTCGACATTGTCGGGTTCGACGCTCAGCATCGCCGAGTAACACTCGTTGGCTTCACTCACCGACCCTTGCTGATCCAACATCTGACATTCGAAGAATTGATCTCGGGGTGAGAGATCGAGTGAACCGGTGATCTGATCGTTGACCCCCCGTTCACCCAAGCCCTGAGCGAGGAGTAGGCCGGCAGCCACGGCGAAAACGACGAGCGCAACGATCCACCCGGCCGTGATCCACCTCGGTCGTTTCGTGTGACCTGCCGCCACGGCCTGCTCGTGTTGGTCGATCTGGCGGATGAGGTCGGCGGCCCGAACCGTGTAGTCAGCCCGCAACTGTTCGAAATCGGCATCGTCGAGATCGCCCGCATCGTGTTCGGATTCGAGATCGGTCAGCGAACGGAGCAGAAAGTTCCGCTCCTCCTCGAGTGCGGCCAGCCGATCGGGATTGTGGGCCCGCACACTCGTCATGAGCCCAGAGAGGTTCGGGCTTTGGCCACGAGATCCTCATCCTCATCGGTGACGTCGCGGCTTCCGCCCCGTTTCCGGGTGAGGGCCAAGCTGAGTGCAGCAGTTCCGCCGAACAACACCACCACCGGCAGAATCCAGATCAGCGAGCTGATGCCGTCCGATGGCGGCGTCAGCAGAACCTTCGAGTCGTAGGAAGCCACGAGTTGATCCCGGATCTCCGTGTCGGTGGCCCCGGCCCGAACCTCGTTGGCGATGAAGCGTCGAATGGTGGCGGCGACCGGAGCATTCGATTCGCTGACGCTCTGGCCGGCACAGACAGGGCAGGCATACGACGCCGACAGTTGCTGAATGCGCTCCTCATCGGTGGCCGGGCCCGACGAATCGAACGTTGCGACTGCGAGCAGCAGGATGGCCGAAACGACAATCGGAACCCAGAGATACCGGCGGAGGTGATCGGTGTTCATCCGCCGCCCTCATCACTCGGCACGGTTGACTCGGTTGACCCGGCGGCGGTGTCGTTGAAGGCGATGAGATCGATGAGTGGGTCGGCCTCGATGCCGCCGGTGAAGTGCTCGACAACGAGCCCCGACGGTGCGATGAGGAAACTCTCGGGAACCTGGGCGATCTGGAACTTCACCGAGAGATTGGCGTCGTCGAGTACGGGCCAATTGCCGCCGTTGGCGTCGAAGAACCCCTGAACGTTCTCGGGCGAATCGGCGAAGGCGATCGACACCAGCGACAAGCGACCGTTCGCCTCGCCCCACTCCTCGAGCTTCACCAGTTCGGGATGCTCGGCTACGCACGGCGGGCACCACGTGCCGAAGAAGTTGACGAGGACCCACTGGCCTCGCAGATTGTCGATGTCGAATTCGCGACCATCGGTGGCCGTGGCCCGCATCTCGGGCACCCGTCGGTCGAGCAGGGCGCTGGCCTTGGTTGTTCGGCCACCGATTCCACCGGACGCGAACAAGGCGATGAGGCCGACCACGATCAGACCGACGACAACGGCGATCACGCGAGCCATCGAACCGGTTGATTCACCGACGGCTTCGTGGTCAACAGGAGAATGATCGACCGGAGATCCGGGGTTGTCGGACGGGAGGCCGTCGTGGTCGGGCGTCTCAGACATGGACGGGCTCCTCGGAGGCAGGCAGGGCATCCGGGCCGATCAGGGCCGACACCGGTTCGGTGCCACGACGTCGTTTCCCGGGGAAGATCGCCAGCAGGGTGCCCAGCGACATCAGGATGCCGCCGGTCCACATCCAACTGATCAGGGGCCGCACGATGATGCGGAGGCTGATCGGTTCGGTTGCATCGCTCGGGCTGCGGTCGAGAACGAGGAAGAGGTCTTCGGTGAAGCCGGGCTTGACCGACGGAGTGCCGATCGGAACACCGAGCCGGCGGTACAGGGTGGTGCCCGGCGTGTAGATCTCATCGCCATCGATCTGGATCTCGGCGTAGAGGAAGTCGCGCTGGCTGGTGCGGTTTGCTTTGAGGTCGAGGTAGCGGAACTCGTGGTCGGCGACCACCACCGCTTCACCGGGCAGCAACTCGACGAGGCGATCGGTCTTGTAGCTCTCACTCGCTCCGATGGCGACGGCAATCAGCACCACTCCGAGGTGCACGATCATCCCACCGTTGGTGCGACCGACGAGTCCTCGCCAACCCTGTCGACGGGTGGCCAGAACGACCTGGCGGAGGGCGGCCCCGCCGGCGAAACCACCGAGCCCGAAGGTGAGCATCGGATAGAGCCCACGGCCTCCGACCACGATCGCCAGCAACATCGCCAGCACCCCGGCAATGGCGGGCCAGAAGAGGCGTTTCGACAACAACTCGGTGCTGGCCTTGCGCCAGGGAAGTACCGGGGCCGAAGCCATCAGGAAGAGCATCACGAAGGCAATGGGCCGAGCCATCGAGTCGAAGTAGGGCCGGCCGATGGTGAGCCGGGTGCCGTCGTAGGCCTCGGCGATGAGCGGAAAGACCGTGCCCAGCAGCACCACGAAGGCCAGTGCGCCGAAGAGGACGTTGTTGGCGAGGAAGGCCGCTTCCCGCGAGACCGGGGAGTCGATGGCTCCCGGCGAGCGGAGTCGATCGCCTCGCCACGCGATGAGCCCGACGGAGAGACCGGTGACCACCCCGAAGAACACCAGCAGCCAAGGGCCGATGGCCCCATCGGCGAATGCGTGCACGGATTCGACCACGCCAGAGCGAGTGAGGAAGGTGCCGAGAATCGTGAGTGAGAACGTTGCGCACAACAGCGACAGGTTCCACACCCGCAACATTCCTCGTCGCTCCTGAACCATCACCGAATGGAGGAAGGCGGTGCCCGTGAGCCATGGCAGCAACGAGGCGTTCTCGACCGGGTCCCAGGCCCAGTAGCCGCCCCAGCCGAGCACTTCGTAGCTCCACCATGCGCCGAGCACGATCCCGAACGTGAGGAAGCCCCAGGCGGCCACGGTCCAGCGTCGGGTTTCCATGAGCCAACCCTCGCCCACCCGCCCGGTGATCAAGGCGGC
>JBBKXQ010000194.1:0-5480 GCA_037969565.1 Acidimicrobiales bacterium | reverse complement strand
GGGGTGGAGGCTGGGTTCCTCCCGTCGGGTAGGTCGGCGGTGATGGCGGGACGAGGACCTGTGCTCGTTCGATTGACGGCGATCGTGCTCCGTCGGACTCGACGATCGCCAGTCGCTCCTCCAGGTTGGTGATCTGTCGACGGAGCCATTGACTCTCGGATTCGCGCATGGCCCCACTCTGGCCGATCCAGGCACCCGAGGAAACGACCAAATCCCCTAACGTTCGCTGGGGGGTTCCCAGACGGTGAGGGAGTTCCCCGAGAGATGTGGGGTGCTGGATTGACGCCCGGCCCTGCATCTATCAGCCTGGTGTGCGGGAACACCGGTCGAAGGAGAACGTCATGGCTTCACGAGGTATCAAGGATCAGGTCGCAATCGTCGGCATGGGCTGCACCGCTTTCGGCGAACACTGGGACAAGAGTGTGGACGACATGCTGGTCGAGGCCACGCAAGAGGCCTATGCCTCGGCCGGGATCGAGCAGGATGACATCGACGCATATTGGTTCGGTACCTTCGGATCCGGCGTGTCGGGCCTCACGCTGAGTCGGGCGCTCAAGATCGACTACAAACCGGTCACGCGGGTCGAGAACATGTGCGCCACTGGTTCCGAAGCATTTCGCAATGCTTGTTACGCGGTGGCGTCGGGTGCATACGACGTGGTCGCCGCCGTCGGCGTCGAAAAACTCAAGGACAACGGCATGTCCGGGCTGGTGGTCGGCGGCATCCCCGACGATGGCACGAAACCCGAGCTCACCGCGCCGGCGATGTTCAGCCTCCTCGCTCCGGCCTACGCCGCCAAATATGGGGTTGACGAAACCGAGATGAAGGATGTCCTCACCCGTATCGCCTGGAAGAATCATCACAACGGTGCCCGCAATCCTCGTGCCCAGTTCCAGAAGGAAGTGAGCAAGGACACGATCTGCAATGCCCCGCTGATCGCCGGGCAGCTCGGGATCTTCGATTGTTCGGGCGTGAGTGACGGGTCGGCGGCGGCGATCATCGTGCGAGCCGAAGACGCCTACAAGTACACCGACAAGCCGATTTTCGTGAAGGCCCTGGCGTTCACTGCCGGGCCTGCTGCCGGACCGATCGATCCCGACTACGACTACACGACGTTCCACGAAGTGGTTGCCTGCGTCAAGGACGCCTACGCCCAAGCCGGTGTCGAACATCCCCGGGCCGAGATCGCAATGGCCGAAGTCCACGACTGCTTCACTCCCACCGAACTCGTCCTCATGGAGGATCTGGGATTTGCCGAGCGGGGCCTGGGGTGGAAAGAAGTCATGGCGGGAACGTTCGATCTCGACGGCGAGCTGCCGGTCAACCCCGACGGAGGGCTCAAGAGTTTTGGTCACCCGATCGGTGCGTCCGGTCTGCGGATGCTCTTCGAGTGTTGGCTGCAACTTCGTCAGGAAGCGCCGGATGATCGTCAGATCAAGTCGGTCACCGAGGGCGGGAAGACGCTCGGGATGACCCACAACCTCGGTGGCGCTCCCGGTGAGTGCGTGAGTTTCGTCAGCATCGTCGGGTCTGAACTCGGCTGACACGGCCCCGATTCCAGGCTCGCCGTCAGCAACCGCCGTCACTCACAGACCAGCTCGATCGGAGCCGCCCTGCGTTCGGCGATCGACGAGATCTCCGACGACGCGATCGCCCACCCTCGCTCACCGCCTCGTGCCGATGCGAAGACCACACCGACGATCTCGTTGTGGTCATCGATCAGCGGTGCACCGGAGTCACCGGGTTGAATGTCGGCGGCCAGCTCCAATCCGGCCCGCAGCCCCACACCGTCGAGCGTCACTTCCACCCTTCGGAGAATCTCCACCTCGGCGACCGCAGGGCCGTCGTCACGGAAGTAGACGACACGCACCTGGTCGGGTGGCTCAGTGCTGGAGACTGCGAACCCTTGTCGGAGCGAGGGTGACAGTCCCGAGTCGTCGAATGAGATCAGTGCGATGTCACGGTTGCTGTCGCGATACAACAATTCGGCCTCGACGCTCGAACCATCAGCGGTGAGGATTTGAAAACCACTGACATCGTCGAACGTATGGGCAACGGTCACTCCCAGTCCTCCACCGAGGGACGCCGCGGTGGCCCGGTTGGCACTGCCGGTGCGGCAGCTCGTCAGTTGCAGCTGGAGCACGGCCGACGCAGGATTGATCGGGTCATCCGAAGCGCAGGCCGACAGCGTCAGGCTGCCGACCATGATGCCGATGAGGAGGCCCGAGATCAGGCGACCGGGGTGGGTCAGAAGCGATTGATTGCGTACCGCACCGCGGCGATGATCCCGACCCACATGGGAACGGAGATCGCGACGCCAACAAGGAAACCCTGGAACGGTCTGCTCGTCTGTGAGCCCGTGTCGGCGCCGACGCGCTGGGCCGGCTCCTCGCTCGAACGGGTCTTCTGTTCGAGGAAGGCCGCTGAGGTCGGATGCTCGATGTGGAGAAGGGGCATGGCGGGTCCTTTGCCTCCGACCGCTCCGGGAAGTTAGCGGACGACGTTCAATCAATAAATAGTACAGGTTGGCCATAGTGGCGTATGGCACACCCGGAAATCAGTTCTGGGAAGAGCCTGGGTTTGGCTCTATGACTACCTTCCCGATGGTTTTCCGGTCGCCGATGTCGGACAGTGCTCGTGCGGCATCTTCGAAGGGGCGAACTGCTGAAATTAGTGGGTCGACGAGGCCCGTCGAGGCCAGCTCGACGATCCGTTCCCAGTTGCCGGCGAGATTTTTCGGGTCTCGAGCGAGCCAGGCGCCCCAATGCACCCCGACGATCGAATAATTCTTGAGTAATGCATGGTTCATCGGTGCATCGGGAATGGAGCCGCTGGTGAAGCCGATGATCAGCAGGCGACCGTCCCAGGCCACCGTGCGTCGGACCTGTTGGAAGATGTCGCCGCCCACTGCCTCGTAGACCACGTCGACGCCCCGTCCATCGGTGGCCGAGCGAACGGCCTCGACGACATCGACTTCTCGGTAGTCGAAGGCAACGTCGGCCCCCAAGTCGTAGACCGCTTTTACCTTCTCCGGACCACCGGCGAGCCCGATCACGTTCGCTCCCATGGCTTTGCCGATCTGGATGGCCGCCGATCCGACACCACCGGCTGCGGCGGTGACGAGAAGCGTTTCGCCTGCCTGCAACTGCGCTCGATTGTCGAGTGCGTAGACGGTGGTTCCATAGTTGAGAATGAGGCAGCAGCCCTTCGCCATGCTGATGTCATCCGGCAGCTTGAAACAACCCTCGGCTCGGGCCACCGTTTTCTCTGCGAGGCCTCCCGATCCCATGAACGCCACGCGATCACCGATGGCGAGATTGCTCACTCCGTCACCCAAGGCCGACACGATCCCGGCAACTTCGTTACCAGGGGTGAACGGCAGCGGTGGTTTCACCTGATAGCCGCCGCGAATCGTGAGGAGTTCGGGAAAGCTCACCCCCACGGCGCCCACGTCGATGACGACCTGACCGGCCGCTGGTGATGGATCGTCGACGTCGACCAACTCCATCACATCGATTGGTTCGCCCAGTTCTGCTACGTGCCATGCTCGCATGACGCAGATGGTGGCCTGTCCAGCCGAAATTCGCCAGTCGCACCGCATTCTCGGGGGTACGTTGTGCCTGCGAATTTCACTGACCTGCGATTTCACCGACCGGGATCGAAAGGCACCTCGTGAGCGTCTCTGCCCAGCTCCACCTCGACAACGTCACCTTCGAACGTCCGGATCAGATCATTCTTCGTGAGGTCTCGGTCACGGTCGGACCCGGAGATCGGGTCGGACTCACGGGTCCCAACGGGGCGGGAAAGAGCACCCTGCTGGAAGTCGGGGCCGGCATCCTCCAACCGACATCAGGGGTGGCTCGTCTGGTTCCGGCGACTGCGTCCGTCGGTCTGCTGCGCCAGGAAATTCGTGCCGAACCCGACGAGTCGGCTCGAACGTTGATCGAACGACAGCTCGGCATCACAGCCGCAGCCGACGAGTTGGAGTTGGTGACGGCGGCGCTGGCCGAGGGTGGCGAGGTCGCTGATCGATACGACTTGGCCCTCCAACGGTGGCTCGATCTGGGTGGGGCCACGCTGGACGATCGTCTGCATCCCACCCTGGCCGAGCTGGGACTCGACCCGGCGAAGGCGAGCCAACCGGTTCACACTCTCTCCGGAGGAGAGCAGGGCCGGGTCGGACTGGCCACGATCCTGCTGGCCCAGTTCGATGTGATGCTGCTCGACGAGCCGACCAACAACCTGGATCTGCAGGGCCTCGAGCGTCTCGAAGCGCTACTCCTCGGCTCGAATCGTCCGTTCGTCGTCGTGTCCCACGATCGTCGATTTCTCGAACGAACCGTCAGTTCTGTGATCGATCTGGACAGCCACTTCGGCACGGTCCAGCGTTTCGAGGGCGGTTGGACGGCCTTCCAAGAGGAACGGGCGATTGCGAAGGCTCACGAGCAGCGCCGCTTCGATGATTTCGAGACTAAAAAGGGACGGCTGGAGAAGCGGGCCCGAACCGAGCGGGAATGGGCGACGACGGGTGTCGCCCGGGCCAAGAACAACATGCCCGACAACGACAAGATCCTGAAGAGCTTCCGGGTCGAGTCCAGCGAGAAACTGGCGGGGAAGGCACGCCGGACCGAACGAGCGATCGATCGGTTGGAGGTTTTCGACAAGCCTTGGGAGCCTTGGCGTTTGGAATTCCAGTTCGGTGAGGCCGGCCGTTCGGGCGATGTCGTGGTGGAACTGGCGGGTGCGGTGTTTCGACGGGGCGATTTTCGGTTGGGCCCGATCACGCTCGAGATCCGATCCGGCGAACGAGTGCACATCGCCGGGCCCAACGGCGCAGGCAAGACCACCCTGGTGTCAGCGCTCTTCGGTGACGAACCAATCATCGAGGGCACCCGCCGCATCGGTGCGAGTGTGACACTGGGCCTGCTCGATCAGCGCCGGGGACTGGGCGACGATTGTGCGTCGTTGCTCGACGCAGTGGAGGCGGCGACCGGCGCCACGCTGGTGGATTGTCGAACCACGTTGGCGAAGTTCGGTTTGGGGTCGGCTCACGTCGCTCGCCCCACGAGCGAACTCTCTCCGGGTGAACGGACTCGGGCCAACCTCGCGATCTTCCAGATTCGTGGCGTGAACACCGTCGTGTTGGATGAGCCGACCAACCACCTCGACGTCGAAGCGATCGAACAACTCGAGTCGGCCCTTTCCCGGTTCGACGGCACGCTCGTGGTCGTGACCCACGATCGCGCCTTCCTCGACAACCTGAGAATCGACCGCGAAATCAACCTCTGAGGTCACGCTCGCAACTGAATGTGATTAGTTGTCAGGCGATGCCGACGGAGGAGGGTCGCGCTGAGGTGGTGGGTCGGATGCGGGTGAGCGCTGAGCGGAGCGAAGCAAATGTGATTAGTTGTCAGGCGATGCCGACGGAGGAGGGTCGCGCTGAGGTGGTGGGTCGGATGCGGGTGAGCGCTGAGCGGAGC
>JBBKXQ010000193.1:0-9817 GCA_037969565.1 Acidimicrobiales bacterium | reverse complement strand
CTGGTCTCCCGGATCCATGACGCCCTCGTGCCCGGTGGACTCCTCATGCTCGACGCCGCGGGTCCTTCGCGTATTGGTGCCGGTGAGATTCGGCACGATCGTTTCGAAGGGCCGGATTGGGAGTTGTTCGCAACAACGATCGGGGCGGCAGACGGTGGTTCACTCACCCGCGACGTGTCGCTGTTTCGGCGCGTGGGTGACTCGTGGCGGCGGAGCGTCGAACGGCATGAGCAGCGTCTGTACTCTCCGGAGGTGATCACCGAACGCCTGCTCGTGGTGGGGTTCGATGTTGTCGTCCTGTCGAGTTATGCCGATCTGACCTTTCCCGATGGTTGGGCCGGTTTTCTGGGCCGCAAACGACCCTGACGAGCCGGCCCTTCTCGTCAGTTCGACAGTGGTCAGTTCGACAGTGGTCAGTTCGACAGCAGCGCGCGAGCGACGGCTCGGCCCGAACCGATGGCCCCGTTGATCGACGCATCGCGCCGGTGGTCACCGGCGATCCACAACCCGTTGATCTCGAGAGCGGGGCGGGCGTCGTGGCCCGGTAGCTGCTTCGGTTGTGCCTTCTCGATTCGGTCGATTCTCAGTTCTTCGTAGGTGTCGGTGACCGCTCCGAACCACTCTCGAAGCTGAGCTCGCATCGCCTGCGCAATTCCGGGTTCGGTCGACGGAGTCGACATGACCAACAAGTGTTTACCGGCCGGGGCGTATTCGGCGCTGACCACGCTCATCGGGGCGAGCGAGTTGATGGGGCCCGATCCCTCGCCGTTCAGAACCAGCAACGGTTCTTGGATCGGTGGCGTTTCGGTCGCCAACCAGACACTGGTCACCCCGTTCCATCCCGGGTCGGGAGAGCCGGCCAGCCGGGCCGCCTCGCTGGCATCGGTGGCGAGAATCACGGCGTCGAAGGTCGACTCGCTGCCACCTTCGATGGCAATGGTGGTGGTGCTCACCGCTGACGCTCTTGCCTGGTACGAAATCGTGTTGTCGGGGAGCGCCGACGCCAGCACGTCCGAAATCTGGCCCATGCCTCGTGCCGGTACCGCGGCGTCGCCCGTGGAGAGCATCCGAAAGACGAAGTTGACGACTTGGCTGCTGCCTTGCAGTTCCGGATCGAGGGTGATCCCTGCGAAGAGGGGTCGGAGGAATCGCTCGATCATCTTCGGGCTGAAACCGGCTCGTTCGAAGCGGTGGATGGCTGTTGTTCCGACCCCGTCCCAAAGATCGTCGACGGAGCCGCGGCTGACGTTCATCCGAAAGGCCAAGACTCGGAGTTTGTCGGCCGGTGACCCTATTGGTGATCGAAGCGTGGACCAGAGTTGAGCTGGCTCCCGGAGTGGGTCGCCGAGTCGGTGGAAGGCGCCGCCGTAGCGGATCAGCGCTCCGGGCTTGAACCTGTGCAAGTCGAGCCGGTCGTAGTCGAGCAGTTCACGACACTCAGGGTACGCATCGAGCAGGATTTGGAAGCCGCGATCGAGTCGGTAGCCGTCGATCAAATCGGTGCGTACCCGTCCCCCGGGGCCGTCGCCGGCCTCGAAGACTGTCACTTCGTGACCCTCGTTCCCGAGTTCTGTTGCGGCTGCGAGGCCGGCCAATCCTGCTCCAACAATTCCAACGTGCATGCCGATGTTGTAGCGCGCCCCTCCGGGAGAAGGGCACTCGAAGAGTTCCTGGATCGGGGAACCACGCAGGGACGGCCGACCGGGCGTCGAGCGGTCGGCCCGGAAATGAGTCGGAATGCTCATTGTTGGTTGGTCCGACGGGCCATACGTTTCGTCGGCGGAGCGTTGCTCGCCAGACGAGAAATGAGAGAATCGTGCTTTGGATTCCACGAGAGCGGTTGGCTCTCGGTGTTCTGAGGGGAGCGGTCTTCCTCACGCTTCTCAGCGCTGGTCTCAACGTGGTCGAGGTTGCGACCGACTCGGCCGATGGAACGTTCATCGCAGAAATGGCCGGCGCCTTCAACGTCGTGCCTGATGGAACGGTCCCGACATGGTTCTCGTCGATGATCTTGTTGATCGCGGCGATTCTGCTCTGGGTGGCCGGTTCTCATTGCACCATGAACTCGGGTCCTGGTCGGAGGGCGTATTGGCGCGTCCTCTCCGTGGGCTTCGGGCTGATGTCGATCGACGAGACGGCGACGTTTCATGAGAAATTGAATGGACCGTTGGACGACTCAGTCGTGGCGGGAGGGGCCTTCCACTTCGCGTGGGTGGTGGCGGCCATACCGTTCGTTCTGATCATCGCTGCGGTGTATTGGCGCTGGCTTCTCCACCTCGATCCGGCCGTCGGACTGCTCATGACTGTGAGCGCGATCGTCTTCATCACGGGGGCCATCGTCCTCGAAATGGCATCCGGCGTCGTGATCGAGCAGGGTTGGGGGACCTCGGCGTCGGGCGGGGTTTCACACGTCGAGGAACTGTTCGAGATGCTCGGCGTCGGCCTGTTCATCGAGGCGGTGCTACGCCACCTTCGCCTGGTCGGGTGGCAGGGAACACTCTCGTTGGGATCTGCGCCGCCGCGGAACAAATCGGGTTCTATGCGCGAGGCGACGAGCGGCCTCGCCGGAAATCCGGCGCCCGAAGTCACTGCCGAGATCGACCAAGAACTCGTCGGGACGGTCTGACCCAGAGCGGAATTCAGTCGGACCTTCACGAAGCCGCGTTCCGCTCGACAGGCCGTGGACGCCCCGGTAGCGTCGCCCTCGCGCCGCCAACGTCAGTAGAAATGGTGGATGTCAACGAACGTCGAGGCACGGGAGGGCACGCCATGTATCAACGCATTGTGGTTGGGACGGATGGTTCGGCCACGGCGCAACAAGCGGTCGAGCAGGCACGGCTCCTGGCCGGCCTCACCGGGGCCGAACTCCACCTCGTCTACGGCGTCGGCAGCGCGATGGTCTCGGCCGGCGGAGCCCTCGGCGGATTCGATGCCGCATTCGTGCTTTCGGCCGATGCACTCGACGAACTCGATGCCAAACTCGAGCAGCAGGCCGCCAGCATCCGGGCCGCCGGTGTCGTGGTGCGCACCCATGTGGAGCAGCTGAGTGGCGCTGAGGCCGTGCTGGGCGTGGCCGATTCGGTCGACGCTGATTTGATCGTGGTGGGTAGCCGCGGCATGACCGGGGCTCGGCGCTTCTTTCTCGGAAGTGTCCCGAACGCCGTGGCCCATCAAGCCAATTGTTCGGTCATGGTCGTCCGCACGACCTGATCTGTCAGCTCCGCTCCGTCGGCTGGCCGCCTCCGTTGACGAGGACGGCGAGCCTGAGCCCGGCCAATGCGTTTCGCTGTCGAGGTCGAGTGCTGAGATGATGTTGGTTCCGAGGCGATCTCGGTCCGTGGCAGCGAGGTTGGTTCTGTGAAGAAGATGGCCGTGAAGGAATTCCGCAACTGGGCGGGCAACCAGGTCTGCCTGCCGGCTGAGCGGCACTCGCCCTCGTCCACGGCGACGGTCGCGGCGATCGTCACTCGGGCCCATGAGCAGGGTCAGCGGGTGAAGGCAGTCGGAGCAGGTCACTCGTTCACGGCTGCTGCGCTCACCAACGGTGTTCTGCTTTCGCTCGACCGGATGGACCGAATCGAGAGTGTTGATCGCGATCGACAGCAGGTCACCGTTCAGGCTGGCATTCGCCTCGAGGCGCTGAACGTGATCTTGGCCGAAGCCGGCCTTGCCATGCCCAACCTCGGAGACATTGCCTATCAGTCGGTTGCCGGGGCGATCGCCACGGCCACACATGGCACCGGGCTGGCCCTCGGCAACCTCGCCAACACCATCGTGGGAATGGAGATCGTGACGGGTACGGGTGAGATCGTCTGGTGCGATGAGCAAACGAATTCGGAGATGTTGACCGTTGGCCGAGTCGGAATCGGGGCACTCGGCATCGTCACCAAGGTCACGATCCAATGCGTGCCCGCCTTCAATCTGCATGTGCGTGAATCAGTAGAGGCGCTCGACGATCTCCTCGACGGTTTCCCGGAGGAGACGGCCGAGAACGATCACTTCGAGTTCTTCTGGATTCCGGGAACCCGACGGGCTCAGGTGAAACGGAACAACCGCACCGATCGGATCGCTGAGCCACCGTCGAAGCTGGCCTACTTCCGAGACAAGATATTGGCCGAGAACGTGGCCTTCGGGGCCGTCTGTCGCATCGGACGCCGCTTCCCGAGGTCGGTGCCCACGGTGGCGAAGATTGTGAGTTCGGGTGTGTCCGAGCGGGAACTCATCGACCGCAGCGATCGGGTTTTCGCCAGCCCCCGCCACGTGAAGTTCTACGAGATGGAATATGGCATTCCGGTCGAGGCGTTGCCCGAGGCCTTCCGGCGCGTCCGTCAGTTCACCAAGGACCTCGGATCGCCGATCCTCTTTCCGGTGGAATGCCGAGTCTCCGCGGCCGATGACATTCCGCTGTCCACCGCTCAAGGACGAACGTCGGCTTGGATCGCCGTGCACATGTATCAGGGCACGTCCTACGACTCCTACTTCCAGGGTGTCGAGCGGATCATGAATGACTATGAGGGCCGACCACATTGGGGCAAGCTTCATTACCAAGACCACCAATCACTCGCTCCGCGTTATCCGATGTGGAACCAATTCGCCGAGATGAGGGCAAAGCTCGACCCATCCGGGACCTTCCGGAACACCTACCTCGATCGGGTCCTCGGCGAAATCTGATCGCGGCGTAGCCCCACAGCGGTTGAATCGGGAATCAGCGTCCCCGAGTCATACCGTCGGACGTCAGCGATAATCTCGGTCCGTACTTCGGCGGACTCGGCGCTGCCTTCAGGAGCCGGATGGCCCGCCACCTATGGCCTGCGTAGGGCTCGAGGAGTTCGAGCATCCGCTCGTCGGTGCCCCGTGGCTCGCCGGCCAACGTCCAGGCCACGTTGTTCGGGATGTGATAATCGCCGACCGGGACCGCATCGGGGTCTCCCATCGAAGCGGCTGTCACCATCGCCGTCGTCCACGGGCCGATTCCTCTGATTCGTTCCAACCGCGCCTTCACCGCTGCTGGCGGCTGGCTGCTGAGGGCGGATAGACGGCGGAGTTCTTTGGCGGTACGGATCAGGATCTCGGCCCGTTTCCGCTCGACACCGAGGGCGTGGAATTCGTAGTACGCCATTTGGGCGACCACGTCGGGTCCGGGCAGGACCCATCCCTGCCGCGGCCCCGGAGCGGGATCACCGAAGCGGCGAGCGAGGAGCCGTCGACTCTGCACCGCTTTGGTGACTTGGACCTTCTGGCCGAAAATCCCGCCGACGAGCGCGTCCCACGGTCGGTCGGATCGCGAAAGCAGGAAAGGGTTGCTCTGCCAAAGATCGGCGATGGCGCCCTTGGGCTCCCATCCCGTCAGGTCGTCGTCGGAGCCGAGCAGCCTTGGCGCCTGGTCGAGGAGCCAGGCCGCACCGTCGCCCCAGGCTTCGGCAATGACGACCGTGTCGGACCGTCGTTCGAGTAGGACCGTGCCTGTGCCGTCGGGGGTACGAGTGCTCCACCAGGTTTCGGTTGGACCGACCATCACCGGGTTCTTGGCCCCTCGGACGGTTTCGGCCATGCGGAGTGTGGCGGGAATGCTGATCGTGCGCGTGACCACTCGGCCACGCTAGCTCCACGGTGCTATCACAGTGTCGTGTCCGAACCTCTGGCCAGGGCTCGCTCCGCCATGCCGCCACCGCAAATCGTCCCAATCACCAGAGGCACCCGTGACCCAGCCCAACATCCTGATCGTCATGGCCGACCAACTGGCCCCACACTTCACATCCACCTACGGCCATCCTGTCGTCCGCACGCCTCATCTCGATGCCCTCGCCGAGCGCGGGGTCATGTTCGACGCCGGCTATTGCCACTCGCCCCTTTGTGCCCCGGCCCGCTTCACGTTTCTCTCGGGCCAGGCGTTGTCGGCCATCGGCGCGTTCGACAACGCGTCAGAGTTCCCGGCCTCGGTACCCACGATGGCGCACTACCTGCGCCTCATGGGTTACCGCACGTCGCTCTCGGGAAAGATGCACTTCGTGGGCCCGGATCAACTGCACGGTTTCGATGAACGTCTGACGACCGACATCTATCCCGCCGACTTCGCCTGGACACCGAACTGGGAAGATGCGGGCACCCGTCTCGACAAGTGGTACCACGGCATGGACACGCTCCATGAGGCGGGCCAAGCCGTCATCACCTATCAGATCGAGTACGACGAGGAAGTGGGGTTCAACGCTCGTCGTCGCCTGTTCGATTTCGCCCGGGACAACGACGACCGTCCGTTCTTCATGGTGGCGTCGTTCATCCATCCTCACGATCCCTACGTGTCCAGGCCCGAGTGGTGGGATCGCTACGACCATGATGCGATCGACCTCCCGACCGAGGTCGACCTCGCTGCGCTCGACCCTCACACGAAGCGGATTCGGGCGGGGATCCAGAGCGACACCGTGGGTCACACCGAAGAACATGTTCGCAACTCGAGGCACGGTTACTACGCCAATACGAGCTACTTCGACAGCTGGATCGGTGCTCTTGTCTCCACCCTCGAGGAGACGCGGCAGTTGGACAACACGGTCGTGATCGTCACCTCCGACCATGGTGACATGCTCGGCGAGCGGGGGTCGTGGTTCAAGATGTCGTTCTTCGAACGCTCGGCCCGAGTGCCGTTCGTCATCGCCGGACCCGGGATCGGTGCCGGCGTCCTCGGAGGCATCATCGGTGATGTCGTGTCACACCTCGACGTTCTGCCCACAGTGTTGGACATTGCCTCCGACGGGAGGACGACCGCAATTCCCGAATTGGGGGCCGACCTCGCCGGCCGCAGCTTGTGGGACGTGGTCGGTGGTGGGGCAGGGCGCGCCGGAAGCAACGGCGATGCAGTGTTCGGTGAGTACTGCGGCGAGATGACCTCGCACCCGATTTTCATGATTCGACGCGGCGCCCACAAGTACATCCACTGCGACACCGATCCGCCGCTGCTCTACAACATCGAATCCGATCCCGACGAGCGGTTGAACCTTGCTGATGATCCCGAGCATGAAGCACTGGCGGCGGCATTCGCAGCGGAAGCGCGGACTCGGTGGGACAGCGGAGCGCTTCGCCGGCGCGTGCTCGCCTCGCAACGGGCCAGGCGAACGCTGCACGCCGCCATGAGTGTCGGGCCGTTGATCTCGTGGGATCACGAGCCTCGACGAGATGCAGCCAACGAATACGTGAGAAATCACATGGACTGGTTCGACGCCGGACCTCGCACCCGCTTCCCCCCGCTCGACTGATCCCCACACCCCGGCCAGGCCGCAACCGGTTCAGCGCGGTGGGGGCTACGTGAGACAGTTTGGTGACCCGGTGCGGTCTCAGGACCAGAGAGAAGTGAGCATGGCTTCGACTTCGTCGGCGACACCGACCGTGTCGAGGACGTCGAGGTCGAGGGACATCTCGTTCGTTGACCGACTGCCTGTTTCGGTGAACAGGCTTCGGACGGGCTCGAGGAACCGGCTCATCTGAGCGTAGAGATGTTTGTCGTCGTGCCCGTGGCGGTTGACGTGATACCGGAGTGGGACGTGCACATGGAGCTCGTCCTTGGCCCGGGTGAGGGCCACATAGAGCAGCCGCAGCTCCTCGGCCATACCGGACTTGTCGCCGATGGCCATGTCGGACGGAATGTTGCCGTCGGCGGCATGCAGGAGATGGACGGCTCGCCACTCGCCGCCTTTGGCCGAATGGATCGTGCTGAGGGTGAGCCAGTCGTCGTCCTTGTGGGGCGGTCCAGCGAGATCACCGGTTTTGCTGGGTGGATCGAGTGTCAGTTCGGCCAGGAATCGACTCCGGGTGGCGTACTGCCGAGCGGTTGCTGCGAGTTGGTCGAGATCGGCGAGTCGGGCCATGGCATTCTCGTAGCGGTTCGGGAAGACGAGTTCGCAGAACGAACGAAGTCGGTGCACTTCTTCGGAGGGCGCCACGGCAGGGTCGAGGCAATCGGCCAGACACAGCAGCAGTTCGGACGACTGTTCACGGGCTGCGCTGGGAAACCGGATGTCGCGATGCAGGAGTTCGTGGAGGGAGTCGACGTTCGTTTGCTCCAACCCGAGTTCGTCGGTGAGCCGCCGAACCGTTGCCGGACCGACTCCGTCGAGTGTTCCGAGGACACGGTGCCATGCCAGTTGGTCTTGGGGGTTGTCGAGAATTCGGAGCAGGGCGAGTAGGTCTTTGATGTGCGCCGCTTCGAGATATTTGAGCCCGCCATACTTCACGTAGGGGATGTCTCGTCGGGTGAGTTCGAGTTCGAGATGGTCGGCGTGATGGCCGGCCCGAAACAGCACAGCTTGCTCCCGTAGATCGATTCCGCGTTCGCGTGCGTCGAGAATCTCTTCGGCTACCCGCCGACTCTGGTCGCCCTCGTCGTGATGCGTATTGAGTGAGGGGGCTGGACCCGTCGCCCGAGTCGACCAGAGTTCCTTTCGAAAATGGGCGCCGCTGCTCGAGGCTTCGGCGGTGCTGCTGCCACTCGCATCGGTGAGGTCCTGGGCCAGAACGGCGTTGGCGACGACCAACACCGGCATGGTCGACCGGTAGTTCTGCTCGAGCGTGATCGTCGTGGCGCCCGGGCTCGGCCGACTCTCGAGTGTTGCGCGATGGGGGTGGAGCGATTGCTCGGGCTGGCCGAAGTGCTGCGCGAAGTTCCACATGTTCTCGACCGTCGCCGACCGGAATCCGTAGATCGCTTGGGCATCGTCGCCGACGGCGCACACCGTGGTGGACGGGCCGCACATCCCGCGAATGATGTCGACCTGGATCGGGTTCGTGTCCTGGTACTCGTCGATCAGGATGTGATCGAACAGATCGCGAAGGGCCCCACCGGCCGGGCTGGCGGTGATGCCCCGCCAGTAGAGGAGGAGATCGTCGTAGTCGAGCACCTGGTTTGCCCGTTTGCGTTTGGTGTAGCCGTCGAAAATGGCCCGGAGATCGTCGGCGTGCTCGGCCACCCACGGGAAGTCATGATCGAGTACGTCGTCGAGTTTGGCCTGGCTGTTGACCATCCGCGAGTAAACCGAGGCGACGGTTTCCTTCTTCGGAAAACGCTTGCCTCGTTCGCCGAATCCGAGGTCGGTACGCACGATGCCGAAGAGGTCGGCGCTGTCGCCCTGATCGAGCACCGTGAAGTTCGACGAGAGCCCGGCCCCTTTGCCGAATGAGCGCAGCAACCGGTTGGCGGTGGAATGAAACGTGCCGCCCCAAACCTGGCCAGCCGACCGGTTGGGCGACGCCGCCTTCACACGGCCCAGCATTTCGGTGGCCGCTCGTCGGGTGAATGTCAACAACAAGACGCGGTTCGGATCGACACCGTCATCCAACAGACGGATGACCCGACTGGCGAGGGTTTTCGTTTTTCCGGTGCCGGCACCAGCGACAACGAGCAGGTGGCCGTGGTCGTGAAAAACGGCGGCCCGTTGTTCCGGGTTCAGTTCTGCGGTGAGCATCTCGGAGACGGTGGCGAACATACGTTCGTGACGGTAGCACGGCGGTGGAGATCGCCTCGGCGATGCGTCCTCTGACGGATGGCTCGGGAACCGTGCGGCGGAGTTGCTCAGCCGGCGAACACGGTCTCGTCGAACACGATGCCCTTCTCGAGCGTCTTGTGAACCGGACACCGTTGGGCGATCTGCTCCAGGCGCGCTCTGACGGTGTCATCGAAGTCGCCGTCGATGAAGATTCGAGACGTGACGCGGTCGATCATTCCGGAATGCGAGTCGTCGCACTGCTCGCAGTCGTCGGCGTGCACCTTGTCGTAGGAATACTCGACCGAGAGCGAGGTGATCTGGATGTTCTTCCGTTGTGCGTACATCGA
>JBBKXQ010000192.1:0-3101 GCA_037969565.1 Acidimicrobiales bacterium | reverse complement strand
GAACCGACCGGCCCCTCCGGTCGGTTCGTCATTTTTCCATGACTGTTGCTCCTAGACATCCCACGTCGGTGGGTGTCAAGCGGCAATGTTGTTGCGGTGTGCCAAGGCGGTGTGTTCGTCGTAGATGGTGTGGTGTCGGAGGCAACCGTGGAGGATGCCGACGAGGCGGTTGGCGAGGGTGCGTAGGGCTCGGCTGTGGGTGTCGCCGGCGGCTCGGCGTTGGTCGTAGAAGCAGCGCGCTCCGGGGCTGGCCGTGAGTGTCGCAAAGGCCCACTGGTAGCAGGCCATCAGGGTCACGAGACGGATGTACGGCGTCGGCGAGGCGCCGGTTGCGGGCGTAGCGGGCCAGCACGATGTGCTGTTTGCCTGATGCGCGGGTGATGGGTGACATGCCGGAGTAGTTCTTGCGAGACTTGGCGGTGTTGTTCAAAACGGTCGGCCAGTTCGGTCTCGAGCCGGTCGATCTGGGTCTGCATCTCGGCGATCACCGCCACGAGCGCGGCGACGCTGGCGCCCATCGCGTCGGCGACCAGGGTGGGCGCTTCGAGCTGCTCGGTGCGTAACGCGGTCTGGATCTCGATGGTGCGTTCGTCGATGCGGCGTTGCCGGCCACCTCGGCGCAACGCGGCGGCGATCTTCGAGCGCGACAACAGCTTGCCGATGGTCGGGGTCGGGGCGATCGCCAACACTGCCAGCGCATCGCGTCCGGCCAGGTTGTCGAAGGCTTCGAGAGCGGCCGGGTAGAACTCTCGCAGCGTCGAGCGCAGCTGGTTGGTCTGGCGTTGCCGGGACCAGATCATCGTCTGGTGCGCCCGAGCCAGCACCTTGACTGCCTCGGCGAGTTCGCTGTCACCAGCCACTGGGCGGTGGTTGTGGGCGTCGGTGCGGGCCAGATCGGCGAGCACCTTGGCGTCACCCGGGTCGGACTTGGCACCCGAGGTCGAGTGCCGTTCCCGATACCGCGACGTCGACAACGGGTTCACTGCCAACACCGTGTACCCAACAGCCACGAGCGCCCCGATGAACAGACCACGTCGCGTTCCAACCATCGCCTGAACCGTTCCAAACCGTGTGAGCACCCGATCGGTGCACCGGTCACATGTGATTCGCGCGAGTGATAAGACGGCGGCGATGCGCCAGGGTTGCTTCCGACACCGCTGGGATCGACACGTCTGTCTTGGTCGTGTTGACCGATATGAGAACATGGACTCGCCGTCGATATGCGGCGGCGAACCGGAGGATTGCGATGAGATCTTTCCACAGCGTTGGTTCGGATCAAGGTTGGCGAGGCGCTCGGCGTGCGACATTGGCGGCAGCACTGTTCGTCGGAGGGGCCACCACGGTGGTCGCTTCGTCGGCTGCGGCCGGCCGATCGGAGACTCCGGCCGCGAAGGCGGTGTACGAACCCCGTCTCGTGGCGCCGAATTCCCCGAACCCGTATCTGTCACTCCTGCCCGATGAACAGGCCGGAGATATCACGGGGTGGAACCTGTACTTGAATGCGGCCGGCAAGACTCGAGCCAGCAAAGAAGCACCCGGTGCACCCCGTCAGGGGCTGAGGGTTGTCGAGAGTGAATTGATCGGGGCCTCGACGAATGACAGCCAGATCGACGCCGAAAGGATCCGCCGATTCGGTACTGGGCCCGGCTCCAAGTCGGCTGCCGAGATCAGAGGCACCACCGTCCCCATTCCCGCCGGCAACGCGTCCGAGATCTCGATCGTCGAGCTGGACGGCTCGCTCGGCACGGCGACCGCCGTACCGCTGTCGGTGGGCGATTCAGCAATGGGCAGTGGCGTGATCGGTGACGAACCGGAACCGAATGGCCCACCCGACTTCGACTTCTTCCGTTTCTCCGGCTTGACCCAGGGTCAGAACCTTGTCATCGATGTCGACACACCCGATCCGTTCGGTGACCTCGACCCGTTCATTGCAGTGTGGAACCCGGATCTTGCACCGTTCGAAATCGCGGTCAACGACGACGACTCGACCAGCTTCGACAGCTTCCTGATCTTCACGGTGCCGGTGGACGGCGATTATTTCGTGTCGGTGGGGGGATTCGGGGCGTTCGTTCCCGAGGACGCGACCGATCCGGCGAGCCCCAGTGTCACTGGCGAAGTGGGCAGTGAAGGCGTTTACGATGTGACCTTCTCAGTGCTGCCGCCGTTGGATGTCGACTTCTACAGCTTCGACCTGCGTGCGGGCGACATCGTCGGTGCCACGGTCCGTGGCGGTGGTCTCCGGCTCGAGCTGTACGGAGAGGATGGCACGCTGCTGATCGGGTCGTCCCAGGACGCAACGTTCATCCACCCCGTGGTCTCACCGCTCCCCGGGGGCGGGAACGCCTCGGCTTCGTTCGTGGTGGAATCAGCCGGAACGTACGCCCTTTCCGTAGGCGCGCTCGCAGACTACGAGGTTGATCTTCGAGCGTTCCGGCCGGCCAAAGAGCGAACTGGCAATGCGACGCAGGCGGTCTTCGTCGACTTCGACGGAGCCTTGATCGACCCTGGCATCTTCTTCGGTGGGGAATTCGGATTCGAAGTGCCGCTGTCGCCGCTGAGTTCTTTCCTGCCCGCGTGGGGTCTGTCTCCGAGCGACGAGGACGCCGTCATCGACGCGATTCTCGCTGCTGTCGAAGAATCCTTGTCGGCCGACGTTCGGGCTTTCGGCGGCAACGGCGACCGCGATGCGGGCGACGGGCCAGGAGCGTTCGACATCGAGATCCTGAACAGCCGAGATCACCCCGACCGTTGGGGCGACCAGTACGTCAGTCGGCTCATCGTCGGAGGCACCATCGAAGAGCTCGGGATCGGGACAATTGGGATTGCCCAGTCGATCGACGTCGGCGATTTCGAAAGCGAAGAGTCCGCCGTCACCCTTCTCGATCTGCTGAGCGGAACCGGGCCATTCCCATCGGACGTCGATCTCAACGAAATCGAACTCGACCCATCGGCGTCGATCATCGATCTGATCGGGATCGCAGTCGGGAACATCACGGCGCACGAGGCCGGGCATTTCCTCTCCAACTGGCACACCGATCAGTTCAACGCGAGTCCGAACATCCAGGACCAGGGCGGCAACTTCGCCGGGACGTTCGGACTCG
>JBBKXQ010000191.1:0-33781 GCA_037969565.1 Acidimicrobiales bacterium | reverse complement strand
CTGGGGTCTGGGTTCTGAGGTCTGGGGTCTGGGGTTCTGAGGTCTAAGGTCCGTCGGGTGAGAACGAACACCTTGAAAACGGCATGGCAGAGCGGCAAACCGACGATCGGCCTCTGGCTCACGCTGCCGGACCCGTACGGCGCCGAACATCTCGGCAGCCTCGACGCCGCCTATCTCAACATCGACATGCAGCACGGCCTGATCGATTACCACCAGGTGCCGCCGATCCTCCAGGCCATTCAGCGTTCGGACGCCGTTCCCCTCGTGCGTGTCCCGTGGAATGAGCCAGGCATCATCGGCAAGGTGCTCGACGCGGGGGCGATGGGGGTGATCATCCCGATGGTCAATTCGGTGGCCGAGGCCGAGCAAGCTGTCTCGTCCTGTTTCTACCAACCCAAGGGTTCTCGGAGCCACGGACCCATCCGAGCCGCGATCGCCCTCGGAGCCGATTACGGCACCGCAGCCAACGACCAAATCCTCTGCATACCCATGATCGAAACCGTGCAGGCCGTCGAACGAATCGACGAAATTCTCGCCGTGCCCGGTATCGACGCCATCTATGTCGGGCCGGCCGACCTGTCGCGCACCCTCGGTCTGCCGCCAGGAAACAATGACGACAGCCCTGCATTCATCGACGCGCTCACCACCATCGTGGCGGCCTGCAAGAAGGCCGGCATCCCGGCTGGAATCCACGGCACACCAGCCCTCGTCCAAAGCCGAATCGAGATGGGATTCCAGATGGTCACCGCCACCACCGACCTGCTGGCCCTCCTGGCCGGAGCCCGCTCCGCGTTGGTAGGAACTCCGAGCCCCATCTTCTAGAGTCCTCGGAGGAGTTTGTCCGTGAAGCCGGTCCTGTGAGTCCGGCACGGTATGGGAGGAAAGTTTTGGCAGAACGCGAGCGACGACGCACGCCCCCGTACGGGGGCGTTTTTGTTCCCCGGATCCAGGTTCTCGACGCGGAAGCCGTTCAGCGGGCAGTGCGACGAATGGCCCACGAGATCATCGAGCGCAACAAGGGACTCGAAGATGTCGTGATCATCGGCCTACAAACGGGAGGTGTCCCGTTCGCCGATGCCATTGCCACGGCCCTGGCCGACATCGAGGGTGTCACCGTTCCGGTCGGTCGACTCGATGTCGCCTTCTACCGCGACGACATCAACTTGCGACCGGTGCTGCCCGAGGCCGCCACCGAGGTCTCGTTCGACATCAGCCGGAAGGTCGTCGTGCTCGTCGACGACGTGCTGTTCACCGGACGCACGATCCGAGCAGCCCTCGACGCGATCATGGACCAAGGGCGCCCTCGTGCCGTCGAACTGGCTGTCATGGTCGACCGAGGTCACCGTGAGCTGCCGATTCGTCCCGATTTCGTCGGCAAGAACCTTCCGACCCGCCAAGACGAGGCCGTGAACGCCACGATCGATGGTGTCGATCTGGGCGAAATGGAGAAGTAGCGGTGCGACACCTGCTCTCCATTGATCATCTCGACGCTGACGATCTCACCGATCTCCTCGATCTGGCCGATCACTTTGCTCGAGTCCTTGAACGAGACGTTCCGAAGGTGCCGGCCCTCCGAGGCAAAACCGTGGTGCTGGCCTTCTTCGAAGATTCCACCCGAACCCGCACCAGCTTCGATCTCGCCGCCCGACGACTCAGCGCTGACGTCGTCAACTTCTCGGTCAGCCAGTCCTCGTTGACCAAGGGCGAGTCGCTGCGAGACACCGTCGAAACCATCTCCGCAATGGGGGTCGATGCCATCGTGGTGCGTCATCGCAGCTCGGGCGTTCCCAGTCAGATCAGCCGATGGACCAATGCGGCGGTGATCAACGCCGGCGACGGTTGGCATCAGCACCCCACCCAAGCGCTGCTCGATGCCTACACGATTCGCCAGCGGCTCGGTTCACTCGAGGGCAAACGAATTGCGCTGTGCGGCGACATCAATCACTCGCGGGTTGCCCGCTCGAACGCGCACGCCTTCAGTGCCCTCGGCGCTGAGGTGGTACTCGTCGGACCACAGACAATGTTGCCGGCGTCGCTCGTCGGCTGGCCGGTCACGGTCAGCCACAGCCTCGATGACGTCATCGGCGAACTCGATGTCGCCTATCTGCTCCGCATCCAGAACGAGCGCATCAACGACGCGCTCTTTCCAACGGTCCGGGAGTACCGGCGCCTGTTCGGGCTCACCTCCGAGCGGGCCGCCCACCTCAAGCCCGACGCCCTGATCATGCATCCCGGCCCCATGAATCGCGGTGTCGAAATCGATCCCGACGTGGCCGACGATCCCCGAGCCGTGGTGCTCGATCAGGTCAGCGCCGGAATCCCCATACGGATGGCCGTGCTCTTCAGCACCATCGGCCCCGGCCAGTTCGAAGGAGAAGATTCGTGACCACCACCGTCATCAAGGGAGGCCGGCTGCTGGATCAGACCGGCGAGCGGGAAGGTGATGTCGTCGTCGACGATGCCACCGGCACGATCATCGAGATCGGATCCGATCTCCACGCCGATCGCGTCATCGACGCGTCGGGCTGTGTGACCACGCCGGGATTCGTCGATCTCCACGTCCACATGCGCCAACCCGGCAATGAGGCGGCGGAAACGATCCTCACCGCCAGTCGGGCCGCGGCCCGAGGCGGTTTCACCGCCGTGGTGGCGATGCCGAACACCACACCATGTATGGACGATCCGGCCGTGATCCGACAGGTGCTCACCTTCGCCGAGGAGGCGCTCTGCGAGGTCAAGCCGTCGGCCGCCATCAGCCTCGGTCGCAACGGCACGCAGCTGGCCCCGATGGGTGAGCTGGCCGAACTCGGCGTGCGAATGTTCACCGACGACGGCACCGGAGTGCAGGACGATCTCTTCATGCGCCGAGCACTCGAATACGCCGGCAGCCTCTCATCCGACGATGGTGTGCCCATCGTGCTCAGCCAGCACTGTGAAGTGGCGGCGCTCAGCCTCGGCGGCGTCATGCACGAGGGTGAGTGGTCGAGTCGTCTCGGATTGGGTGGCCAGCCGGCCGAGGCCGAGGAACTCATGGTCATGCGAGACATCGCCCTTTCCCGTCTCACCGGTGTTCGAGTGCACTTCCAGCACCTGTCCACGGCACGAAGTGTCGAGATGGTTCGCTCGGCGAAGGCCGCGGGCCTGGCCGTCACGGCCGAAGCCACGCCCCATCATTTCAGTCTCACTGACGCGTGTTGCGCCGACTACGACTCGAACTTCAAGGTCCACCCACCGTTGCGAACCGGGGCCGATGTCGCCGCGATCAAAGATGGACTGCGAGACGGCACCATTGATGCCATCGCCACCGATCATGCTCCGCACACGCCCGACTCGAAGGAGCGATCCTTCGACGACGCGCCTCCCGGAATGCTCGGTCTGGAGACAGCGCTGGCCATCGCCCTGGATGAGCTCGATCTGCCGCTCGAGGCACTTCTTCCGATGTTGTGCTGGCAACCGGCGGCAATCGCCGGTCTGGCCGACCGACACGGGCTGCCGATCGAGGTCGGAAATCGGGCGAACCTCGCCGTCATCGATCTCGCGCAACGCTGGACGGTGTCGGGAGCCGACATGGCCAGCAAGGCCCGGAACACACCGTTCGAAGGGCGCGAGTTGACCGGCAGGGTGAGACACACGATCTACAACGGCGAGGTCGTCGTTGAACACGGCGAGGTGACACGATGACGATTCAGCCCGCAGTCCTGGTACTGGCCGACGGCAGCATCTTCGAGGGTGAAGCAATCGGAGCCCTAGCCGAGGACCCCACATTGATCGCCGGGGGAGAGGTCGTGTTCAACACCGCCCTCAGCGGCTACCAAGAGATCATCACCGACCCGTCCTACGCCGGACAGATCATCACGTTCACCTACCCCCACATCGGCAACTACGGCACCAACCAACTCGACAACGAGAGCCGCGGCACGTTCTCCCGCGGTGTCGTCGTGCGAGATCTGGCCCGCCGTCATTCGAACCACCGGGCCGAAGAACACCTCGATGCCTTCCTGCGCCGTCACCAGCTGTCGGGAATCGCCGCCGTCGACACGCGCCGCCTCACGCGCGTGCTCCGCAGCTCAGGCGCCATGTCCGGCGCCTTCGGCTCGGGCGACCTCGCGGCCATCACGGCGGCGGCCAAAGCCGAACCCGGAACTACCGGCATCGATTTCGTCGGTCAGGTCACTACCACCGAACCGTATCCACACGGTCTCGAACGCTCGGCCGAGACCCGCCACATCGTCGCCTACGACTTCGGCATCAAGACCAACATCTTGCGCCACCTCGGCCGCTTCGCATCGGTCGAAGTCGTCCCGGCCAACACCCCGGCCGACGAAGTCCTGGCCCGCCAACCCGACGGCGTCTTCCTGTCGAACGGACCGGGCGATCCCGAAACGGTTCCCTACGCCACCGAGTCGATCCGATCGCTTCTCGGCGAAGTACCCATCTTCGGGATCTGTCTCGGTCACCAACTGCTCTCATTGGCCATCGGCGGCACGATCGAGAAGTTGCCCTTCGGCCACCACGGCGCAAACCATCCGGTACAGGACCGAACCACGGGCCGGGTGGAGATCACCAGCCAGAACCACAACTTCGCCGTCGACGCGTCCAGCATTGCCGGCGTCGCCGACGTCACCCACGTGAACCTCAACGATGGCGTCTGCGAAGGACTCGCCGTTCGGGGCGAGCGTGCCTTCAGCGTCCAGCACCACCCCGAGGCCAGCCCCGGACCGCACGATTCCGCCTACCTCTTCGACCGCTTCAACGCCCTCATGGAACGCAGCTGATGCCAAAGCGCACCGACCTCTCGTCCATCCTCGTCATCGGTTCAGGCCCCATCGTCATCGGCCAGGCTTGTGAGTTCGACTACTCCGGAACCCAGGCCTGCCGGGTGCTGCGAGCCGACGGCTATCGAGTGATCCTGGCCAACTCGAATCCGGCCACGATCATGACCGACCCCGAGTTCGCCGACGCCACCTACATCGAACCGCTCACGGCAACGGTCCTCACTCGAATCATCGAGCAGGAGAAGCCAGACGCCCTGCTGCCCACGATGGGCGGCCAGACCGCGCTCAACCTCGCGATGGAACTCGTCGAACTCGGCGTGCTCGACCTCCACGGGGTCGAACTCATCGGCGCCGACGCCGAGGCCATCGAGACGGCAGAGAATCGCGACAAGTTCAAACACGCGATGATCGAGATCGGCCAAGAGGTTCCGAACAGTGGCGTGGCCCACACGATGGAAGAGGCCCGGAAGATCGTTGCCGAAGTGGGGCTCCCCATCGTCATCCGCCCCGCCTACATCCTCGGTGGCCGAGGCACGGGCATGGCCCACACCGCCGAAGAGTTCGAGATCGCCGCCGCGAACGGACTCGCGGCGAGCCCGATCAGCGAGATCCTGATCGAAGAATCGATCGCCGGTTGGAAAGAATTCGAGCTCGAGGTGATGCGAGACAAGAACGACAATCAGGTCATCATCTGCTCGATCGAGAACCTCGACCCAATGGGCACCCACACCGGTGACTCCATCACCGTCGCTCCGATCCAGACCCTCACCGATGTCGAATATCAAGAGATGCGCGACGCCGCCTTCGACTGCCTGCGTCGGGTCGGCGTGGAGACCGGCGGGTCGAACGTGCAGTTCGCGGTGGATCCGGCCACGGGCCGCCGAGTCATCATCGAGATGAATCCTCGGGTCAGTCGATCCTCGGCCCTGGCCTCGAAGGCAACCGGATTCCCGATCGCAAAGATCGCGGCCCAACTCGCAGTTGGCTACACACTCGACGAGATCGAGAACGACATCACGAAGGCCACGCCCGCCAGCTTCGAGCCGGTCATCGACTACGTCGTCACGAAGATCCCGCGGTGGGCGTTCGAGAAATTTCCCGGCACCTCGGGCAAACTCGGAACGTCCATGCAGTCGGTCGGCGAAGTCATGGCCATCGGCCGCACGTTCCCCGAGAGTGTGCAGAAAGCCTGCCGCTCACTCGAGCAGGGCTCGCTCGGCTTCGACGCCGGTGATCGCTTCGACGACCTTTCCGACGCCGAGCTGCTCGCCGCATGCGGCGTGGCCACGCCCGATCGCCTGTTCCACGTCGAGGTGGCACTTCGCCGAGGCATGACCATCGAACAGATCCACGACGTCTCCAAGATCGATCCGTGGTTTCTCGATCAACTCTCGATTCTCAGCGAGGAGCGGGCGGCGCTGGTCGGTCGATCGTTGGGCGAACTCAGCGCGGTCGAACTCCGCCGGGCCAAGCGGCTCGGGTTCAGCGATCCGCAGCTGGCCAATCTCCTCGACACCGACGAGGCGTCGGTCCGGGCCGCCCGCACCAGCCTGGGCGTGCTTCCCACCTTCAAAACCGTCGACACCTGCGCCGCCGAGTTCGAAGCCCTCACGCCCTACCACTACTCCACCTATGAGGACGAAGACGAGGTCCGACCAGGGGTCAAGCCTCGAATCATCATCCTGGGATCGGGTCCCAATCGGATCGGGCAGGGAATCGAGTTCGACTATTGCTGCGTCCACGCAAGTTATGCGCTGCGGGAGGCGGGCTTCGAAACCGTCATGGTCAACTGCAACCCCGAGACCGTCTCGACCGATTACGACACGTCCGATCGTCTGTACTTCGAGCCGCTCACCTACGAAGACGTGATGAACGTGATCGAGGCCGAGCAGCCGATCGGGGTGATCGTCTCACTGGGTGGGCAGACGCCCCTCAAACTCGCCGACCGCTTGCCCCCCGAACTGATCCTCGGTACCTCGCCGGCATCAATCGACGCCGCCGAGGATCGCGATCAGTGGTCATCGCTGTGCGCCCGCCTGGAGATTCCTCAGCCCGCAGGAGGAACGGCCGTCGACTACGCCGGAGCCGCCGCGGTCGTCGGTCGCATCGGCTTTCCCGCCCTGGTCCGGCCGAGCTATGTGCTCGGAGGTCGTGCGATGGAAATCGTCTACGACCTCGATGATCTGTCCCACGCAATGAAGGCGCTGACGGCCATGGGTTCTCTGGGCCGCGAAGGAGGCCTGTCGGCCTCACGTCCAGTGCTCGTCGACCGCTTCCTCGAGGATGCCACCGAGGTCGACGTGGATGCCATTCGTGACCACACCGGTGACGTGATCATCGGCGGCATCATGGAGCACGTCGAGGAGGCCGGCGTCCACTCCGGTGACTCAGCCTGTGTGCTTCCCCCTCCGAACCTCGCCGACGCAACCGTCGCCGTCCTCGAGAAGTACACCCGAGCGATTGCGGCCGAACTCCAAGTCTGTGGCCTGATCAACGTGCAATACGCCGTCAAGGACGGTCAGGTCTTCGTGATCGAGGCCAACCCACGTGCTTCCCGAACCGTCCCGTTCGTGGCCAAGGCCACCGGACGACCCCTGGCCAAGATCGCGGCCCGGGTGATGGCCGGTGCCACCCTCGAACAGCTCCGAGCCGAAGGTCTGCCGGCCACCTCGGCCTGGAAGACCAAACACTTCTCGGTCAAGGAAGCCGTACTCCCGTTCAACCGGTTCCCCGAAACCGACGCCCTTCTCGGCCCGGAAATGCGTTCGACAGGAGAAGTCATGGGGATCGACGTCAGCCCCGGGTTGGCCTTCGTGAAGAGCCAATTGGCGGCAGGTACGGAGCTGGAACTGGGCACCGGCCTCGTGTTCTTCTCCCTCGCCGACCGCGACAAGGAAGCCGGCATCGAAGTGGCCCAACTCCTGGCCGATCTCGGCTTCGGCTTCGCCGCCACGGCCGGAACGGCCGCCGCGCTGACTGAGGCCGGAATCACCGTCGATCGCGTGCTGGCCAAGATCATCGAGGGGAAACAGGCGCAGGGCCCAACGGCCATCGACCTGATCGAGGACGGCGTGATCGGACTCGTCATCAACACGCCCCGGGGCCGGGGCGCTCGCGCCGACGGTGCCTACATTCGCACGGCAGCAGCCCAGGCCGGGATTCCGCTGGTCACCACGCTCTCCGCCGCCCGGGCTGCAGCCCGCGGCCTCGCCAACTGGCGCGACACGCCGCTCCAGGTTCGCTCCATCCAATCGATCCACGCCGATCTGTGATGAAACCACCCGATCTCTCGACAAGAGTCGGGTCGTTGACGTTTCCATCGCCAGTGATGACGGCGGCAGGCACGGCCGGACACGGCGCCGAACTGCATGCCTATTTCGACCTCGCATCGATCGGCGCGGTCGTCGTGAAATCCCTGGCCCCCTTCGCATGGCACGGGAACCCTCCGGTGCGGGTCCACCAAACACCATCGGGCATGATCAACTCGGTCGGCCTCCAAGGTCCAGGAGTGGAAGCCTGGCTGCAAGACGAATTGCCGGCGCTCGAGGCCACCGGGGCGCGAGTGGTTGCCTCGATCTGGGGTCGGACCACCGACGACTATCGACGTGCGGCGGAAATGCTGGCCGACGCGTCGTCCACTGTTGTTGCGGTCGAAGTGAACATTTCCTGCCCCAACACCGAACATGGCAACGAACTCTTCGCCCATTCGTGTGCCCTCACCGAAGAAGTCATCGCCGCAACCGAGGCCTGCGGTCGACCCCGCTGGGCCAAACTCAGCCCCAACGTCGGACCCGGTCTGGCCGACATCGCTCGAGCCGCCGGCGACGCCGGGGCCGAAGCGGTCACCTTGGTCAACACCTATTTCGGACTCGCCATCGATCCAGTCACCCGCCGATCACGGATCGGAGCCCTCGACGGCGGGGGCAGCGGAGGGGGAGTCTCTGGACCCGCGATCCACGCCCTTGCCGTGCGGGCCGTCGCCGATGTTCGTGCGGCACGACCGGATCTGCCCATCGTGGCGGTCGGCGGGGTTGCGCGCGTCGAGGACATCGTCGAGTTCGCGCTCGTCGGGGCCGATGCCGTGCAAGTCGGCACCTCCACATTCAACGACCCACGAACATGCGGTCGACTAACCACCGAACTCGCCACCTGGTGCGCTAAACATCGGGTCGAACGATTCACCGACTTGGTCGGCACGGCGAGAATCTAGGGAGCAACGATGAAAAACGGATTACCGGCTGAACAGCGCGAGAAAATGGCGCTGGCCCTCGATGTCGACGACCTCGTCGAGGCCAATCGACTCGCCCGCCAGCTGTCGCCGTGGTTCGGTGTCGCCAAGATCGGACTCGAGCTCTACACCGCAGCGGGGCCCGATTCCATTGGCGCCATGATCGATCTGGGCTTCGATGTCTTCCTCGACATCAAGCTCCACGACATTCCCACCACGGTCCACAAGGCGGCCAAGGTCGCCGGGGCCTTCGGCGTCACCTACCTCACGATGCACGCCCACGGTGGCTCGGCGATGTTGAAGGCCGGTGTCGAAGGATTTCGCGAGGGGGCTCGAAATGCCGGCCTCCCAGAGCCCACCGCCCTCGCCATCACCGTCCTCACCTCCGACGATGATGCGCCCGAACACATCGTCCCCGCCCGCCTCCGTCTGGCGATCGAAGCCGGTTGTGGGGGCATCGTTTGTTCGGCGTCCGACTTGAAGGACATCAGGGAAATGGCACCCCGAACGCTGCGGGTCGTGCCCGGGATTCGGGCCGCCGGATCCGACAAACACGACCAACCCAAAGCAGTCACTCCGGTCGAGGCCCTGAATGCCGGGGCCGACCTGCTCGTGGTCGGACGAGCCGTGACCTTGGCGAAAGATCCGGCGGCTGCGGCTGCCGAACTCTTCGCCGAACTCCTGGGATAACGTCCGGTCATGCCAACGCCTCCCCGCCTCACAGACGAACAACGCCAGGACGCGCTCAAGAAAGCCGGCGAAGCCCGCCGAATCCGAGCCGAGGTCAAAGCCCGCTTGAAAATGGGCTCCGTCACACTGCCCGAACTCCTCGAACAAGCCGACAAAGATCCGATGCTGGCCAAGATCAAGGTGCTTGCCGTCATCGAATCGTTGCCAGGAGTGGGCAAGGTGAAAGCCCGCCGCACGATGGAAGAAATCGGCATCGCCGAGTCTCGTCGTCTGGCCGGACTCGGAACCCAACAGCGGCAGAAGTTGCTCGAAGAGTTTGGCTGAGGTCGTCGTTGTCTCCGGTCCCGGCGGTGTCGGCAAAGGCACCGTCGTTGCCGCGCTCATGGAGAAACACGGGGATCATTACTGGTTGAGCCGATCGTGGACGACGCGCCAACGGCGGGTCGGCGAGGCCGAGGATGCCTACGTGTTCGTCGATCGCGCCGCATTCGAACGGCGCATCGCCGACGGTGGTTTCGTCGAATGGGCCGAGTTCCTCGGCAATTACTACGGCACGCCGCTGCCCGATGCACCTCCGGGCAAGCTCCTGATCTACGAAATCGACGTGCAGGGCGCCCGCCAGGTGAAGGAAGCCGACCCATCGGCGGCCCTGGTCTTCCTCCAAGTTCCTTCGGTCGAAGAACAAGAGGCCCGACTACGGGGTCGGGGCGATCCTGAGGACAAAGTGGCCCAACGCCTTGCGAAAGCGGCGGAAGAAGCCGATATGGGTATCGAACTCGGCGCCTTCCACATCGTGAACCACGATGTGGATACAACGGTCGAGGCCCTGCACACCTATATACTCTGCACCCTTCTTGCCGACTGAAATGCACAGGTGAATCTCATGGCTGAGCTGTACGACACGATGATGTCCCCCCAGGTCGAAGACCTCATGGAAAAGACGGGTTCGAAGTTCGGCCTCTGCACGCTTGCGTCAACCCGAGCCCGCGAGATCAACGCCTACTTCGGTCAGCTGAACGAAGGGGTCGGCGTCAAGGTTCCGCCGCAGGTCACCTCCGTCTCCCGGAAGCCCCTCTCGATTGCCTTCGAGGAAATCTTCGCCGACAAGATCGTTCCGATCCGTCCCGAACCCGAATCTGAGTAATTCTCGTGCTCGAGGGCAAGCGGATCGTCCTCGGTGTCACCGGTGGCATCGCCGCCTACAAATCAATCGAGGTCTGTCGCCGACTGGTTGACGCCGGCGCTCACGTGGTGCCGGTGCTCACCGACGCCGCGCTGAACATGGTTGGTGCCACCACCTTCGCCGCACTGGCATCCGAGCGACCGAAAACGTCGCTCTGGCACGACCCCGACCCGATTCCCCACACCAAACTCGGCCAGACCGCCGACGCCATCGTGGTATGCCCGGCCACCGCTCGGATCATCTCCGACCTCAGAACGGGACGTTCGGCCGATCTCCTGTCGGCAACACTGATCGCCACCGTCGCCCCGGTCATCGTGTGCCCGGCCATGCACACCGAGATGTGGGAACACCCGGCGGTTCAGGAAAACCTGTCGGTGCTACGCAGCCGGGGCACGATCATCGTTCCGCCCGAAGAGGGGCGTCTCGCCGGTGGCGACATCGGAAAGGGTCGCCTGGCAGCACCAGAAGTCGTTGTCGACGCCGTCATCGCAGCACTCACGACCGGCCAGGACCTTCTCGGTCTGTCGGTGGTGGTCACGGCCGGCGGCACCCGCGAGCCAATTGACCCCGTCCGGTTCATCGGCAACCGATCATCGGGCAAGCAGGGCCATGCCTTGGCCGAAGCCGCCCGGCAACGGGGCGCATCGGTCACCCTCATCACCACCTCCGATCTGTCGGCCCACCCCACGATCGAACGACAGCAGGTCTCCACCGCAGCCGAGATGCTGGAAGCGGTCACCGCAGCGTCGGCACGGGCCGACATCGTGATCATGGCCGCCGCAGTGGCCGACTTCCGTCCGTCGCAGACAGCAGCATCGAAGATCAAGAAGACCGACGGAACGCCAACTGTCGAGCTGGTGCCGACGGTTGACATTCTCGCTGGGCTCGGCGCGGCGAAACGGGCGGGCCAGACGCTCGTTGGATTCGCAGCCGAAACCAACGACGTGGCCGACAACGCCCGATCGAAACTGATACGGAAACAAGCTGATCTGATCGTTGCCAACGACGTCTCGGCCCCCGGCGTCGGTTTCGCCAACGACACGAATGTGGTGTCGATCTTTGCCGCCGATGGCACGGTCACCGAGGTCGGCATGTCCGACAAACTCACAATCGCACACGCCGTGGTCGACGCGGCCCTCCGAAGCAGAAGGTAGATTTCGCCAATGAGCAGCAACTTCACGTTCACGTCCGAGTCGGTCACCGAAGGCCACCCCGACAAGATGGCCGACCAGATCTCCGACAGCATTCTCGACGCGCTGCTCGAGCAAGACCCGATGAGCCGCGTGGCCTGCGAAACCCTCGTCACCACCGGTCTGGCCTTCGTGGCCGGCGAGATCACCACGTCGGCCGACTACGTCGACATCCCGTCCGTCGTTCGTAAGACGATCAACCGCATCGGCTACGACCGCGAGAGTTATGGATTCGACGGGAACACCTGCGGTGTGATGGTCGCCATCGATGAACAATCGGCCGACATCGCACAGGGCGTCGACAAATCCGAAGAACTTCGGAGCGGTTCCACGGGCGACGAGATCGACGATCAGGGTGCCGGCGATCAAGGGATGATGTTCGGCTACGCCTGCGACGAAACCGAAGAACTGATGCCGATGCCGATTCACATCGCCCACCGCATGGCCGAGCGCTTGGCCGAAGTTCGTCGCCTCGGCACCGTGCCCTACCTCCGCCCCGACGGCAAAACCCAGGTCACGTTCGACTACGAGAATGGCCGGCCGGTCCGGCTTCGCGCGGTGCTCGTGTCGACGCAGCACGATGAGGGAATCGATCGCGATTCGATGATTCGACCCGACCTGATCGAACAGGTCATCCGCCCGGTCATCCCCGAGCAGTTCAAGGGTGACGACTACGAAGTCTTCGTGAACCCCACGGGTCGTTTCGTGATCGGCGGCCCGGTCGGTGATGCCGGTCTCACCGGACGCAAGATCATCGTCGACACCTACGGCGGCTCGGCTCGCCACGGCGGCGGCGCCTTCTCGGGCAAAGACCCGTCCAAGGTCGACCGCTCGGCCGCTTATGCCACCCGCTGGGTGGCCAAGAACCTCGTGGCTTCGGGCGCCGCAACTCGGTGTGAAGTCCAGGTGGCCTACGCCATCGGCGTGGCTCGTCCCATGTCGATCATGGTCGAGACCTTCGGCACCGAAACCGTCGATCCCGCCGCGATCACCTCGGCAGTGATGGATGTGTTCGACCTCCGTCCGGCCGCCATCCTCCGCGACCTCGATCTGCGCCGTCCCATGTACGCCAGCACGGCGGCCTACGGCCACTTCGGTCGGGCTGCCAGCGATGACGCCTTCACCTGGGAGCGCCTCGATCGCGTCGATGCGCTGAAGTCTGCGCTCTCGCTCTAGCGAATGCGAGTAGTCCGGGTCGTCCCGGATGTCTCCGGCATCGACAAGGCGTTCGACTACCTCGTACCCGACGGTGCCCATGTGGGGCCCGGTTCCCTGGTGCGGATCGATCTCAACGGTCGACGGGTGGGAGGCTGGATCACCGAGATCGACGTCGACCCTCCACCCGGGGTGTCGTTGCGTGAGCTCTCCAAGGTGTCGTCGGTCGGCCCCTCGGCCGAGGTGATCGAACTCGCTCGTTGGGCCGCTCATCGGTGGTCGGGCCGCTTGGCCTCCATCCTCAAGTCGGCCTCGCCAGACCGCATGACGCCCTCGCTTCCTCAGCCGCCGGCGACGGTCGAGCCGGTCCCGACCTTCGATCCTGGCGTCACCGTGGTGAGGGTGCCACCAGCGGTCGACGTGCACCCGTGGGTCGAGGCCGCGGCCGCCCACGGCGATGCCGTGATCATCACCCCCAACCTCGTGGAGGCCCGACTTCACGGGGCCAGATTGCGTGAGTCGGGGGGCCGCATCTATCTCGCCGGCCGCGACTTCGGCCGGGCCGCAACGGCGGGGTCGGTGATCGGCGCTCGGTCTGCCGCGTGGGCCACGGTCCGACAACTCGCCGCCGTTCTGGTCATCGACGAACACGACGAGTCGCTCCAAGAGGAACGAAACCCCACCTGGCATGCTCGCGACGTCGCCGTCGAGCGGGCTCGCCGGGCAGGCGTGCCCTGTGTGTTGTTGTCGCCTGCGCCGTCGCTGGCTGCACTGCACGTTGCCAATCGAATCATCGAGCCGTCACGGGCCGACGAGCGACGGGGTTGGCCCACGGTGCGGGTTGTCGATCGACGCTCCGGCGATCCGGCGAAGGGCGGCTTGTTCAGTTCGGAGCTGGTTTCACTCGTTCGTTCTGACAAGCGCGTCCTCTGCATTCTCAACCGCAAGGGGCGGGCCCAGATGCTGGCCTGCGGCACGTGCGGCGAGCTCGTCCGCACCGGCAACGGTGAACACCTGATGGCCGAAGTCGACGGAGTCCTGCGTCACCAGCCGACGGGTGAAGAGCGTCCGCTGATTTGCGCAATCTGTGGCGGGACGAAACTCAAGCGCCTGCGACTGGGCGTCAACCGGGCGGCCGAGGAGTTGGAGATCCTCGCCGGTCGACCCATACCGGTGGGAACCGAAGCGTTGCTCCACGAGGGTCGACCGGCCGACGCCGTGGTGTTTCTCGACTTCGACCAAGAACTCCTTGCTCCTCGTTATCGAGCGGCCGAGGAGGCAATGTCGCTGATCACCCGGGCCGCACGGCTGGTGGGAAGTTCGGGCGAGGTGCTGATCCAAACTCGCAGTCCAGAGCACCGGGTGCTTCGAGCTGCCCTTCGGTCGGCGCCGTCGCTGTTCTCCGATGAAGAAGCAATCATTCGTCGGGCCACGAAGTTTCCACCGTTCGGGGCACTCGCCGAGATCTCCGGTGCCCCCGCAGCGGACTTCGTCGACTCGCTCCGCATTCGGCTGGAGGTCGATGTCTTCGGCCCCCGTCCGGACGGTCGATACCTCGTGCGCGCCGAATCGCCGTCGCTACTGGCCGACGTCCTCGCCGACACGCGGCGTCCACGCGGACGTTTGCGCATTGCCGTCGACCCCCCTCGGGCCTAGGGCTGCATGAACGCTTGGCGGGCTGTTTCGTAGAGGGCCGCCGTGCCTGCTTGGGCCACATTGAGCGACCCGACCTTGCCGAGTTGAGGCAGGAAACCAACGTGGTCGACGGCGGTGAGGGTGTTCTTGTGGACACCTCGTTCTTCGTGGCCGAGCACGAGGCAGATCGGCGAGTTGAGGTCGAGTTCGAACAACGGAACGGCGGTCGCAGTGAGTTCGATGGCGACCGTCTGATAGCCGAGTTCCTTCGCTGCGCTGACGGCGGCCAGCCCGGTGTCGATGATCTCCCAGGGCACGAAGCGGTCACATCCCAGGGCCACCTTCGCCACCTTGGCGTTGGACGGATCGGGAGACGGCGGAACGAGCCACATGTTTTCCGTGCGGTAGGCGGCGGCCGATCGAAACAGCGATCCGACATTGAACGGGCTCTGGACCCCGTCGAGGATCAGGCCGAGTTTGAGGTCGGTTTTGCGCCGCCACGTGCGATGCAAACGCTTGAGTTCAGTGGGTGTGAGGCTCATTTCGACACGTCGAGGATTCGGTAGGCCTTGCGCGACGTGCGCCGCTGCACGGTGTGGCCCTGTTGCTCCATCCAGCGGTGGAGGCTGTCGGCCCCGAGATGTTTCTGCACCACCAGATGGGCGCTGCCACCGGTTCGGAGCCGAGGTAACCAGAGGTTCAGGAGATCGTGGAGGGCCTTCTTGCCGATTCGAATCGGAGGGTTCGACCAGATCCGGTCGACGGCGACGCCGTCCGGAACATCATCGGGCGCCATCACCCGGACGTTGCCGAGGGAGGCGGTGTTTCTCGCGCACAATGCTCGGGCCCGCTGGTTGATGTCGACGGCCCACACCTCGGCCTCCGGGTTGCGAACAGCGAGGGCATAGGCGATCGGGCCGTAGCCACAACCCACGTCGACCAGCACCTTGTCGCCCGCCGTGGGTGGTGGACCCTCGATCAGAAGAATCTTGGACCCGGTGTCGACTTGGTCGGCGCTGAAGACCCCGCGATCGGTGACCAGATCGGTTCGGAGGTCGGGAAGTACAAGGGCAACCGTTTGCTCGTCGGACGTGACGGCTGGCTCGGCGTCGAAATATTGGGTCACTGCGCGGGAACGGTAGCCTTCGTGGCCATGTCGTCCCCCTACGAGATCCGAGTGTTCGGCGATCCAGTGCTCCGCACGGTGGCCGCCGAGGTGCAAGACATCGATGGCAAACTGGCGCTTCTCGCCACTGACATGTTGCAGACGATGTACGACGAGCCCGGTCTGGGCCTGGCCGCTCCGCAGGTCGGCGTGCAGAAACGACTCTTCGTCTACGACGTCGGCGAGGGTCCACAGACACTCATCAATCCGGTGGTCATCGAATCCCGCGACGAATGGGTCTACGACGAGGGCTGCCTTTCGGTACCCGGAATGTCGTTCGAGATCGTGCGCCCCAAGGAGATCCATCTCACGGGCTATGACCTCGACGGTAATGAAGTGTCGATCGAGGCCGACGAACTCTTGGCCCGACTCTTCCAACACGAGTTGGATCACCTCGACGGCGTGCTGCTTCTCGATCGCCTCGACGACAAGACGCGAAAGGCGGCGATGAAGACTCTGCGACAGCAGCTTCTGAATCTCCCCTGATGCGGCTTGCCTATCTGGGTACGCCCGAGGTCGCGGTCCCGCCACTCCTTGCGCTCCTTGACGCCGGTTTCGAAATTCCGCTCGTGGTGAGCGGGCCAGACAAGCGCCGCGGTCGAGGATCTGCGCTCCATGCTTCGCCCGTGAAGGCGGCCGCGCTCGATCGTGGTTTGCCGGTCACGGCCGACGTCGATGACCTTTTCGACACAGACGTCGAGCTCGGAGTCGTCGTCGCCTACGGCCACCTGATCCGGCCTCATGTTCTCGATCGGGTGCCGATGGTCAATCTCCATTTCTCGCTCCTGCCCCGCTGGCGAGGAGCCGCACCGGTCGAACGAGCGCTCCTCGCCGGTGACGCCGAGACGGGTGTGTGTTTGATGGAACTCGAGGAAGGACTCGACACCGGCGGTGTCTACCGCTGTGTCACGGTTCCGATCTGCGAAGAAGCAACCTTGGATTCGCTCCGAGGCGAGCTGGTCGAGATCGGTTCGGAACTGCTCGTCGGCGCGCTGCGGGAGGGCCTGGGACAACCGGAGCCGCAGCTGGGTGAACCGACGTATGCGAAGAAGATTCGGCCCGAGGAACTGGTTCTCGACTTGTCGAGATCGGCTGTCGAGGTCAATCGGGTCATACGGCTCGGTCGGGCCTGGACCGAGCACAACGGCAAGCGGCTTCGCGTCTGGCAAGCCAAGCCGATCGACACGGACGTGCCAGTGGGCGAAATCGTGTTGACCCCCGACGACGTACTCCTCGGCTGCGGAACCGGCGCCCTGGCCCTCATCGAGGTCCAACCGGCAGGAAAACCCCGTATGTCGGCTTCCGCCTGGCGAAACGGCTTGTGAACCATGGCAGCTGATCCCGGAATCCCCACTCGTCGGGCCGCAATCGATGCCCTCGTCCGTATCGACTCCGACGGTGCCTACGCCAACCTGCTCCTTCCCACACTGCTGTCGCGTCGGCAGCTGAGCGAGCGAGATCGAGGCTTCGTCACCGAGTTGGTCTACGGCACCACGCGCATGATGCGGGCTTGTGATCATCTGATCGACGGGTTCCTGCTCACCGAGGTCGAACCTCAGGTTCGGGCCGCCCTCCGAATCGGGGCCTACCAGCTCCATTTTCTCGACACTCCTCGCCACGCTGCGGTGTCGGCCACCGTGGGTGCGGTGCGGGGTCGGGGTCGGGGCGTGGTCAATGCCGTGCTCCGTAAGGTGGCCGATGCCCCGTTCGAGTTCCCGAACATCGCAACGCGCCTGAGTTATCCCGATTGGATCAGCGAACGGTTGACGGCCGATCTCGGACCCGCCGACGCCGCCGTGGCGATGGAGGCCATGAACGAACCGGCCACCGTGGTGACGAGGGACGACGGTTACGTGCAGGATGAAGCGTCACAACGTGTCGTGGCCGCCGTCGGTGCGAAACCCGGCGAGTTGGTGGTCGACGTTTGCGCCGCTCCCGGAGGCAAAGCCACCGGCTTGGCCGCCGCCGGGGCTCGCGTTCTGGCCGCCGACCTGCAACCTCATCGAGCCGGCCTGGTCGTCCAGAATGCCCGTCGTCTCGAGGCCGACGTGATGGCGGTCATTGCCGACGGACTGGCTCCTCCGGTTCGCCCTGGATCGGTCGACCGGGTGTTGGTCGATCCGCCCTGTAGCGGGCTCGGCAGCCTTCGGCGCCGTCCGGACGCCCGCTGGCGTATCGACGCGGCGTCCCCCGAGCGGCTGGCGAAGCTCCAGGTCGCGCTGATCGAAGCGGCGCTGCCGTTGCTCAAACCCGACGGGGTTCTCACCTACAGCGTGTGCACCCTCACCAACGCCGAGTCGGAACAGGTCCTCGAGGCCGTAACGGCCAGAAACGATGTTGCCGTGGTGAGCGGCGTCACCCGAATGCTGCCGGTGGCTACGGACGGGATGTGTCTGTTCCAGCTGCGGTCAAACGCGCCCCCAGTTCGCTGAAGTCGCTGATCTCGAGGTTGGCAAAGCTGAGTCGGACCATCGATTCGTCCGTTGGCAAGAAGGCCGTGCCCGGGATGACGAGGACGTCGTGATCGAGCACGAGTGACTTCACGACGTCGGCCGTCGACCGGTTGGGGAAGGGGTGGCGTACCCACCCAAAGAACGCCCCGGAGGTCACCAGCTCGAAACCGCCGGGAGAAGGTGCCATGACCGATCGGAATGCCTCCAATCCCTGGAGGATTCTCGACCGTTGCTCGGCTCGCCACTCCGAGGCCAGCGTCAGTCCGGCGTGGGCCGCTTCCTGTCCGATCCGAGGAGCGCAGATCGATACACAATCCAGGAGTTTGGCCGCTTCGTAGATCAGGGCGGGGCCGGCAACGACCGCACCGACTCGGTAGCCGGGAATGGCGAGATCTTTGGAGAACGAGTGAAGCGAGACCACGTGCTCGGCCCAATCGGGACGGTCGAACAGCGAATGGGGGAGATCGTCGCTTTCCCGGAAGTTGCGATACGTCTCGTCGACGATGAGGACGAGGTCGTGGCGAACGGCGAGATCAGCGAATGCGTCGATGACCCCGGGTGGAATGGTGACACCCGATGGATTGCCCGGCGAGACGAGGAGAATCGCCCTCGTTCGTTCGGTGATGAGGTTCTCGGCCTGGCTCGGATCGGGCACCAAATCCGGTCCACACGCCAGAAACACCGGCGTGACACCGTCCAGCTCCAGCCACATCGCGTGGTTGAAGTAGTACGGCAACGGGATGATGACCTCGTCACCGGGTTCGGTGATCGCCGAAGAGACAATGCAGAAGGCCTGATTGCAGCCGGCCGTCGGGAGCACGTGATCGGGGCGGACACCCACCTCGTTGGCGAACGCTTCGTTGAGCTGGGGCAGGCCCGGCGGAGGGGCGTATGCCCCACCGTCGGGAGACTTGGCCACCTCGATGATCCGGGTAACGATCGCCGGGGCGGTGGGATAGCTGGGGGCGGCCTGGGAAAGGTCGAGCAGTGGTCGCTCGCTCGTGCGGTGAGCGAGCCAGCCCTTGGCCTCAGCGATGGGTGAGGCCGTGAGTTGGGTCGTTCGCTTGATCAGCCGCATTCGGATTCATCGGTCGAACGAATGAAGATCCCGGAGCGCACCTTCGGTTCGAAGTACGTGCTTTTCGGGGGCATGACCAGGCCCTCGTCGGCCGCAGCCATGAGGGAAGCGATCGGCACCTCCCGCATGACAGCGAGGATGCCGTCCCCGACCGCGGCCTCGAGTTGGTCCAGTGTGCGGCCGCCGGCGAGGTAGGTCAGCGCCGGACTGTTGCCTTCGGGATCGAGATGGAAAAGCGGTCCGGCGACCTGTTTCTGGAACCGGCTCGGGTCGAGGTCGCCGACCACGTCGCCGATCATGGGTAGCGTCACGCAGTACCAGACACCATTGGCGAAGAGGGCAATCTCGTCGTCGGCCCGCTCGTCGATCTTGGATTGATCACAGCGGCGCAGGCGTTTGGATCGGCCGATGGCCCGTAGGGCACCGTCGACGCCGATCTCGGGGTGGATCACCCGATGGTGGGGGGCGTTGTGGAGGCCGTCGGAGGGGAAGATCGCACTGAGCATCCACTCGGCTGTGCCCGGTCCTGAAGCGGTGTGGAAGGTGGCGGCCGCCGCAGCCCGATGGTGTCCGTCGATCAGGTACAGCGGTTCGTTCTCGAAGATCGTGCGCAGTGTTTCGCCATCGGCAACGTCGGTGACGGCCCAAACGGTTTGTGTGAGACCGTCGGGCAGTGTCGCCCTCACGAGCGCTTCGCCGTGTGTGGCCCGTTCGGTGATGGCCGCGATGGTGGAGTTGGGACGGTGGGCCATGGCGATCGGGCTCGATTGGACACCGACCACATCGAGATGGCGGGCGAGGTGGATCGCTCGGTGTGCCTTGACGCGCTCGTGAATTCGTACCGTTCCGCTGGTGTAGTCGTCGACCGACACGCCGCCGACCAGCGCTCGCTGGGTGAGCCCATCGATCTCGAGTTGGTACACATAGAACTCGTCGCCCCGTTCGGGACCGAAGGCGCCGTTCTGGCGTAGGCGATCGAGCGCTTCCCGCCCCTGGAGAAGGAGTTCGTCGGCCGAGACCTCTTCCCCTGGGCGCACGTCTTCGAGGCCCCGGGTGACCGCCATGTAGCTATCGGGATTGAGGGCGAGATGGGCTCGGCGATCGGTGGGAGTGAGGGAGTCGTGGGCCGGCGATGACACTCGCTCGGCCCAGTTCTGACGGACGATGCGAAGTTGGAGGGGGCGGAATGACACCATGTCAGCACGCCCCCGTTGTCACGCCGATGACTTCTTCGATCGCATCGAGCTTGCGCAGAAGCTCATCCGTGGCAAGGCCTTCGATGTTGATCGTCGCGACGGCGGAAACACCACCGGTGAAGAGCTGGTTCTGCATCTGTTCGACGTTGTGGCCCTCGGTGCTGAGGACCTCCAGAACCTTTGCCAGCACACCGATCCGGTCCAGGTGACGCACCGACAGACACGCCGTCCCCGTTGCCTCGGAGACCAGGTTGACGCAGTTGATCACCCGACCGGCATCGAAGGCCACGAGTACCTCGATGGTGCCGTCGGCGACCGACTCCTGGGCTTGGGTGGTGGAGGCTCCGATGTGGTGGCTGCCGACCACCGAGGGGTGGGCGGCCAGAGCCGACTGGAACGGGGCCTGGCTGCTGCTGGGTTCGTTGGCGTAGACATCGAGGCCGGCGCGCATGCCTCGCTGGTCGAGCGCGGCGATCAGGGCTGGTTCGTCGACGACATCGCCTCGAGAGGTGTTGAGGACGATCGCTCGATCCGGGAGTTTGGCCAGGAAGTCGGCATTGACGAGACCGGTTGTCGACTCGGATTTCGGAACGTGAATGGAGACGATGTCGGCCCCGGCCAGGAGGGTCGCTTCGTCATCGACCAAACGGATACCGATGGCACGGATGCGGGCCAGCACCGATTCGCTACGACCGTCCTTGCGCAGCGCCTGAAGAGACAGCCCGAATGCCTTGGCCCGTTCGGCGACAGCCAAACCGATGTCACCGAGCCCGACGATCGACATGGTCTTGCCCGCCAGTCCATCAGCTTCGATGTA
Organism: Acidimicrobiales bacterium; assembly: GCA_037969565.1. Lineage (GTDB taxonomy): Bacteria > Actinomycetota > Acidimicrobiia > Acidimicrobiales > SZUA-35 > SZUA-35. Next base: position 12,216 of record JBBKXQ010000191.1, on the reverse strand, counting down.
GCGGCCCTTGTCCCACTGGCCGGCTCTCAGATCAGCTACTCCGTCGGCGATGTGCCGATCGATCGCCAGGAGCAGGCCCATCGTGAGCTCGGCCACGGCGATGGCATTTCGGCCGGGAACGTTGCAGACGTACACGCCGGCGGCGGAGGCTGCATCTTTGTCGACGTTGTCGGTACCGGCTCCGGCCCGAACAACGATTCCGAGGTGGGTTCCGGCCTCGATGGTGGCGGCCGTGACCTTCGTGCTTCGAACGACGAGCGCCTCGGCGTCGCCGATGGCCTCGGGCAACGTTTCTGCCGTGAGCGAGGGTTCGAGCCGGCAGACATGGCCCGCCGACTCGAGGGTGGCGACTCGACCTTCGTCGACGGCGTCAGCGAAAAGTATTCTCATGATGTGCTCCTGGAGAGGCCCGGTGCCGGCACGAAGTGCGGGCTGCGAGGTTCAGGGCGAGAAACTAGCTGCCCGACAGCGCTCCGTCGAGGTCGGCCCACAGATCCTCGATGTGCTCGCACCCCACACTCATCCGCAGAAGGGTGGGCGGGATGTGTTCCTGACCAGTGAGCTTGGCCCGACGTTCGATCAACGTTTCCACCCCGCCGAGGCTGGTGGCCGGGGTGATCACCTTCAGTCGAGACACCCGAACGTCGGTGCTCGTTGCCGAACCCCTCACCTCGAAGCTCAGGACGGCGCCCGGACCTCCCAGGGTTCGCATTGCCAATTCGTGGCCCGGGTGGTCGGGGAGTCCGGGATAACGAACGCGGGTGACCTGACGATGTTCGGCCAGCCGGCGGGCCAGTTCCAGCGCCGTTGTTTGTGCCCGTTCGAGCCGGATGGGAAGCGTGCGCAGACCCCGCAAGGCCAGAAACGACTCGAGGGCGCCAGGCGTTGCTCCGCGGTACGTGCGCCAGCGGTCGATCTCTCGGGCCGCGGCCTCGTTGGCGCAGATCACGATGCCGCAGAGCAAGTCGGAATGGCCGCCGATGAACTTGGTTGCGCTCTGCACGCTGTAGGTGGCACCCAGCGATATGGGTTGTTGGAGGAGGGGAGTGGCAAAGGTGTTGTCGACGGCAACGGGAACACCGACCCGTTTGGCTTCGGCACAGATGGTCGGAACATCGGCGATCTCGAGCAGAGGATTCGACGGCGATTCGAGCCAGCACAGGTCGGCGCCGGGCAACGACTCGACCCACGCCGCCGTGTCTGCGGTGGCAACGCGCTTGACCGTCCAACCCCGATTCTTCTCGCCGTCGGCAACGAGGATCGCCACCCCTTGGTAACAGTCTTCGGGGATCATCAAATGTGCCCCCGTTGGCAGCCGATCGAGCACGGCGGCCACGGCGGCCATTCCCGAACTGAACGCCACCGCCGGACCACCTTCGAGTGCGCCCACCGCGGCTTCCAACGCAACCCAGGTGGGAGTGCTGTCGCCCCGGGCGTATTCCGGTCCGGCTCCGCTGTGATAATTCGAGGCCAGCGTCAGCGGGGTGTTGGTCGGATCCCCGAGCGACGGAGGGCGGCCGGCAGTGATTGCAACGGTTTCGGGTCGGAGCATACTGGCCACTATGTCAGCACTCCGGGCCAAAGTGATCACTGCCTCCGACGGTGTCATTGCCGGCACTCGCGAGGATCGATCGGGGGCTGCGGTGCAGGCCCACCTCGAGCAGAACGGTTGGACGGTTGTCGATCGTCGAGCCATCGCCGACGGCATCGAATCGGTGCGTGACGCGCTCGTCGAAATGGCCGACGGATTCAACGGGATCATCGTCACGACCGGCGGAACCGGCTTCGGTCCCCGGGATCTCACCCCCGAGGGTACGAAGGCGGCCATCGAACGTGAAGCGCCGGGGCTGGCCGAAGCCATGCGACTCTGCAATCCGAAAGGACTCGGGCGGCTCAGCCGGGCCATCGCCGGAACCAGAGGTGAATGTGTGATTCTCAACACGCCGGGCTCCACCAACGGCGCCGTCGAAACCCTCGATGCAGTTCTCGACGTTCTCGAACACGCCGTCGATCTGATCGCCGGCGGGCGGCCCCACTAGTGCAGCACGAGCATCTCATGGGGCGAGCCATTGCTCGGGCTGCCCACAGCCGGTTGCTGTCCCCTCCCAACCCGTGGGTGGGCTCGATCATCGTCGCCCCCGACGGCACGAGTTTCGAGGGTGCGACCCAGCGTCCGGGTGGTCGGCACGCCGAACGTATGGCGCTCGACGCCGCAGGAAGGCGGGCCGAGGGTTCCACGCTCTACACCACACTCGAACCCTGTAGCCACCACGGGCGCACCGGTCCGTGCACCGACGCAATCATCGAAGCCGGGATCAACACCGTCGTGATGGCGATCGAAGATCCCGACCCCAAGGTGGCCGGAAGCGGGGCGGCACAGCTCCGGGCGGCCGGCATCGAGGTGATCGTCGGGCCCGGTAGCGACGAAGTCGAAGCGCAGTTGGCGCCCTACCTCCACCACCGGCGCACCGGTCGTCCCTACGTCGTCCTGAAACTCGCAACCACACTCGACGGACACGCCGCCGCTCCCGACGGAACGAGCCAGTGGATCACGGGCGACGACGCCCGCCGCGATGCCCACCGGCTTCGAGCCGAGAGCGACGCAATCCTCGTCGGTGCCGGCACCGTCCGGGCCGATAACCCTCGCCTGAACGTGCGAGACATTCTGGCCGCCGATGGACTCGCCCCTCGTGAACCGCTCCGGGTGGTGCTCGGGTCGGTCCCCACCGACGCCGCGATTCATCCCTGTCTGGAGATGAGCGGCGACCTCGGCGCCGTGCTCGACGATCTTGGTGGCCGGAACGTTCTGCAGCTCATGGTCGAAGGTGGCCCATCGGTCGCCGCCGATTTCCACCGCAAGGGACTCGTCGACCGTTACGTTCTCTATCTCGCACCGGCCCTGATGCAGGGCACCGAAACCATCGCCGACCTCCGACGAGGAACATTTCAGGCAATCCGCCAGGTCGGTGCCGACCTCCGACTTGACTTCAACATTGGTTGAAGTTGTACCTTGCCCCCGATGTTCACAGGAATCGTCGAAGAGTTGGGCTCGGTCGTGAGTCGCGAGGGGCCCCGTCTGCGGATCGGCGCTGCCACCGTGATCGAAGACATCGAGATGGGGGCATCGATTGCCGTGAACGGTTGCTGCCTCACCGTTGTCGGATGGGGCGACGACTGGTGGGAAGCCGATGTCGTCGACGAGAGCTACTCCCGAACTCAGCTCGGAGATCTCGAGCCCGGATCACCGGTGAATCTCGAGCGGCCCGTTCGCCTGGAAGACCGGCTCGGTGGTCACCTCGTGCAGGGTCATGTCGACGCCGTTGGTGAAATCGTGTCTCCGGCGCCCGATCTCGAGGTGCGTGTGCCCCAACATCTGATGCGCTACATCGTCGAGAAGGGCTCGATCACGATCGATGGCATCAGTCTCACCGTGGTCGAACCTGGCCCGGATGGCTTTACCGTGGCGGTCATTCCGCACACGACCGAAGTCACCACGCTCGGTCGCAAGGGTGTTGGTGATCGAGTGAACATCGAAGTCGACGTCATGGCCAAGTATGCAGAGAAGCTGTTGGCCGGCCATTTGGGAGCAGCAACAGCATGAGTGAGAGTCCGTTCGATTCCGTCGAAGACGCCATTGCCGCCATCGGTCGGGGCGAGATCGTGGTTGTCGTCGACGACGAAGACCGCGAAAACGAGGGTGACCTCATCATGGCTGCGGAGTTCGCCACCGAAGAGAAGATGGCCTTCTTCGTCAATTACACCTCAGGTGTCATCTGTGCACCGCTCACCGACGCTCGAGCCGAAGAACTCGACCTCCAGTTGATGGTCACGCAGAACACCGAGATCATGCGCACCGCGTTCACGGTGACGGTCGACTATCGCCATGGCACCTCAACCGGGATTTCGGCCCATGATCGGGCGCTGACGCTGCGGGCCATCGTTGATCCCAGTGCCCGGGCTGCCGATTTCGCTCGGCCCGGTCACATCTTTCCTCTGCGGGCTCGCGAGGGCGGCGTGCTCAAGCGTGCCGGACACACCGAAGCGGCTGTCGACCTGTGTCGCATGGCTGGCCTCCAGCCCGCAGGTGTGCTGTGTGAGATCGTCAAGCGTGACGGCACCATGGCCCGCGTTCCCGACCTGATCGAGTTCGCCAAGGAGCACGGTCTCGTGTTCATCTCGATCGCCGACCTGGTCCGGTACCGGCGCCGCATGGAGAAGCTCGTGCGGCGGATGAGTGAGGCAACGATTCCCACCAAACACGGTCCGTTCACGATTGTGGTCTACGAATCCTTGCTCGACGGCGTGGAACACGTGGCCTTCGTCAAACTTCCCGAAAGCGGCGAGATGCCCGAAAACGTGATGGTTCGGGTCCACTCCGAATGCCTCACCGGCGACATCTTCGGTTCGCTGCGCTGCGATTGTGGCCCTCAACTCGATCAGGCCATGGAGATCATCGCCGCTGCCGGCGAGGGTGTGATCATCTACCTTCGAGGCCACGAAGGTCGGGGAATCGGACTCGGTCACAAGATCCGGGCCTACGACCTCCAGCAGCAGGGCTTCGACACCATCGACGCCAACCTCGAACTCGGATTGCCTGCTGATAGTCGCGAGTACGGCATCGGCGCTCAGATGTTGGTCGATCTCGGAGTCACGACCATGCGCCTGCTCACCAACAACCCGGCCAAGTATGGCGGTCTCGAGGGTTATGGCCTGGAGATCACCGAACGGGTCGGGCTGCAGACGGTTCCAACGCCAGAGAACATCGACTACTTACGCACCAAACGGGAGCGAATGGGACATCTCCTCGACCTCGGCGACGCTAGCTGAGCCGTAACTGATCCGGATCCCGGCCGATCTCGAGTCCTCTACCGTCGATTTCGACGGTAGAGGACTCCAGAAGTGGAACGCCGGCGTGTGACTCGGGTGCCGGAAGGATCATCGGTCGCTGGGGGCGCTATTCGAGGTGGAGTTCGATCTCGACCATCAGACGGTCGGCTACCTCGTCGAGTGCGGTCTGGAGGTCGTCGATGGCGAGGCCCGCTGGGAGACTCAGCACGGCGTCAGCGTGGAACAACCGCTCACCCGACATGGGGGCACTGCTGATGTCGGTGCCGAGTTCGTCGATACTGACTCCCTTCGCCACGAGCACCGTCGAGATGTCTCGAACGATGCCCGGTTGGTCCTGGCCGACGACCTCGAGCATGACGATGACGACGGCGTCGGCATCCTCCGCAACCGCACTGACTCGCTCGACGGTGATGACGAGCAGCCCGCTGGCCTCCAGCGGTTGAAGGTCAGCGATGAGGGCATCGGCCGACTCTTCGGGCACCGTGATCATCACGATCCCGGCAAACTTGCCGGCGAGACGAGCCATTTCGCTGCGCACCCAGTTGCCCTCGTGGCGGGAAACCACCTCCGACAACGCGTTGACCAACCCCGACTGGTCGTTTCCGAGCACGGTCAAAACCAAGGTGATCACGATCGCACACTACATCGGACCGAATCCGACGTTGTCGGCTCAGCCGTTGTTCGACGTCGATGGGTGTAGGGGATGAGTGTCGGAATTCAGTCGGCCAGCGAGTGTTGCTGGAAGAATGCCCAACTGTCCGCCGTTGCGTCGACTTCGGTGGTCGTGGCCCCGAGCGCTCCTTCGACCAGTGCCGCGATCGGTGAATTGGGCCAGGTGTGACCGCCGCCGGCGATCTCGTAGAAGGACATCGGTGTGTCGTTGTCGCAGCCGACGTAGTCATGCCGGGTCACTTCGTCACCGACCGGCACGTCGACCGGCTCGGGATCGCATTTGAAATCAGCTGCGAACTGGCCGAATTCCTCGGGCATGACTTCGGAGAAGAGGGCACCGGCGCTCGAACTGCCATCGAAGGGAACAACGGCGTCGGCGGTTCCGTGAAAGGCGATGTAGGGGACGGGACGACTCGGAGCGCAGCTGTCATCGTGGGTGACGCCGGCCACCGACGCTGCAGCTGCCAGGCGATCGGCCATGTTGCAGATCAGGACGCTCGTGAACAAGCCACCATTGGACATCCCCGTCGAATAGATCCGCTGGGCATCGGCGCAGTAGTCCTCGATCATGACGTCGAGTAGTTCGTCGGCGTAGGCCACGTCGTCCTTGGCGGGATCGGGGAATTGATCGAGTTCCCAATTCGGTCGATTCCCACTCCCGCTCACCCCGGAAGGATGAACGACGAGAAAGCCCTCCGTCTCGGCCAGTTGCTCATAGCCGCTGAACAGCGCCTGATCCTGTCCGTTGCTGCCCAACCCATGCCAATCCACCACCAGCGGCAGACGTTCATTGCCATCCCAGGTCGACGGAACGAACACCCGCACCGTTCGTGGCTCGCCGTCAACAACCAGATCCAGGCTCGAAACTCCAACCGTCGCACATCCTCCCGGCCCGCCGGTTCCCTCACTCGCGGCTTCGGTGGTCTCGGGGTCGGCCGTTGTCGGAGAGGTCGGCGGTGCCTGGGTCGTCTCTGCCTGGGTCGTCTCCGGGGCAGCCGTCGAGGACGTGGAGTTCGTCGAAGACGCGGTGCTCACGTCGTTCTCGTCGGCGGAGGAACAAGCGACCGCGAAGAGAGCCAGCACAACGAGAACGGCCCAGCAGTTCACGATTCGTTTCACGCGCCTCACTCCAGAATTGCGTCTGTGGGCAGGGCAACGATCCCACTGGCTCCGAGAGCCCGCAGATCTCCCAGGCAAGCCCACAGGTTCTGGCGCTTGACCACGATGTGGGCGGCGACGAGATCGTCCCGGCCCGCCAGCGGCAGCACGGTCGGCGCGGCAAGGCCAGGAAACAGCTGACTGAGCTGGTCCACCCGATCAGCCGGAATGTGGAGCATCACATATTGGGTTCGACGAGCCTCGAGCGCGGCACCGAGCCGGAGCAACAAGGCCTCGATCTCCGACGTCGTCTGTGGCGCCGTGGCGAAGATGGCCTGACAATCTCGGGCCGTTTCGAGAACTCTCAATCGATTGCGAGTGAGGCTTCCACCGGTTTCTCTGAGGTCGACGATGGCGTCGGCCATCCCCACGGCGCACACCCCTTCGAGGGCACCGCCCATCGCCACCACCTGTACATCGATGCCCCGACTCTCGAACCAGCGACTGGTCCAGCTCGGAAGGTGCGTGGCCACCGTTGCCCCCGCCAGGTCCTCGGCTCGTTGATAGGCATCGTCCTCCCGGCAGGCCAAGACCAGGTCGGAACGGGAGTATCCGAGTTCGATGGCCGGCCAGTCTTCAACCTCATTTTCGAGGGCCGTGTCGGTCGAGATGAAGGCACCGTCCAGGCGTCCAGCCCGAAGCCATGCCGCAGCGTCGCTGGGCCGCATCTCGATGAATTCGATACCTCCCGTGCTGGCCGAGGCAGAACTCTTGAATCCGCCGACCCGATACCCGGCGTGACTCAGCAGATCCAGCGTTGACTCCCGGAGCCGACCTTTGGAAGGAATGGCGACTCGGGTCGTCAGTGAGATCGGTGATGTGTCGGTGATTGGTTCGGTCATTTGCGCCGCCCTTCGAGTACAGCGAACACGTCCTGGAGCGCCACGTCGGCTCCGGTCAAGCCCACCATGAGGTGGTAGAGGAGATCGGCGGCTTCCTCGGCCACGAGTCCCCGGTCGATCTCGGCCTTGTTCAGCTCGAGGCACACCTCGAAGGCTTCTTCCATGATCTTGCGCTGGTTCAACACCGGATCGGCGAGGAGAAGCGCGGTGTAGGACTCGTCGGGGTCGGCCGAGCGGCGGGACTGGAGCAGCTGCTCGAGTTCGTTGAGAATCACGAGCGCAGATCCTACGGGCCGCGGCGGGGGAGGGATCGCTGATTAGGATTTCGTCGTGCTCAGAGTTGGACAGGTTGCATCGTTTGATCCCGACATCGGCATCGGCCGGGTTGCAGCCGACACCGGCGATGAGTGGATGTTCCATTGCACGACCATCGCCGGCGGGTCTCGCACCATAGGGGTCGGCACCATCGTGGCCTTCGACGTCAGAGCGGGTGGTCCCGGGCGTTGGGAGGCGTTCGAGGTCACGCCGTTCCCCATTGGTCTCGAGCCCATCACTGGGTAATTTCACCCAGAACTCAAACGTCGGCATCTCTTGATCGGCGGCCCCCGGTGCCGACGGTAACGGCAATGAGTGACGTGATTGAAGTTTCCGAGATTGCGGTGGACACGCCCATCGATCGGCCTGGGATCACCCCGGTTGCCGGCGATGTGGCTGAGGCCGAACGCGCCGCGGTTCGTCGCGCCCCACTGGTTCCGGTCATCGTTGCTGTGAGTCTGGCCATCACACTCTTTCTCTGGATCACGCTGAGGTCGGTCGAATCGGATCAAGCCGAGTTGGCCCAGGAACGTGTGATCCTCGCCGAGAGCGTTGCCCTCAAATCCCAGATCGAGGCCTACGTCGGCGCCGTCGACGGGGTGGCCGGTTCCCTCGGCCAGGCAACTGAGCTCGATGGTGCCGAGGTCGGGGCCCTGATTGCCGATCGATTCGGGCGGGTTCTCGTTCGTAACGACCTGATTGTTCGTCAATCAGCCGTGAGCGAAGTCGGACTCGTCCGTGCCACCGGTGAGGGGGCCATCGTGCTCGGCCTTTTCGGTGCCGCTGATCCTGAGGCGTACATCGGAAAGACCTTTCTCCCCGACGACCCGATCTTCGATCTGTTGCAGGCGGCCAGTCAAGGTCGATCAACCGTCGCCGCTCCGTCGACAGAATTCGGTGAGCTCTTCGAGGACTCCTCGTCCGGCGTCATCCTCGTCTCGCCGGTGGTCAACAACGACGACTCTGTCGCCGGCTTCGTCATCGCCCGATTGATCGTCTCCACGATCATCGATGATCTGACCGACTCATCCAATCCCGTGGCCCTGTCCGTCGCCCTGGACGATGAGATCGTGGCCACTTCCACGCTTTACGCCGCCGATCAACAGCCGTTCGGAATGGACATCCCGTTCACCACCGATACCGCCGAATGGACGATTGCGGCCAGCGACGGTGGTCTCATCGTTGCCCATCGAAGTTCGTGGGTCGCCCTTGTGGCCGGTCTCGCTCTCTCGGCCCTGGCCGGTGTTCTCGCCTCCGTCGTTCGCGCCAACGCCGTCACGCTCGGCCGACTGGAACGCATCGAACACGATGCCCGCCACGATCTCCTCACCGGACTCGTCAATCGTTCGGGGCTGACCCAGGAACTCAACGCCCGTGTTGCCGATCGCCGAACCAACAACTTGGTTGGCGTTCTCCTGCTCGACCTCGACCGACTCAAGGTGGTCAACGACTCCATCGGTCACTCCGCCGGCGACGAGGTGCTCAACGCTGTCGCCGATCGCCTTCGAGAGGCTGTGCGGGAAGAAGACGTAGTCGGTCGCTTCGGTGGTGACGAGTTCGTCGTCATCTCGTCAGGGGTGCCAGCGATCAAGGACCTCACCAATCTCGCCGAACGAATTCTCGAAGCCCTCAAAGAGCCGGCCGTCCTCAGCGACGAATCGTCCCAGATGATCAGCGCCTCCATCGGTATCGCCTATGTCTCCAATGGGGATGCCACCGCCGAGAGCCTTCTCCGAGACGCCGACGTGGCCATGTACAAAGGAAAGGAGGCCGGCGGCAACCGCTACGTGGTCTTCGACTCCGAACTCCGAGACCAGGCGGTCGCCCGCCTCGAGGTGGAACGCGAACTCCGTCGGGCCATCCGCACCGGCCAACTCGTCGTTCACTACCAGCCCATCATCGACACCGAAACCGGTGGTGTCGATCGCCTCGAAGCCCTCGTGCGCTGGCAGCATCCCGTTCGGGGCATGATCCCGCCCGGTGCCTTCCTCTCGGTGGCGGCAGAATCCGGCTTGATCGTCGATGTCGGCGAACACGTCCTCCGCGAGTCGTGTCGCCAGGCAGCCCTCTGGTCATCCGCCGTGGGTCATCCCGTGATGGTCTCGGTCAACGTGGCCGAACGCCAACTCATCGATTCCGGCCTCCTCGAACTGGTGAAACGAGTACTGGCCGAAACCGGAATCGCGCCCGAGCAACTCGAACTCGAACTCACAGAAGAACTCATCGTCGAACGTCTCGACGCCCGGCTCACGATTCTTCGTGACCTCGTCGAACTCGGCGTCAAGCTCGCCATTGACGATTTCGGAACCAGCCGAGCCTCCCTCAGCCAGCTCAAGCGGCTCGACATGGTGTCCACCCTCAAGATCGACCGCGCCTTCGTGATCGATGTCGCCACCGACGTCGTGGATCGCAAGATCATCACGGCCATCGTTGCGCTCGCCGACTCGATGGGTATGGAAACGATCGCCGAAGGTGTGGAAGATGCCGATCAGGTTTCGGTCCTCCGATCGCTCGGCATCCACCGGATCCAGGGCTTCTACTTCCATCGTCCGGCGCCCAGCGCTCAGGTGATGCAGGCCCTCACGAAGACCTTCGATGTCCCAGAGGCGGCCGTCGGTCAACTCGTCTGAGTTCGGTCGCAGGCCAACTTCGCCGAATTGGCCTGCTGGATGTCCGCCGCGCTCCACTAGGTTCCCCGGATGACCCAATCAAGGGCCCTTGGTCGCATCGACATCGCAACCGTGCGAGCCGACACACCGGGCGTCAACCAGGTCACGCACTTGAACAGCGCAGGTGCTTCCCTACCCCCCTTGCCGGTAACGGAATCCACCGTCGCCTACATCCAGGCCGAGGCCCGCATCGGTGGATACGAAGCGGCCGTTGCTGAAGGCGATGTGCTCGAGCGGGTGTACGTCGAGGCAGCCACGATGTTCGGCTGCGCCGAAGCAGAGATCGCCTTTCAGCAGAACGCCTCGCAGGCCTGGTGGGCCGCATTCAACAGCATTCCCCTCCGGCCCGGCGACCGCATCCTGGCCACCAGCTCGGAATATGTCGCCAACGCGATGGGCCTGATCTCTGCTCGCAATCGCGGCATCGACGTCGAACTGATCCCCGACGACGAACATGGCCAGACCTCCGTGAAGGCTCTCGAAACCCTCCTCGACGAACGGGTGAAACTCGTGTGTGCCACCCACGTTCCGACCTCGGGTGGACTCATCAACCCGGTGGCCGAGATCGGTGCCGCCGTGAAGCGGGGGAGTGACGCCTTCTACCTGCTCGATGCCTGCCAATCGGCCGGCCAGTTGCCGATCTCGGTCGACGAGATACAGTGCGACTTCCTGGCCGTCACCGGAAGGAAATTCTTGCGGGGCCCTCGTGGCACGGGCCTGCTCTATCAACGGGCGGGTCTGGAGGGCCTTCTTCCGCCGCTCGTGCTCGATGGCTGGGCCAGCGATTGGACAGGTCCGTGGACGATGTCCCACACGCCGGGGGCGAGGGTTCACGAATTGTTCGAGTGCAGCTTCGCGGCCAAGGCCGGCCTGGGTGTGGCGCTGGCCTACGCCAATCGGCTGGGCCTCGACAACATCGCGGCTCGTGTTCAAGCGTTGGCATCGATCCTGCGCACCACGTTGGCATCCATCGAGGGTGTTTCGGTGGCCGACCGTGGCGTTCTCAAGAGTGGCATCGTTACCTTCGACGTGGCCGGCCATGAACCCGATGCCGTTGTCACCGCATTGCGCCAACTGAACATCAACACCTCGGCCAGCCGCCTCGGCGCAGCCCAGTTCGACCTTGCTGAACGCGCCCCCAACGGACTCGTGCGGGCCTCGGTGCACTACTTCAACACCGAATCCGAGCTCGATCGGCTCGCCCAAGCCGTCGCCGAGCTGTAACCGGGGCGCGGTCTTGGGCGGGACCGAGCGCGCTGATGAGCCCCGAGTGGGGCCCATCGCAGTGTTCAATTGTTGCCGGGTTTTCGCCGGTCGGTCGGCGAGTCAGGTTGCACGGCCCGAGCGTCGAGCCTCGGCGGGGGAGTTGTGGTGTGGTGGTTGCCGTCGGGCTGCCAGATCCACAGGGTGCGGTCGGTTTCGAGTTTGAGTCGCCACTGGCCTTCGTGAGCCAGATGATGATGCTGGGAACACAACGGCAGGAGATTTTGAAGGTCGGTGGGGCCACCGTGTTCCCAGGGGACGACGTGGTGGATCTGGCAGTGATCGAACCGGCGGTCGCAACCCGGCCACCCACACGTGCGATACACCGCCCGTAAGGCGAGGCGTTGGGCGTCGGTTGCGGTTCGGTGGGCACGACCGACCGCCAAGGGGAGGCCGTGGCGATCGAGGACGATGTCGTTGATGATGGCGTCGCAACACAGCCGGGCTGC
>JBBKXQ010000190.1:0-7844 GCA_037969565.1 Acidimicrobiales bacterium | reverse complement strand
GACTGGTCGACGGATTGCGGTCACCGACACCGGGTCTTGACACCGGCGCCGACGACCACTTCAATACCTGAGTAATCCGATCAACTTTAACAAGATTCGAGCTGGAGCCATCCATGACCACCCTCGCTGCCATCACCGAACGCATCAACGACGTCGACATTCAAGCGGTCGCCGGGCTTGCGGAGAGGATCCAGGCCGAGCCCGAAGTTGCGGCAACCACCTGGCGGGCCAACGTCGTCTGGAAGGGCGGATTCGCATCAGAAGCCAAGGTCCGCGACTTCGCCCCGGTGCAATCGGACGAGCCAATCGGCCTCGGCGGCGGCGACACCGCAGCGAACCCCGTCGAGCAACTGCTGGGCGCGCTCGGAAACTGCCTGGCCGTGGGGTACGCGGCTAATGCAACTGGTCTCGGCATCGAGATCAACGACCTGTCGATCGACCTCGAAGGCGATCTCGATCTACACACGTTCCTCGGGCTGAACCCGAGCGGCAACGCCGGGTACGAGGCGATCCGCGTGTCCGTCGCCCTCGACTCCAATGCCACACCCGAGCAACTCGCCCAGTTGCACGACCAAGTGGTCGGCACCTCCCCTGTAGGGCACACGCTGAGAATGGCCGTGCCAGTTCAGATCGAACTCGCCTGAACCGGCGTCCCGACGCCCGTCTGGCGACCGCCAATGAGTGACGTCGGAAATCCGCCGGTGCCCGACCTCCAGGGAGTCACGGAACGGTTCGAGGATTGAGGCCGAGCAAGCCCACCGTGTCGCGTTCGAAGTCGAACTGAATGATCACGACCGGTTCGTCTCCCTCGACCCAGGAATCGTGGCCCGGATCAACAGCGATCACCGCCGGCGCGACGTGGTCGAAGCCTGTTCCGTCGGCGTATTCTCCGACGAAGTGGCCGCGGGCCAGGAAGCCAACATGCCCATGTTGGCACCAGTCCGTGCCAACGAGCGGTTTCACATGCGTGGACCATCGCCCACCAGGGGCATAGATGAGTCGCTGCACCCGGCCCTTCCCGACTCTGCCGGTATCGATCTGAATGCCGGCGAAATTGTTGGGCTCGGCGCCAGCGATCGGCCCCATCATCGGATCGTCGGTCATGGACGAACGCTAGTACAGCTGGCCGGTACTGACCGCGCTGCGCCAACGGGGCGACGAATGGATCCTGGGCGTCGGCACGGTCGAACCGCTGACCTCCCGAGAGCAGCTCGAGATCCTTGTCGGCGCTCTTGAGTTCTCGCTGGTCACGCCGATCGATCTCGGTCAGGGTCGGGCGGCGGTTATCCGGATTTCCCGACCTCCGCCGTGTTCCGGGCCGGCTTGGCCGACTTCGCCAAACTGTTCAGCACCAAGTACGCGCGCGAAGGCGGCGGATGAACAATGTCCTCCCCGGTTTCATCGACAGCCTTCCCGAGAAGGCGGATCGAGTTGCCCGGATCCCGGCCACGATGCGCCCGGGTAGAGGAACTGTCCGACGTCATCACGTTTCTCGTATCGGACAAGTCGAGCTACATCACTGGCCAGAACTTGCGAGTTGACGGTGGGCTCACGCAGGCGGTTTGACTCCTCCACCCAACCGGCTCTCAGTCGCGTACGACTTCGACCCCGCGCCAGAACGCAACCCGATCGGTCACCAATCGACGGGCGAGAGGCCAGGGTCGCTCGTAGGCGAAGGCCGCGTCGGTGGCCGTCTCGGTCTCTCCGACCACATGCCAGTACCGGGCCTTTCCCTTCCAGAAACAACGGCTGGTCGTGGAGCTCTCCACGAGGGCGCCAGCAGCGACGCTGCTCAGCGGGAAATACGTCATCCCCTCTACGACGCGAACATCTTCACTATCCGCAATCACCACACCATCGAACGTTGCTTGTGCCATGCCGGGAGGAACCCGGCCGCACCCTCGGATCTTCCGCACGGAGCTCCAGCCGCGGAATGCAACCACACCGAGGAAGGTTTCCGCTGCGTGCCGACCCCGAATCCACCGATCCCTCAAACGCGCTCCATGACCACCGCTCCATGACCACCACCCCATGACCACCAGTGGTCGTCGCATGACCGCATCTGCCGACGTACTCACATGGCACCAACCGCGAGAAGCCGTGGCGGTCGTGTGCCACCGTCACCATCTGGTGCGCACGGTTTCGGTGGCTCTGGTCGTCGGAACGATCCTGTTCTGCATCAACCAACTCGACGTGGTGATGGCGGGCGATGCCTCTGCCACGACTTGGATCAAGTCGGCCGTGACGTACCTGGTGCCCTTCTTCGTCGCGAACTACGGCGTGCTCACCGCGACGCGTCGAGCCCCGACCGAGGGCGGGTCGGCGTTGTAGATCCAGCCCCTCGTGCTACTCACCTGACGGGAGGTCGTCGAGGCACCGGAGTGCGACGGCACCGAGCAGCGGGCCGGGAGCCAACATTGCGAAGGCCCACCACCAGCCCGCAGCATCACGGACCAGCGGAACCAGCCACATCGTGGTGATGGTGAGCAGGAAGCCGAAGGCGAGCTGAACGGTCAGCACCGTGCCCACATAGGCCTGGTCCGCTCGCTCGCTCACGATCGCCGAGAACTGCGCCGAGTCAGCGACGACAGCGATTCCCCAGACAAGTGCGACACTGATCACCGCCCACATCGGGAGTGCAGACCACCCGATGACCAGCGCGGCGGCCCCCGACGTCAACATCGCGGCTCGAGCCGACCGGGATTTGCCCACCCGATCCCCGGCGATACCGGCCAGGACTGCGCCGACTGCGCCGACCGCGATCACCGCAAAGGCCAGCACCGAGGCGTTCGCTCCAGATGCCTCCCGTCGAACAGCGTCCCCGAGGAACGCCGCGATCCAGCCCCACATCGCGTAGAGCTCCCACATGTGGCCCAGATACCCGATCGACACGAGCAGCACCGCTCGGTCCCGCAGAGCACGGGACGCGAGCGCCGGCTCGAACCTCGTCCTCGGAAACGGATGCGGGCCCTCCCGGCCACTCACGGCGAACACCGTCCCGCCGGCCAGCGTCAACAGCGATGTCGTCACCATCACGAGGTCCCAGCGAGCGCCTCCGATGCCATTCACGAGATGCGGCGCCGCCGACCCGATGGTCAGCGCCGCCACCATGGCACCCATCGCCGCACCTCGGCCGACCCGAAACCAGGTCGCTACCAGCTTCAACGCCGGCGGATAGACCCCTGCCAGGAACGCCCCGGTCATGAACCGCAGCACAACGGCTGCGCCATAGCGGTCCACGGGCACGATCAGGACGTTCATGGCCGCCGCTCCGGCGGCCGAGATGGCGATGAGTCGCCCCAGCGCGATGCGATCCGAAAGTCCGGTGGCCGCCGACACCAGCGCCCCGGCAACGAAGCCAAGCTGCAGCACGACGATCAGCACCGAGGCTTCGTTGGTCGACAACACCCACCGAAGCCGGAGCTCGCCGAGCACCGCGGCCGTTGAAAACCACGTCGTCATGGCCAGCATCAGCCCCACCGCCATGGCCCCGAGCGCCCACCGGTGTCTCGCACTGAGCTGCGCGCCCGACGACAGACCTTCGGGCGGTGTCGAGCCTGACGCAAGATCGTGCATGACCACCCAACCCCGAGTGAACGAAAGAGCTTCCGACCCGAAGCATGCCTCCTCTCCCCCCGGATCCTCACGTTGTAATGTGCGCACGTGGCTCGCTACGTGATCGATGCCCCGACCCTGCTTCACCTCGTGGCCAATCAAGTCGACGTCAGTCCTGGGCATCAACGGGACTGTTGCGTTGTGGGATCGGCTCGGCGACTGGCGAGGGTGTCAGAATGAACCATCGCTGCTCAGCGTCATCCCCAGCCAATCGCTCGGAATTCGCTGGCTACCGGTTCCCGCCCGAGGTGATCATGCTCGCTGTCCGCTGGTATCTCCGATACGGGCTCTCCTACCGTGACGTGGAGGAACTGCTCGTCGAACGTGGGATTGAAGTGGATCACGTCACCATCCACCGATGGGTGCAACGTTTCACTCCCCTGCTGATCGACGCCGCTCGGCCGCGCCGACACACCGTCGGTCGTCGCTGGTTTGTCGACGAAACCTACGTCAAAGTCGCGGGCACCTGACGCTACGTCTAATCGGCCGTTGATGAGCGAGGCCAGGTCATCGACGTGTTCGTCTCGCCACGACGCGATCTTCGCGCAGCCCGAACATTCTTCCGCACAGCGCTCCTCGCTCACGGCGAACCGGACGAGGTGATCACCGATCTGGCACAAGCCCTCGAGACCGTCATCGAAGAACTCATCCCTGATGCGTTCCACAACACCGAGCAATACTCCAATAACCGCGTCGAGTGCGATCACGGCCGACTCAAGGCACGGCTCAGACCAATGCGCGGCCTGAAGACCGAACGGCCAGCCACGGTCGTGATCCGAGGCCACGCCTTCGTCCAGAACCTACGCCGCGGCCACTACGAACTCGGCACCGAAACACGACACCAACACCTCCGAGTCGCAACAGCATTCGACGAACTCACTGAAGTGATCTGACCCGAACCGTCAACCCTCTGCGACCACCAACGCGCCCGACGATCCACCAACGCAACGGTGCCCCTGAACCTCATCGGCTGGGCCCTCATGGTCAACAGCCTCACCCGAGCCGAACACCAAGCTCGGGCACCGGGCCAGCTCGCCGCCTAGCAGCGGCACCGCTCGAACCGGAAAGAACACCACCAAGCGGGGCCATTGCCGCGTCCCGGCACCGGAATGACGGCCCGATCTGACCGAGGCCAAAGCCGACCGGCGACATTGCTAGCCTCCACACCTCAGCAATACCGTCGATCAACCAACGGGAGCAGGTTTCCTCCCAGGTTTCCTACAACCCCCGCCCCCGTAGCTCAGTGGATAGAGCATTGGTTTCCTAAACCATGTGCGGCAGTTCGATTCTGCCCGGGGGCACTCAGATCGTGCCATTTGGTATCAGCCCGTCCCCTATCCAACGGATTCGCCGCTCACAGCTCTCGGAGAGTCGCAGGAATATCCCGGCTTGCATGGAGCACCCGCAACACGTCGAGATGGTCGCTACGAACGAGGTAGAAGATCACGTGCGGGAACGAGTCGACGCGTAACGACCGCACGCCTGGCAGATCAAGCTCGAAGGCAAACCGAAGCGACCCGAGTTCGGGATGCCGCTCCAACTGGTGGATGGTTCGCTCGAGCTCGTCGACGAATCGCGTCGCAACCTGAGCATCCGCTTCAGTCACGTAGTAGCTGATTGCTTGCTCGACATCGTCTGTGGCCTTGGTGCGGAGTTTCGCTGGCAGCACCTCAGATGCCGGCCGAGATCTTTCGGCGCAGACCTTCGAAGTAGGCCTCGTCGCCCGGCCCAGCGTGATCAGACTCGAGCCCCTCAACGATGAGGTGGCGGAGATGCTGACGTTCGCGATCACGACGGATCAGATCTCGGACGTACTCGCTCGTCGATCCGTACCCGCTCCGATCAACACGATCATCGACGAAGTCCTTGAGCTCGTCGGGCAAGGAGACATTCATGGTTGTCATTCCTCAACCCTATTCGTCATGGCAATCCTTGCCAAGGTCCACTGCAGTCGAAAGTGTCCCATGATTTGTCCCACGTCGGACCCTGGAATATGGCGTCACGAGGCGACATCGCCCGACACCAGCGAGCGCCACGGCGTCATTTCGCCGCTTCAGCAGCGACGATCCATCATCAGCTGATACGAGGCGCCACCGGTAGTGGCCCATTCCTAAACCATGTGCGGCAGTTCGATTCTGCCCGGGGGCGCAAAGATCGTGCACCGTTCAGATGCAGATCAGCGAGCAATGCCCGCCCGAGTCAGGGAGCGGGACGGTCGAGTGCGTGATCGGTGGGTTGCGGCGTCACCGTCATCACCTGGGTACGGATCGGCGTTTCGAACCGATGCCACGTGCCCTGCGGAACGACAATCAGCTCCATCGCTCCGAGCGGATGAGGTCGATCCTCACCGTCGATCAGCATGAACAACGTGGTCGATCCCTTGAGGACCATGACGATCTCATCCCCGTGCGGGTGCCGCTCCCACTCGCTGACACCCGAGTAGTCCACGATGTAGACGCCAGAGTTCCCGACCTGGCCGAGAGTGGCAGCCCAGTCGGTTTCATCGCTGGTGGGGGTTCGCCCGATCAGCGGCGTGAGCGCATCGAGGGCGTCAGATATCGAAACGGCGGACGGCAGTTCAGCGCTCACGACGTCAAGCTACCCCGCTCTCGTCAGTGGTCGCCCGGTCTCGGCGGGAACTGCGGGGCTTCGCCATTGACTCGGCCCGTTCTGGAGGCGCTTACCGTCGTTATCGACGGTAATGGCCTCCAGAACCGAGGGTTGTCAGGCTTGCATTGCCTTGAGGACGCCTTCGATGTCGCAGTTGTCGGATCGGTTGTAGGGAAGCTTGGCGAGGATGTTTCCCATGGTGCACGTGTTGGACACCGCAGAGAACGTCAGCCCAGCAGCAACCCCGGCCGCAACCCACTTCGCCTTGGGAAAGAAGATGCTGACGATGAGGGCGATCAGCGACATCGATCCGGCCACCAATCGCACCTGACGATCCAGCGCCCACTTTTCGTTGGTGCCGCGCGTGACGTCGCCGCCGGCGGCCTGCCATGCGTCGATTCCGCCTCCGAGAAGATGGAGGTTCTGTTTGCCGGCGCTCGTCAGGCTGACTCGAGCCTTACCGGCCCGAGCCCCTGACTTGCAGACCAGGACGACGGGATGCTCGACGTCGGCAAGATCGCGAGTGTGTTCGCCGAGGGTGTCCAGCGGCACGTTGTAGGAACCGGGGATGTGTGCACCGTCGAATTCGCCGCCGGTGCGAACATCGAGAATCCGAATCGCTGGATCTCGGGCGAGTAGTTCACGAAGCTCGGCGGCGTCGATCGTCATCGATTCACTGATGTGGTTTTGTGGTGGGGTTGTCGTGGTCATGAGGTGATCTCCTGAATGAAGTGGTGGTGAGAACGAGAGGGAAAAGGACTGCGGTGAAGGGGTTCGGTTCAGCCGAGAATGACGGCACTGAACCCGGTGTAGGCGGCAACGAGGCCGAGCATGATCGAGAAGCTGCGGGTGAGTTTGTCGGCATCGATTCGGTCGGCCAGCCGCGAGCCGACGGCAACACCGGCGGTCACGGTGGCGAGGAAGGGCAGGACCAATCCCCAATCGACGTTCAGATCACCCGACCGCATCGAGAGGGCGATCGCGGCGTTGATGGCGATGACGACCAACGAGGTTCCGATCGCTTCCTTGGCCTCGAAGCCGAGCAAAAGGGTGAGAGCCGGGACGACGGCGAATCCGCCACCGACGCCGAAGAGACCGGTGAGCAATCCGACCGCTGTGGCCGCCGCTCCGAGCTTGGCCAGCGCCGGGGCGGATAGATCGATGCCCGAACGTTGCTTGGCCGCCACCATGGTCGATCCGGGCCTGGTTGGGCCGAGTTGTGACAAGCCCGTGGGCATTTCCGATTCGTCGGTGCCAGTGCTCTCGACAGATCCCGACCCCACACTTCGAAACATCCGCACTGCAACGAAGAGGACGAGTGCCGAGAAGGCCAGAAGCAACAGGTTTTCGTCGAGGGATCTGTTGAGGAGGGTGCCGGCTCGTGACCCGGCGATGCCTGCGACACCGAACGCGACTCCAGCACCCAGGCGCACGTTGCCGTTTCTGTGATGACGCCAAACGCCGATCCCGGCCGCCAGTCCGACGACGACGAGCGAAGCCGTGGTCGCCTCCTTCGCTTCCATACCCGCGATGAAGACGAGAATCGGAACGGCGAGGGTCGAACCGCCTCCGCCGAGCGCGCCCAGCGAAAGCCCGACAAACAATCCAAGCCCGATCGC
>JBBKXQ010000189.1:0-4267 GCA_037969565.1 Acidimicrobiales bacterium | reverse complement strand
GCCCTGATCCAGATCGAGCTCGACACGGTCGGCAACTGGGCCCTGAAACAGAACCTTCCCTACACGACGTTCCGTGACCTCACCGAGAAGCCAGAGGTCCTTGCGCTCATCGAAAAGGAAATCGAGAAGACGAACGAGAAGTTCGCTCGAGTCGAGGGTGTCAAGAAATTCCGTCTCATACCAAAGGAACTCGATCATGAGGATGGTGAGTTGACCGCCACGCAGAAGCTGAAGCGTTCTTCAGTCGAGGAGTCGTTCGCCGATCTCGTGGAGGGCATGTACGCATGATCACGCTGATCCAAACCATCTCCAAGGCCGTGGCCTTGGGGTCCATCTACGCGATCCTGGGATTGAGCTATGTCTTGATCTTCAAGGGCACCCAAGTGCTGAACTTTGCGGCCGGGGCCATCTCGATGGCCGGGGCGTTGTTCATGTCCATCATGGTTGCCGATGCCGGCTTCCCGTTCCTCCCCTTCTCCAACCCCATCGCTCCCGACCCGGGAGAGACGGCGGGCATGGGGCGCTGGCTCGTTCTGCTGCTGATGGCCCTGATTCTCGGTGGCATTCTCGGGCTCGTGCTCGAGCGTGTGGCCATCCGCCCGATGGTGGGTCAGCCGCTGTTTGCTCTCGCCGTGATCACGCTCGGTCTGGAGATCGCCATCCAACCGTTCAACCTCGACGCCGTCGCCATCTCCGGCCGGAGCATCGGAGTGCCCTGGGGCACCGAGACCTGGGAGATCGGCGGTGCCATCTTCCCGAAGAGTTACCTCGCTGCCGTGGTTGCGGCTGCCCTTTCCTTCGGATTCGTGTTCTGGTTCTACCGTTCGCGCTTCGGCGTCGCCATGCGAGCGGTCGCCTTCGACCAGGAAGCGGCCATGGCCCAGGGAATCAACGTCGGTCGGGTCTTCGCCATCGCCTGGGGCCTCGGAGCCGCTCTGGCCACCCTGGCCGCGATCTTCTTCGCCATGGCGCCGTGGCCCGCCGCCGGTGTCGTGAGTCTCGAGATCCACCCGGTGTGGGTGTTCCGGGTGCTTCCGGTCATCGTGCTGGGTGGCCTCGACTCAGTGGTCGGAGTGATCTACGGCGGCCTGTTGATCGCCGGATTCGAGATCTTCGCCGGGCAATACCTCGCCCGGTTCACGGGGGTGCTCGGCCCTGGCTACTCCACGATCGTGCCCTACCTCGTGATGTTGGTCGTGTTGCTCGTCAAGCCCTACGGCCTGTTCGGCACGGCAGAAATCCGGAGGGTCTAGCGTGAGCTTCGGCCGCCCGCTCCTGCGGACCTCGTACAACCAAGACGCCTCGATCTTTCCCACGGTGCTGCAGAAGGGGTTGGCCATCGGGTTCGTCCTCTTCCTCTCGGCGATGGCACTCGACCTGCCGGTGTTCGGTGACATCCCGCGGTTCTTCCTCGGTAACACCTGGCTCGATCCCGTCGGGCTCACGCTCTGTTTCGCCATCGCTGCTCTGGGACTCAACATTCTCGTTGGTGTCACCGGGCAGGTTTCGCTCGGGCACGCCTTCTTCATGGGAACCGGCGCCTACACCGCCGTGATGTTGGGCGGCAACGTCGGTAATGAAGAGAGCTGGAAAGCCTGCGTGCCGTTCCACGACAACCTTGGTCTCCTCGACCAGCAAGGTGAGTGTGGGCTCGGCTTGCCGATCTGGATTTGGCTCCCGGCCTCGGCCTTGGTTGCAGCAATGATTGGTGTTCTCGTCTCGCCCGCCGCCGTCAAGGTTCGCGGGCTCTACCTCGCAATCGTCACCATCGGGCTCGTGTTCATCGGGCTCCATCTCGGTCGCATGCTGCCCGAGATCGCCGGCGACTTCGAGTCGGGTCGGAAGTGGCCGAGGCTCGACATTCGCCTTTGGAAGGGCGACCCCGTGGTCGAGATGACCGAGGACGGGAAATGGTTCGGCTTCCTCGAGCTCAGCGAGGAACAGAAGCAGTTCTTCTTCTTGCTGGCGATGGTGTTGCTCATGACCTGGCTGGCCAAGAACTTGGTGCGGAGTCGCACCGGCCGGGCGCTGCAGGCCATTCGCGACCGTGACGTCGCGGCTGAAGTGATGGGCGTGCCCGAGTTCAAGTACAAGCGCATCGGTTTCGCCATCAGCTCGGCCTACGCCGGTTTGGCCGGCGCCCTGTTCGCTTCGTTCACCGGTCGGGTTTCGCCGGTCGACTTCGGCCTTTTGCTCTCGGTCGACTTCATCGCCATTCTGCTCATCGGTGGAGCGGGTACTATCGCTGGCACGCTCATGGGAACAGTGTTCGTGGAGCTTCTCCCGAAGTCGGTCGAGAAGGGAACCGCTTGGCTCTCCGGAAATCTCGACGCGGGGGGTCTGCTCGGCGGTATTGCCAACTTCCTGCTCACCTCGGGTTCCGCCGGAGACTTCGGACCTGTGTCAATTTCGGCCACGGCACCAGGTTGGCCCATGAGTGTGTTCCAATGGAACTTCGTGATTTACGGCGTGCTCATTGTCGTGTTCTTGATCTTTGAGCCGCTCGGGCTCTTCGGCATCTGGCTGAAGGTCCGCAACTACTGGAAGGGTTGGCCGTTCAGCTACTAGCAGAACGAACAACCGTCTGGTCGCTGACTCGGCGCCCGTCGAGTCTCCGAAACATATGGGGAGAATCCTGTGAAACTTAAGCGATTATTGGCATTGCTTCTGGCCTTCGGGCTCGTTGCAGCGGCCTGTGGGAGTAGTGACGATGCTGGCACCGACACGACTGACACGACCGCAGCAGGCACAGACACAACCGAGGCCGGTAGCGATACCACAGAAGCCGGTAGCGACACCACAGAAGGCTCCGGAGATCCGGCTGACATAGCCACCGACTTCGGCGTCACCGACGACACGATCCGGATCGGCCTCAACGCCGATCTCTCCGGTCCGTTCGCCGCACTTGTCTCCGAAATCGTCGAGTCCCAGGTGGTCTACTGGGAAATGGTCAACGAAAATGGTGGCATCGGCGGTCGCATGATCGAAACGATCATTCTCGACAGTGGCTACGCCACCGACAAGGGCATCGAGAACTACAACTCACTGGCCGACGAAGGTGACACCGGCGTGCTCATGATCTCCGAGAACACCGGATCTCCGATCACCGCCGCCATTGCTGAAGATGCGGCCGACGACGACATGCTCCTCATTCCGCTCAGCTGGGCATCGCTGTGGCCGGACGAGGACATCGGCGCCAACGTGCTCGAGAAGCAGATCACGTACTGCGCCGAGTCGATGAATGGCGTGTCTTGGTTGAAGAGCAAGGTCGAGGCCGATGGTAACGATCCGCAACTCGCCATCATTTCTCGCCCCGGCGAGTATGGGGAAGACGGACATGTCGGCGCTGAAATCGCAGCCGAGCTGCTCGACATCCCGGTCGTCTACAACGGCAAGGGTGAAGTGGCCGGCGACGATCGCACGGCCGTCATCTCCCAGCTCGTTGGATCGGGCGCCACGATGGTGTGGACCACACTCACCCCCGGTGAGTTGGCCGACATCTTCGGCAACGCCGTGTCTCAGGGTTTCGAAGCCATCTGGTCCGGCAACAATCCAAGCTTCAGCTACCCAGCACTGCTGCCCACCGACCTCGCACCTGCCTTCTCGCAGTACTACTACCAGTCGGGTTACTCCGTTCCCTGGAACGGCGATGACTCCGAAGGTATGCAGCAGGTCGTCTCCGAGATGACCGCCCGCCGTCCCAACGCTGTTCTCTCCGACTCGTACATCACGGGCTGGATGGAAGGCATCATGGTTCAGACCATTCTCGAGCAGGCCATCGCCAACGGCGACATGACCCGAGCTGGTGTGGTGGCTGCGTCCCGAGAGGTCGAGATGGACTTCAAGGGGCTCTCGCCGAACCAGTCTTACAGTGGCACGTACGATGAGGTCGTCGTGCGTGAGAGCTTCATCTACGACATTGATTCCACGAAGTTCGATCTCCAGCCGCTGAGCGCTGGATCCGGATCGTCTGGTCTCCTCATCGAAGAGGGGCCGTTCACGTCCGACATTCTCGCCGACTACGAATTCGGCGGACCCTGCATCTAGCAGGTTCGCAAGGTCACCGGCAACGGTGATCGCATAACTCATTGGTGTTCGGTCGGGGTGGAAACACCCCGACCGAACACAGATTTTCTTCGAATCCTCGCTCGTCGCTACGAAACCAGGGAGACTCTGGTGCTGGAAATCGCAAATCTCGAAGTGGTCTACAACGAGGTCATCCTCGTGTTGCGAGGCCTCTCCATCGAGGTGTCCGACGGCAGCATCG
>JBBKXQ010000188.1:0-6300 GCA_037969565.1 Acidimicrobiales bacterium | reverse complement strand
GGTGGGAGCGCTTCTCATATCAGCGCCACCACCAACCATTCAGACGTGCTGACCCCGGACCGCGGGTGACGCGTGTGAACGAAGTCTGCCGAATGGGTGAAGTTCGAGCCGCTCTCGTGAGCGTGCAGTTCCTGGATGGATGGGCGCTAGCAGGCCGTGGCCAGAGTGTGGCCGCCGCCGTCGTAGCGGGTGAACGTACATCCGTAGTCAACCGAAGCGACGACCGCCGGGTCAGTGACCACATCGCCGAGCGGGCGAGGTCCACCTTCGGCCCATGCGATCAGATCGGACATTCCTTCGATCATCTCACCAGAGGTGAATCCGCAATGGCTGACCCCTCGGATGGCCCGTTGCACCAACAGGTCGCTGTTGCCCATGGCAGCTGCTTCGTTTCCGTAAACCACTTCGTTGTGGAAGGGAACGAAGAGGTCACCCAAGTTGTGGAGCGTGAGGACCGGCATCTTGAGATCACCCGTCACCGACGGAGGATTCGACAGGCCCTTGAGCGAGCGACCGTTCGGTGTCTGACTCACCCGAGCGATATCGGCGTTGAGCTCGTCCTCGATCGCGTTGCTTGCCGGATCCAAGTCGACTTGATAGTTGACATCGGTGTTGTCGACGATGATGCCGGGACGGCCGGTGATCGTGCCATCACCGGTGCCTTGGTCCCACAAGAAGTTCCCCAGGACGCCTCCCGAAGGAAAAGAGTTCCAATAGGTGAATGCCTCGTCGAAGTTTGGCCGATCGCCACCGCTTCGGAGCTCGACCAGTTGCTTGAACTGCTCACCGGCCTCGGTGAGAGGAAGCCCGCCGAAGAAGAACCAGGTTGCGGGATCGGGTGTCATGCCCAGGGCTGCCTTGATGGCCGGGACGTCAGCCGTGATGTAGTCGTCGTTGGCCGGGAATTGGGACTCGCCGAGGGCCAGTTGTTGGCCCGCGAGGTTGAAGTCGAGGAAGTAGTCGAACAGCTCGTAGTCGCCGACAACGCCGCACATCGCCATCGCGCCGGAGTACGTGCTGCCATAACGCTCGGCCGACACTGCGGTGATGTGGCCGCCCATCGAGTATCCGGCGATGTACACACTGCTGGGCTTGTCGACGAGGCCGTTGAAGAATCGGCTCAGGGCATGAGTGTCCTTGACGCCCTGGCTCACGTTGTAGCTGTTCTTGGAGTACGTCGAGGCTGCCCAGGCGTATCCCTCGGACAACATCCATTGACGGAAGCCATCGGGAAACTCGGACTCATTGAAGAAGAGGCGGGAACCTTCGCCCCGATATCCGTGGGCGAACATGATGAGATCGCCGTTCCAGTTCTCGGGCACCTCGACCCGATATCCCGCGTTGTTGTGAACTCCCCAGAGCTGTTCGGCATCGGATCCGGGCAACGGCGCAAATGGCAAGGTCGACTCATCGACGTACCAGTCGGGTTCGCTCGATTTGGCCGATGCGGTGGACGGTGCCAGCAGCGCCGCCAACATCGCGACGGCAATCGTCGCTACCAAACGTCGTTTCATGATCAGCCCCTTGTTCCGCTCTTGTACCCCCGGATCCCCGGGCAGCCTGGCCTGTCTAGTACACGGTCATTGGGGAAGGCAACCCTTTCGGCCCGACGCCGGGCGGCCCGACGCGTATCCGGTCTCATCGAGCATGCGCCCTCGCCGTCGGTCCCTCACCTGGGTCATTCGGCGGCCCGACGATAGATCGCGACGGCCGACGGAACGGCTACGACCAAGATGCCGGCGATCCAGATCCCGGCGGAGAGCACGCCCTGAGTGGATGCTGTGCCCGCCATCAGACCTCTCACTGCGTCGACCACGATCGTCACCGGTTGGTTCTCGGTGAACGTCTGGAGCCAGGTCGGCATCGTCTTCACCGGAACGAAGACACTGCTGGCGAACGACAACGGGAAAACCACGAGGAAACCGGCGGCCTGCGCTGCTTCGGCATTCTTGACCGCCAGGCCGATGCACGCCATCACCCACGAGAACGCAAAGCTGAATCCCAGAATCAGGGCAACGGCCAACCCGAGTTCGAGCACACCTCCCTGGGGCCGAAAACCCAGCAGTGCGCCCACCAGCAACAGCAGCGCGACGACGAATAAATTGCGGAACAGGTCTGAAAGCGTCCGCCCTGCGAGCACCGCTGATCGAGCGATGGGCAAGGATCGAAAGCGGTCGATCGATCCCGCCGCCAGGTCCTCCGTCAAACCCACGCTGGTTTGTGTCGCACCGAAAAGTGCGGTCTGGGCCAACAAGCCAGGGAGCAAGAAGTCGATGTAGCTCGTTCCCGTCGCCGTGGTGCTGCTGCCGATGGCTCCGCCGAACACATAATTGAACAGCAGCAAGAACATCACGGGTTGAATCGTTGCGAACACCAGCAGCTGCGGCAGCCGAACGTTGCGTAACAAATTCCGCTTGGTGATGACCAGGATCTGGCTTGCGGTTCGGAGCGAGTCCGGGGTCATGGTGGTGCTCATCGACGAATCTCCGTCTTGCTCGGGTCGGTCAGACTCAAGAACACGTCGTCGAGACTGGGACGCCGCAGCCCGATGTTCAGGGGGGTGATGGCATTGGCTTCGAGTCCTCTCATGACCGCCATGAGATCGGCTGAACCACCGGGTGCGGCGATGGTCAACCGCCCTTCCTGCTCAGTGACGCCGACCAGGGGATGAACCGATTCCATCACCTTCCGGGCCTCAGCCATCTCGCCTCGGTCCACCGTCAACTCGACCCGATCCCCGCCCATCTGGTCCTTGAGCTGGTCGGATGTGCCTTCGGCGATGAGCTTGCCGTGATCGATGACGCCGATGAGGTCAGCCAACCGTTCGGCCTCATCGAGGTATTGCGTCGTGAGCAGAAGCGTGGTTCCTTCGTCGACGAGCTCCTCGATCAGCTCCCAGATTCCCACTCTGCTGCGGGGGTCGACGCCGGTGGTTGGTTCGTCGAGGAAGAGGATCTCCGGTCGTCCGACGATGCTGGCCGCAAGGTCCAGACGCCGCTTCATACCGCCGGAGTAGTTTCCCGCCCGCTTGTTCGAATCGTCGGCGAGACCAATTCGTTCGAGGACTTCGTCCGATCGCCGCTCGGACTCGGCTTTCGTCAAGTTGTAGAGGCGCCCCACCATGACCAAATTCTCCCGACCCGTCAGGTGCGCATCAACCGCCGCGAACTGGCCTGCCAGCCCGATGTGTCCCCGCACCCCTTTGGCGTTGCTGGCGACGTCGATACCGGCAACGAGAGCGCGGCCCGAGGTCGCCTTGAGCAGCGTCGTCAAGATGCGAATCAGCGTGGTCTTGCCAGCGCCGTTCGGACCGAGGAGGCAGTAGATCGAGTTCTTGGGAACGCACAAATCAACCTGGTCGACAACGGCGACCGAGTCGAAGACTTTCGAGATCTGTTGCACCTCGATCGCGTACTCCGAGGAGCTTCCGCCCGGCGCGTCGAAGCGCGAATCGTTCCCTGCGCCCGGGGATGCGTGGTCCATGGACGGAATCTACGGCGCCCGAGGCGCCGGGCGCCGTATTCAGGCAAGTCTCAGCTCATGTCGATCGCCTCGGATATCTGAACGGAATGGCCGTTCTTCAACACAGGGCAGCCCTGCGCGATCGATGTGGCTGCTCCCATGTCGCCGGCCTCGATGATCGTGTAGCCGGTGAGCGACGCCGGAGCGTCGGTTGATTTCCCATCAGGGCCAATCGCTGCGGTTTGACCGAATGGTGCGCCGCCGTCGACCAGGCTCTCCCCCATCGAGCCATACCATGCACCCCACTCCTGCATCACTGCGTCCATCGAGGCAGGATCGTCGGGCATCGGACCCATCTCGCCGTGGAACGTGAGTACATATTTCGCCATCTGAATTACCCCTTTGTGGTACTTGGGCCAGTGCGGCCCATCGTTTGCCATGATGACGAACGGCGAACGCCTGCTTGGACAGGTCAGGAACAATTTCTGCACCGCCAGCCCGGCCCGCTGGTTCTACACTTCCCCGATGTCCAATACCGAAGACCGTCTCCGGTGGGGCATTCTCGGAACCGGATTCATCTCGCACACGATCATCGATGCGATAGCCACGAGCGACGGATCGGTCGTCACCACGATTGCCGGTCGCAATCCTGATCGTCTTGCCGACTTCCGCAGGCAGCATCACATCAGCGCGTCCACGACCGACTTCGATGAGGTGCTGGGCGATCCCGACGTCGATGTCGTGTACATCGGGCTTCCCAATCACGCCCACCACGAGCTGGCCATCGCCGCGTCGTTCGCCGGGAAGGCCGTTCTCTCCGAGAAGTCCCTCACGACAACGATGGCCACGGCCCATCAGCTGATCGACGCCGTCCGTCGCAACGAAACCTTCTTCGTCGAGGGCCTCATGTACCTGGCTCATCCGCTCTATCGAACGCTGAACCTTCTGCTCGCCGACGGACGTCTCGGTGAGCTGCGCTCAATACGTGGCAGCTACGCTGCGAACATCGCCCACCTCGTGAATCCTCACGGCGGAGGCAGCATTTACAACTTGGGTTGCTACCCAGTGTCGCTCCTCCACTATGTCGTGCAGACCATGTGTGGCGAAGCGGCGTTCTCTGCTCGACGGATGTCCGGCGTCGGTAATCGATCCATGCAAGATGGCAACGTCGTCGACGCTGCCATGTCAGTCCGTTTCGACAACGGCGTGTTGGCGAGTGTTCATTCCACGGACAGCTACGGAATGGAGCATGAGTTCGCCATCACCGGCACCAACGGAACGCTCCGATTCGTGACGAACCCTTGGTTGCCGGTCGCGGGGGCCAACCTGATCGAGTGGACACCGTTCAGCGGCCAACCGGAGACGATCGTCGTTGAGGACAGCCACGACGCGTTCCACCATCAGATCAAGATGGTGGAACGAAGCCTCACCGATGGGCTGATCGAAGTCGTGCGCCCGTCGCCGAGATGGCAGGACTCACTCGAGATCATGTCGATGCTCACCGAATGGGAACGGCTCTGCCTCACGAGTTGATCTCAGCCCGCAGCGCGCTTGTAGATGTCGGGTGGAAACGCAGCACCGGCCACACACTTCTCCGACCAGGCGTTGAGTCGGTCAATGACCTGGTCCACGTCCTTCCCCAAAGCGTCGATGATCGGCTGCTCGAGTTCGTCGGTCGATGCTTCGATCTCATCACGTAGAGTCCGTCCCTTTTGGCTCAATTGGTCGCCGTCGAGAAGGCCCCTCGTTCTCAGCCCCTCGGCCGTAGCGCCGATCATCTCCGCCGACCAACCGCGGGTTGCGGTGTAGGAGCCCAACGGCATACCGACCCAGAGTTCGGTGAGGATGTTCATTTCGACCGGTCCGAGGCCTCGCGCCACACACACTGCGACGTGGCTGTCGCCCCGATGCTCCCGAGCCAGTTCGCAGGCGTGCCAGAGCCGCCCGATCGGATCCCCAGGCCAGTCCTGGTTTGCCAGACCGGAGAAGAGGGGGCGCCCAGTGCCGTCGGCCTTGGAAACGGCGGCCTGTATGAGGTCAGCGATCCCCACTACGTCCTCGCCATCGAGCACGCCGGAAAGACTGGCGATCGTCGACTCGGTCCGAGCGGCGAGGACATCGGGCCGGGTGCACACGCTTCGCCCCTCTCCATAGATGGCTTCGACCATTCCCGGTTCGAAAACAGCGAAGGAGGAGACGACGACCCCTGACTCCGGTTCGCCAAGGCCGGCGGCCCTTCCCCAGACGTAACCGCTGAGGAAGTTCAATCCGAGTCCAGCGAGCCGCTCGTTCGTGGTCTTGGACCACACCGCATGCATCGCGATCGGTTCGATCGCATCACGGAAACGGCGGGCCACGGAAGCATCCACGGTTGGAGGCGCAACCGCACCCTCGGGCGTTGGCTGGAACATGGCGGCAACGGCATCGGAGTAGTCCACGAGTCCAAACCTAGAGCAGAATCCACGTCCGACTACGCTCGGTCAGATGCAGTCGTCTGGGCGAGCCATGAAACAGCAGCCATGAGACAGCAGCCATGACGCAGCGGCGGCCCGGTGTCCCCACGATCGTTGTCCTCAGCGCAGTGGAAGGCGACACATGGAGCCAGTGCGCAGCGCTGCACGTGACGCCCGAGCAGAGCGCGTTCGTCGCACCGGTCTCCCGCTACCTCGCGATGTGCGCCGATGACGAAAGCCCATGGAGTCCGTATGCCATTCGTCCATCGCCGACAGAACACGGGTCCGACGATGCCGCACCGGTTGTGGGCTTCGTGATGACTGCGGTCGACGAGGACGGCTCCTTCTGGATCGGCGGCCTGGTGATCGACATCGCCGAGCAGCG
>JBBKXQ010000187.1:0-30174 GCA_037969565.1 Acidimicrobiales bacterium | reverse complement strand
GAGACGACCAGTACTCGCCGCTCGGCCGGGCTGCTCATTACGGAATTCTGGCAGCAAAGTCGGTTGCACCGCACGGATGGGCCGAACAGGCCGGTTGCTGATGCCTCCTCAGCGCCATGTGATGGCCCGATTCAGGTGGAAATTGCCCGTCGTGGCGATGCCGATCCCCAGGATCTGCACCCAGATCGGTGCGGCCCAGAAATCGGTGCTCTCGACCCCGACCAGGGAGGCCAGTCCGACTTGGACCATGAGGCCATGCAGGGCAATCAACTGGAACGAGAAGAGCCCGGTGAGACCTCGTATGCCTCGTCGCTGTTGGGGGGCGAAGGTGAAGGTGTTGTTGAAGACATAGTTGCTGACCACGCTCAGCTCGAACGCAATCAGGGTTGCGCCCCCGACCCCGAGCGCCGTGAGTGTCAGCAGGCTCGTGAATCGAATCGCCGCTCCCAGAATCCCGACAAGGGCGAAGGCGGTGAACGTCGCCGACACGACTCGACCGAGGAACAGGTCGATGAGGGCCAAGAGGTAGGACGCCAGTACGCCGCCGCTGAGCTTGGTGGACCCGTGGACGCGATCACGGAAGCCGTATCCGACCTCGGCAACGCGGGGGCGCTCGCCTCGCGCCAGGAACTCGAGCAGGATCTTGAAACCTCGCGGATTCACTTGGTCGGCGATGGCCAGGTAGCGCTCGCGGCTCACGGCGAAGAATCCGC
Organism: Acidimicrobiales bacterium; assembly: GCA_037969565.1. GTDB lineage: Bacteria > Actinomycetota > Acidimicrobiia > Acidimicrobiales > SZUA-35 > SZUA-35. The sequence goes on along the minus strand of JBBKXQ010000187.1, from coordinate 29,461 downwards.
TCATGGGGTCAGACACCGAGATGCCGAGCATCTTTTTGGCCAACTGGGCTCCGGCCCAGGACATGAAACGACGACGACGAGACCAGGTTCCGTAGCTCCCGCCGTCAGCCTCTCGAGATCCGAGCGCAACGTCGGCGTCGCCGTCGAGAATGGGACTGACGACCGCGATGAGCGCGGCCTCGTCATGCTGCAGATCGGAGTCCATCACGGCGAGCACTCGGCCCCGGGCCATGTCCATGCCGGCGATCACCGCCGAGCTCAGTCCCCGCTCGCCGAGTCTTCGGATTGTTCGGATCCGCGGTGAACGGTCGGAATAGGCGGCCGCGATCTGCCACGTTCGATCGGGTGAATCGTCGTCGACGACGATGATTTCGTAGTCGAAGTCGACCAGCAGTTCGATGAGCCGATCGAGGAGGATCGGGAGGTTCTCGGCCTCGTTGTACGTGGGAAGGATCACCGAGAGGGTCGGATCCGATGGTGCACGCCGGTCGTAACGGGCAGGACGCGACCCAAGCGGTGCGCCCGTTGGTGGCACGGGAATGCCTGAGGTCTCCTCGTGCACCCCAGGAGGCGAATTCGGCATGCGTTTCCATCGGCCGGAGGGATCCCATCGTGAGGAGCCGGAGGGATCCCATCGTGAGGTGGGGTCGACACTTTGCGCCGGTGGTCGCTCTAACTTGTCGGCCGTGGCAGATTCACCTGAAAGCGGGGAAGTAGACGACGTGGGGGACGACGTCGAATTCGAGTCGGGGCCACCCCAGGTCGCTCGACTCATTCTCCGGCTCATCCTTCTCACGGTGGCATTCTGGCTGGTTGCGTCGGGATACCTACTGTTCAGTGCTCAACGCCACGCCCGAGAGGGGGAGCGCGCACTCCGCGAAGTGACCGACGTGTTCGACGAGCAGGAGATCGGAGAGATCGATTTCCGAGCGGTCGAAGCGAAAGTGCTCCACGGAGAGCGGGAGCTGGCCGAAGCGAAGGATTCGATGCAGTCGCTGCCGGTGCGCATGTTGTCGCCGTTTCCCGTCGTGGGCCGTCAGCTCGACTCCGTGCGCGCCTTGCTCTGGACGAGCCACGACGTGGCCCGCGCCCTCGTGCCGTTGGTGTCCTCGGCCCGATCGGCCCAGGACGACCCCGGCTCGCTGGACCGGGTCGGCTTCCTTCGAGAAACGTCGGCCCAGCTCGAAGTGCTCGGCCAACTCGCCGTCGACGCCGACCTCGGTCCCAGCGAGAACTTGATCGGCCCACTGAGGAACGGCCGCCTCGATCTGCGGGAAGAACTCGATGGACTGGCGCTGGACACCGCCGAATATCGGCTGATCACCGACGGTCTGGCCTCGTTCCTCGATGGGTCTCGTTATGTCCTGCTGGGCGCCAACAACGCCGAGATGAGGATTGCCTCCGGGATGCACCTGTCGGTCGGTGAACTCACGCTCAGCGATGGTGACTTCGATCTGCCGGGTCTCGAACCAACCGCCTCGCTCTTCCCTGTGCGGGGAGCCCGCGTCGTCGACGAGGACATACAGAATCAGTGGGGTTTCCTCCTTCCGTCGAACGACTATCGAAAGTTGGCGTACTCCGCCCGATTCAGCGAATACACGGGGCCGCAAGCGGTGGAGCTGTGGCGAGCACAGACCGGCGAGGTTCTCGACGGCGCCATCGCCCTCGATCCATTCGTCCTCGATGCGCTGCTCAGTGTGGTTGGCGAGGTCACCATCGACGGAAGAACGTTTGCGTCCGGCGACGCCCTCTTGTACCTCCTGCAGGATCAGTACGGCGAGTTCGATCCCGACCAACGGGATGAGCGCCGCGACCGCCTCTCAGAGTTGGCGAAGGCCGTCGTCGAACGTTTCGACGAATCCGGCTGGGACCCGCTCAAATTGTTGTCCGCACTTCGACCCCTGGTTTCGGGTCGTCACATCCTGGTCTACTCCAATGACCCGATCGAGCAGGCCGCATGGGACGGCCTCGGCGTTTCCGGTCAGCTAGAGGGCGACGAGACCGGGGTCTTCCTGATGAACGTCGGGGTGAACAAACTCGACCCATTCATGTCGATCTCGGTCGACATGACGGTCGCGGACGTCGACGACCAGGCGTCGGACGAGAGTGGCCCACAGAAATCCGTGACCTACGAAGTCACGATTCGGAATCAGGCCCCGAGACGCGGGCTTCCGGCCTACGTCGTCGGACCGTGGGAGGAACTCGAGCTCGAAGCCGAAGGTACCTACCGGGGGCGCCTGGCGATCTATGTGCCCGGGTTCACCACCTTCGCCCAGTTCGATTCGGACCATCCCTTGGCCGCTTTCGGATCCGATGGCCCGGTCGTCATCGCCGCGACCCAACCGTTCGTGATCCCGCCCGGGGGACGCGAGGAGCTGCGATTCGTGTTCCGTGTACCGGGAGAGGTCAACACGCTGGAACTCGTCCCTTCGGCTCACTTCCCTCCGATCGAGTGGAACATCGGCGAGGACTATTTCGATGATTCGTTGGCGGTACCCATCACGCTCGACTGACACAACGGAAGATTTTTGGCTTCGATTGCCGCTACTAGGTCGTTTGGCCTAGGGTTTGGACCAACTCTTGTGGAGGAATACCCTTCCGCACCGAACAACCGGCGGCTACGCTCACGCAACTACCAAATGCGTCGAGCAGTCAGAATGGACTCAAAATGTTGAAGCGATTTGCGGGATCTTTCTTCTTGGTTCTGGCCCTGATGTTCAGCCTTGCCTCCGTTGCGCAGGCGCAGGACTCTGCGAAGCAGACATGTGGCGACTCCACCACCGCACAGTGCGACAACCCGGTCGAGGTCAAGCCGATCGGTCTCCCGGCTGCGCCCACTCCTGCTCAACCAGTCACCCCCACGCAGACCGACGACGACAGCGAAGACGACACCCAGGTGCTCGGCGTGCAGCAGCTGCCGGTCACGGGCGCCGAGAGTGTCACGATTGCCGCTGGCGGCGCACTGTTGGCTCTTGCCGGCTTCGTTCTGGTTCGTCGTTCCAACAGCGTTCAGGCCTGATCTACTGCCCTTTGATGGCACTCCACCGGCCCCGACCTCTTGGAGGTTCGTGGGCCGGTGGAGTTTCTCAGGTTTGACATGACCGAGCCATGCTTGGTTCTTTTCGTTTGCACGGCCAACATCTGTCGGAGTCCGGCGGCGGAATATTTGGCTCGGCACCTGATCGGTGAACAAGACTTCGTGTTTCGGTCGGCCGGCTTTCTGTTCGAGGGTCGGGACATCACCGACAAGATGGCTCACACACTCGAGTCCCAGGGCATCCTCGATGCGAAAGATCACCGGAGCCACATCCTCGATGACGCCACGCTCGAGGCCGCCGACCTGATCTTCACGATGGAATCTCGGCACCTGCGCGACATCACGATTCGCAATCGTGAGTTCTTCGACAAGACCGTCCCCTTGAAAGAGGCGGCCGAGCGCCTGGAGTGGTCGATGAGTCGTGATGAGTTTCTCGACGATCTCAGTGGACGAGACGCCTCGAAGTACTTCGACGAGCGGTGGGATGTTGCCGATCCATACAAGCGAAGCAGTCGGCACTACCGGGAAGCGGTCACGTCGATCCGGGGTCTGGTCACCGAGATCTTCGGGAAACTGAAAACCTAGTTACTTCAGTTTCTGATTAATTTTGGCCGATGGTCGGTTTGGGCCCGTCAATCGCCTCACGATGAAGTACCTTCTGCAGTGAACGGGCAGTCCCTCGGGACGAGTCCGTTCGCTGGCCCCGGGAATGCCGCCGCCCCCCGGGGCCAGCACCTCAATTCCGAGCCGCTCCGGATTCTCAGGTCAGCCGGCGTAATACCGGTACACCACGGCCGCCACGCACGATGGCTTCTCGGAGTTCTCCACTTCGAAGCTCAAGTTGATCGTGGCCTGCGCGCCGCCTGCGATCTCTTGCACGTCAGCCACGGTTGCTCCCATTCGAAGCTTCGACCCCACTGGCACGGGTGCTGGGAACCGAACCTTCTCGCAGCCGTAGTTGACGCCCATCACGAAACCGGAGGCTGTCAGCACCTCGGGGAGCAGTCTTGGAGCCAGCGAGAGCGTGAGATAGCCGTGAGCCACTGGCCCACCGAACGGAGATTCCTTGGTGGCCCGCTCGACGTCGACGTGGATCCACTGGTGATCGCCGGTGGCCTCGGCGAACGTGTTCACCATTTCCTGAGTGATCTCCACCCATGAGCTGTAGCCCAGGTGGTCGCCCACAACCGACTTGAGTCCTTCGATTCCTTCGACATTCGTAGTCATCGACCGACCCTAGCGCTACAGGTCGAGTGCTACTTGTCTCGATCCCGGAGCCGCTTCGAGTAGGCCTCGAGCTGTTTCCGCTGCGCCTTCGAGAGACTGTCGAGCCCCTGATTTGCCACCTGATCGAGCAACGCATCGATTTCGGTGTCGGAAGGGTCGGCGCCGTGCTTGTTGGCCGGGGACACCGATCGCAAGTTGCGTCGATGCCGACCCCGCTTCGGCTTGGACGGCTTGGTCGACGTGGGTGTGTACCCGTAGGCCTGACCATACGACGGTTGGGTTCGATAGAAGGCAGGAAGCGGGGCTCGGGGTATCCATTCGGCTTGTTCGGCGAATCCCATGGACCGCATCAACAACAGGGCCAGGGCGACCACGCAAGCCCCGAACATGAGTCCGTACCAGTTGCGGTCGGCGACCGTCTGGAGCGTCTCGACACCCACGATGACCGCAGCGATGACCCAGGCCGGTATCCCGAACATGAACCGGGCCTCGGGCCAGACGAGCGCAAATCCGATCAAGACGGCGAACTCCAGGTAGCGAAGTCCGGCCACGACCCCATTGATCCCCGTGAGCACCTCGACCACCGTCATCACGATGGGGGTAACGACCGTGATGGTTCCGAGGAACAGGGCAAAGGGTCGACGACCCATGCTGGCCTCGAGCTGTGACCCGAGCATGTAAAAGACGGCGAACAGAATCAGGGACCAGAAAACCCGGGCCCCGGGCTCGAGGAAGAGCGGCCAGGTGACCAGACGCCAGATCTGCCCCTCGAGAACACTGCCACCAGTGAGAAATCCGAAATCGCGTGTGGTCATCCAGAAGAACTTGGAGAGGGCGCGAGTGTTCCCCTCGGCCACATAGATGAACACGGAGATGATGCCGAAGCCAACGAGACCGATGGTCGTTGAAACGTCGATGTTGCCGACCCGAAACCAAGGGTCATCGCTGCGGCCGAAAGATCCAGAACTGAAAGAGCGCATACTTCGCGCAACGCTACTGCAACACGAGCCTTTGGCCGTGGCTAGTCAGGGGTTGGTTTTGCTCTCGGTCGGATCGTGACGGGCTTGGCTTCGTGGTTGGCCCGGAGTTGTCCGCACGCGGCGTCGATGTCGGTTCCACGATTTGCTCTCACCGTGACATTCACGTCGGCCCGTTCGAGCTGAGCCGCGAACTCTCGGATCCGGGCCGGCGAAGTACCGACGGTGGGCCACCCCGGTGTGGGATTGAGCGGAATCAGGTTGACGTGGGCCCGCGCCGAACGAGCGACTCGTGCCAGTTCGGCGGCGTCCTGATCGCGATCGTTGATGCCGTCGATCATTGCCCATTCGAACGAGACACGACGGCCGGTCTTCTCCCGGAAGTTTCGACTGGCGTCGACCACCGCCTCGATGGGGTGGCGCTTGTTGATCGGTATGAGCTCGGTGCGGAGTTGGTCGTTGGCGGCATGGAGCGAAACGGCAAGGCCGACCTGGAGGCCTTCGTCGGCAAAACGAAGCATCTGCGGTACGAGGCCCACCGTCGACACGGTGACCTTACGAGCTCCGATGCCGAGGTCGTCGACGATTCTGCGCACGGCCCTGATCACCCGGTCGTAGTTGGCGAATGGTTCGCCCATCCCCATGAACACGACGTTCGAGAGACGGCGAGGTGCTGCCTCGGCCCGTGCCATCACGACCTGTTCGAGCATCTCGCCCACGGACAGGTGTCGCTCGAATCCGGCCTGACCGGTGGCACAGAAGCCGCACGCCATTGCGCATCCGGCCTGACTCGAGATGCACACCGTCGAGCGACCGGGATAGTGCATCAACACCGACTCGATGCGGGCCCCGCCGGGTAGTTCCCACAGTCGCTTGACGGTCATTCCGTCGGCCGTTTCCTGCCGCTCGGTCGGCACGAGGGCCGGCGCGAACTCCGTGGCCAGGTGTTCTCGGAGTTGCTTGGGCAGCACGGTGAGTTGGTGCGGAGGTGTGCCCTGCTCGTGTAGACCTTTCCACACTTGGTCGACTCGGTATCCGGGCTGGCCCGCCAACGCCTCGGCCAAGGCTGATCGATCGAGATCCCAGGGCGAGGTCATGAGGAGGCCGAATCGGGGCTCAGCGCTTCACTGGTGGTGCCGGCCTCGTCCTGGGAGCTGGTGACGGAACGGCCGCCATCGCTGCGGACTGATTCGCCGAGCGACTCGATGTTGACGGCCCACGCCCGATCCGTCCGGACGACCTCGAAACCCAGCTTCTCGTATGTGTGAATCGCCGGGACGTTGTCGGCCTCGACATACAACATGCCTGTGTCGAGTCCCTGTGTCGCCAACCAATGCAGGCCCGACGCCGTCATCGGCGCTCCGAGTCCTCGTCCGTGTTGGGACGGGTGGAGGCCGATGGCGAAGATCTCGCCGAGACCTCGATCGGCATGAATTTTGGTCCAACAGAAACCGGCGAGGGTGCCGTCGACCTCGAACAAGCGGATGCCGTCCACGCTCACACCAGGTTCGCCGAGTTTTTGTGCAAAGTCCTCGGCCGACAGGTTCCCCTGATCGGGGTGGCCGGCAAACGACGAGTTGTTCAGGAGCCGCAGCGCTTCCTCGTCGTGCCCCACACGAAACGGCCGGGTCGGGAGGCCGTCCATGGACACAGGGAGCGGGCACCGCATCTGGTGGAGGGCTCGCAGCGGGACGAATCCGTGCGAGGCGGCAACCGCGTCATGCCACGAGTGCGCGGGCTTACCCCAGATCTCGATGACCTCGGCTCCCTCGAGCTCCGGTCGGTCGCGAAGTTTCTGCAGCAAGCGTTCGAAGATCTCGCTCGACGGCACTTCGACGTGGGCCTCGATCAGCGCATCGAGCTGGAGACGTTTGTCGGTCGATGATCCGGCGAGAAGACCAACCGGGTGACCACCATCGATTGCCAGACTTCCGATGAAGCTGGATTCTGGGGCGCTCAGGGACTCAGCCCAGCGATCGTCGAATCGGTCATCGCCGAGGTCTCGGGGGAGTGCATGGTCGAGAAGATGGCGCGCTGCCTCGACCACATTCGGATGAGCGGCATGAATGTCGACGATTTCCAGCACGGCAGCAGTCTACGAGGCTGGTCGGCGGCGGGAACGGGGCTGTCTTTGGAGTGTGGTTGTCGGGGCGGGGTAGTGGGACGTCCCTAGGCGTCGCGATGGGGAAGGTGTCGCTACTCTGCAGCAATGGCCAAACCCCGAACTGCCAGCGGTCGAGCTCGGCGGGTGAACGATCTGCTCCGACTCGAGTACCCCGAGGCCATCTGCGAACTCGACCACACCAGCCCGTTCCAGCTGTTGATCGCCACGATCCTCTCGGCCCAGGCCACCGACGTGGGCGTGAACAAGGCAACCCCCGGGCTGTTTGCCCGGTTCCCCGACGCCGAGTCTCTGGCCGAAGCAAACGTCGAGGAGGTCGAGCGTCTGATCGGGTCGCTCGGGCTGTTCAGGAGCAAGGCGAAGAACATCACCACCTGCGCTCAACAGCTGATCGAGCGGCACGATGGTGAGGTCCCGAGCGCGATGGGCGACCTCGTGGCTCTCGCCGGAGTCGGTCGGAAGACGGCAAATGTCGTGCGAAGCGTCGCCCTCGGTCTGCCGGGTCTGCCGGTCGACACTCACGTACTGAGGCTCAGCCATCTGCTTGGCCTCACCGAACTGACCGATCCGGTGAAGGTCGAACTCGAGCTCAATCCGATGGTTCCGGCCGCCGAACGGGGTGAATTCAGCCTCCGTATGATTCTGCACGGCCGACGGGTCTGTGTCGCTCGGCGACCTCGCTGCGGCGACTGCGTTCTGGCCTCATTCTGTCCGTCGGTGCAGTCCGCAGCCTGACTTCAATGGGATTCCGGGAGCGCTGCTCCCTTACACGCCCAGGCTTTACAAAATCGTTAGGGAGAATCACCCACTCGATTCGCGGGTTGCATTAACGTGATTCTCACCAGGTTCCCGCCACCTGGTAGCAGCGACGTGGGGATCCGCCGCCCCTGTCGCGCCGCCGGCGCCCCCTTTGGGGGGCGTCGGTGTGATTTTGGACTCAGCAGTTTTTGTTTTCGCAGGTCAGCTGAGTTCTGAAACGCAGGCTCACAAGCGTCGCAGCGATTTGTCGAGCCGCCGCGACGCCATGTGCAGCTGTCGTTGGACCTCGCGTAACTCGCTGCCGATGTCGTCATCCTCTTGTACCTCCGACGCCAGATCATGCAAGCGGTCGACCATGTCTCGAAGGCTGAGGGCCAAGGATTCAAGAGCGCTGGAGTTGAGGGCCACGCGGAATCGACTTTCGAGAGTTGCGGGTGTCGGGAACGAGACAGGATGCTGCCTGCGAGCGAGTAACGGAGACGAAAACTCCGGCCCGACCGCAGCAGCGGCACGGTACCGTCTGGACGATTGTCCCGGCTCTATCGCAGTCGTCTCCATGACACCGGTTCCATCACAGCAGTGCGCCTGACTGTCATGCGAACCGGGATCAGGAGTTCGTGAGGGGCGCACCGTGATGATCGCGTGAGGAGTAGGCCGTGTTGAACCGTCTGGATCTGCGAGGGCGAGGAACCGCCGTCGCCCATCTGCTTCCCCGACCAGAACTTGCCGGCGACGGGCCGGTCAACGTGGTTCGGGAAATCATCGAGCGAGTCCGGGCCGAGGGCGACGCCGCCCTTCTCGAACTCACCGAGCGTTTCGACGGCGTCAAATTGTCGACCTTGCGAGTCGCCGACGCCGATCTCGATGCCGCCGTGGCCTCATTGGCCCCAGAATTGCGAACGGCCATGGACATCGCGATCGCCAACGTCGAAGAGTTCCACCGGCACCAACTTCGGCAGCCGGAATTGATCGAGCGCCCCGGTATCCGGATCAAGGCGTATCAGCGGGCCGTCGATCGGGCCGGTATGTACGTGCCAGGAGGCCGAGCCGAGTATCCCAGCACGGTGATCATGACCGTCGTGCCCGCACGGGTGGCCGGCGTGGCCGACATCATCGTTTGTGTGCCTCCGTCCAAGGCATTTGGTGGCGTGGCGCCTTCGGTTCTCGCTGCGGCTCGACTTGCCGGCGCCTCCGCCGTTTATGCCGTCGGCGGCGCTCAGGCCATCGCCGCCATGGCGTATGGCACCGACTCGATCCCCACCGTCGATGTGATCGCCGGTCCGGGCAATGTGTATGTCGCTCTGGCCAAGCAGGCAGTCGCCGGCGATGTTGGCGTGGCGGCAGCGTTCGCCGGTCCTTCCGAGGTTGTTGTCGTTGCTGATCACACCGCCGTGCCTGCGTTCGCCGCGATCGACGTGATGGTCCAGGCCGAACACGGACCCGACGGTCTGGCCTGGCTCGTCACCTGGGACGAGGCCGTAGCCGACGCCGTTTGCGAGGCCGGCAACAAGCTTCTTGCCGATGCCGCCCGAGCTGACGACATCCGGGCCACACTCGAGGCGGGTGGATACGTGGCGCTCGTCGATGATCGTGCCGCCGCTCTGGCCGTCATCGATGCCATCGCCCCGGAACATCTCGAACTCCAAGTCGAAGATGCCGAACGTTTGGCCGAAGGAGTGCGCAACGCAGGAGCGATCTTCTGTGGCAACTACTCCCCGGCCTCGGTCGGCGATTATGTGGCCGGTCCGAGTCATGTTCTGCCCACCTATGGGTCGGCCCGATTCTCCAGTGCGCTCACGGTCTCCGACTTTCAGAAAGACCACCACGTGGTCACGATCGATCGAGCGGGACTCGACGAACTCGGTCCTCACGTTCGGGTGTTGGCCGAGCGGGAAGGCCTTGCGGCCCACTCGGAGTCGGTCCGCCTACGCCTGGATGAACCACGCCAAGAGGTGACAGGCCCTGAGGTGACAGGCCCTGAGGTGACAACGTGACGAGGCCGTCGATACGTGGTGATCTCGCTGCGCTCGAGGGCTATCACTCGCCGCAGGTCGAGGTCGAGGTTCGCCTCAACACCAACGAGGCTCCCAGCAGTCCGCCCCCGGCATTCGCCGAGGCGGTGGCCGCCGCAGCCCGAACCATTGCCTGGCATCGCTACCCCGATCGCTCCGCACGAGCACTGCGCACGGCCATCGGTTCGCTGCACGACCTGCTGCCTGAAAATGTGTTCTGTGCCAACGGTTCCAACGAAGTTCTGCAAACAGTGCTTCTCACCTACGCCGGTGCTGGCCGGTCGGTTCTCACCTTCGAGCCGACCTACGCCCTCCACGGTCACATCGCCCGACTCACCGGCGCCCGAACCGTCGAGGCCGATCGCACCGATGACTTCCTGATTGATCCGAGCCATGCCGTGGCCACCATTCAGCGGGAGCGACCGGCGGTCACGTTCATCTGCTCTCCCAACAACCCGACGGGCATGATCGAACCGGAGCAAACGATCCGAGCGATGCTTGAAGCGGTGATGGCCGTTGATGGTCTCCTCGTGCTCGACGAGGCCTACGGGCAGTTTTCGCCTTTCGCCGGTGAACAGCTTCTGGCGGAAGAGGTTCCGCTGGTGATCACTCGCACCTACTCGAAGACATGGGCCATGGCCGGCGCCCGGCTGGGATACCTGCTCGGCCCCACATGGTTGGTCGACGATCTCCAGAAGGTGGTCTTGCCGTACCACCTGGATGCCCTCAAGCAGGCAGCCGGACTCGCCGCCCTCGAGTTTCTCGAGGAGATGGAATCGCGGGTGGCCTCGATCGTCGAGGAGCGGGGTCGACTGGATGTCGAGCTGAAGGCTCTCGGCGCAACCGTTTGGCCTTCGGGCTCCAACTTCATCTTGTTTCGCCCCCCTGATGGCAACGGCAGTGCCGTTTGGCAGGGTCTGGTCGACCGGTCGGTGCTGGTTCGAAACACGGCAAGCTGGCCCCACCTCGATGGATGTCTTCGAGTCACCATCGGAACACCGAGCGACAACCAACGATTTCTCGACGCACTCAAAGAGGTTCTTTCATGACCGTTCCGTCCGATCAGCACGGCTTGCGTCACAGCAGCAAACGACGCCAAACAGGGGAGACCTCGATCGAGATCTCGATCGATCTCGATGGCTCCGGCCACACCTCGGTGTCCACCGGGCTTCCGTTCTTCGACCACATGCTCGACCAGATCGGCCGCCACGGTGGGTTCGATCTCACGGTGAACGCCAGCGGCGACCTCCATGTCGACTCGCACCACACCGTCGAAGACACGGCGATTCTGCTCGGTGAGTGTTTCCGTGAGGCCGTGGGCGACAAGGCCGGAGTTCGGCGATTCGCCAGTGGCCTCTACCCGCTCGACGAGGCACTGGTCGAGGTGGCCTTGGACTTGTCCGGCCGACCGTTCTTCGTTTGGGACGTCGACCTTCCGGAATCGATTCCGCTGGGAACACCGCCGTTCGACCCGCAGCTCGCCGAGCACGTGTTTCAGAGTTTCGCCACGGCCGCCGGCATCACGTTGCACCTCCGCCTCAAGTCGGGCCGCAATGTTCACCACATCATCGAGGCCGCCTTCAAAGGTGTTGCCCGGTGTCTTCGCGACGCCGTGTCGATTCAGGGGGGCGGAGTACCGTCGACCAAGGGCTCGTTGTCGGTCTCGAGCGGTTCTGTGTCCGCCGAAACCGAAGGCTGAGCGTGGCTGGAGTTCCACCCCTGATTGCGGTCCTGGACTACGGGATCGGCAATCTGCATTCGGCCCACCAGAGTCTCTGCCACGTGGGGGCCGATGCCCGCCTCACCACCGACCCGGGCCTGATCGCTGCGGCCGACGCCGTGGTGCTCCCCGGGGTTGGCGCCTTTGGTGCGTGTATGGAGGCGCTCCACCGCACCGGTTTGGATGACATCGCGATCGAAGCCGCAGCCGACCCTCGTCCGTTCATCGGAATCTGTGTCGGGATGCAGTTGCTCTACGAGGCTTCGGAGGAGGCTCCCGGTGTGCCCGGGCTCGGCATTCTGAAAGGCACAGTCCGGTGGCTTCCCGAAACGGAGATTCGTCCGCAGATGCAGTGGAACCAGATCGACGTTGCGGCCGACGGAGGGAGCGATGATCCGCTGCTCACCGGTCTCGATGGGAGCTGGATGTATTTCGTCCATTCGCTCGTCGGCCCGCTGGGAAGTGAGGTGACCGCCACGTGCGAATACGGCGGCCCTCAAACCGCCGCCGTTCGCCGCGGCAACGTTTGGGCCACGCAGTTTCACCCAGAGAAGTCGGCGCGTTCCGGACTCCAGCTCCTCACGAATTTCCTGAATCTCGTCGCCGACTCGAAAACGAGTCGGACATGATCCTCTTTCCCGCGATCGACCTTCGGGCCGGCAATGCGGTTCGTCTCTATCAAGGCGACTACGGCCGGGAAACGGTGTACGGATCCGATCCGGTGGCACAGGCGCTGGCCTTCACAGCCGACGGTGCCGAGTGGCTCCATGTGGTCGATCTCGATGCCGCCAAAACTGGTGACCCGGTCAACCGGCGGGTCATCGCCGAGATCTGCGAAGCCGTCCAAGTGCCGGTGCAGGTCGGTGGCGGCGTCCGAACGCCGGCCGCCGCCGAAGCCCTCTTCGAGTTGGGTGTCGCTCGAGTGGTGATCGGATCAGCGGCGGTCGACGATCCTGACCTCGTACGCGTTGTTGCGGCCGATCATCCGGTTGCCGTTGGTCTCGACGCCAGGGGCGACGAGGTGGCGACACACGGATGGACCGAACGGACAGGGCGGACGGTGCGGGATCTCGCCGCTGAATTCGCCGACGCCGGGGTGGAAGCACTCGTGGTCACGGAGATCTCGGTGGATGGCACGCTGCAAGGACCCGATACCGATGGGCTCACCAAACTCTTGGCCGCCACGGACATTCCGATCATCGCGTCGGGCGGGGTGGGCACACTCGAGCACCTCCGGGCGCTGGCCGCAGTCACCGTCGATGGGCGACGATTCGCCGGGGCGATCACCGGTCGCGCCCTCTACGAAGGAGCCTTCACCGTGTCTGATGCACTCTCGATCCTTCTGGAAGAGGCAGATCAATGACCGTTGTTCGTGTGATTCCGTGCCTCGACGTCGACGGAGGTCGTGTCGTCAAGGGCGTCAACTTTGCTGGTATTCGAGACGCCGGTGATCCCGTCGAACTCGCCGCCCGCTACGACCAACAAGGTGCGGATGAGTTGATATTCCTCGACATCGGCGCATCACATGAGCAGCGGGAAACCACCGTAGAGATGGCTCGTGCCGTAGCCGAGCAGGTCTTCATTCCCTTCACGATCGGCGGTGGTATTCGTACCGTCGACGATGCTCGGAAGTTGCTGCGGGCAGGCGCCGACAAGGTTTCGGTCAACTCGGCGGCGGTCGCCCGTCCCGAATTGGTGAGGGAGATCGCAGCCGAGTTCGGATCGCAATGTTGTGTTGTGGCCATCGACGCCAAACGATCCAACGCCGAAGGCATCACGAGCGGTTTCGAAATCTTCGTCAAAGGTGGGCGAGAGGCGACCGGAATCGACGCCATCGATTGGGTCCGCCGGGTCGTCGCTCTCGGTGCAGGCGAGATCATGGTCAATTCGATCGACCGCGACGGCACCCGAGGTGGGTTCGACATCGAAATGACCCGGGCAGTTTCTGATGCCGTTCGAGTTCCGATCATCGCCAGCGGTGGCGTCGGTGGGGTTCACGACTTCGCCCCAGGGGCCCTCGAGGGTGGTGCCACTGCGGTACTCGCCGCAAGTATTTTCCACTTCGGTGAAGCAACCGTCGCCGACGTCAAGGCCGCGCTCACCGAGGCCGGGGTGAGTGTTCGCCCGGCCGATGTCGACTGAGGTCACTTCGATCGACCCAAGACTCTCGCTGATCAGAACGGTCGCTGATCAGAACGGTCGTTGATCAGATTGCGCGGGTGACGATCTGGAGAATTTGGTCGTGACCGCCGGCAAGGAAATGGTCGACGCCTTCGATGACCTGGGTGGTGGTGGCGACCCAATGTTTCGTGAGATCGTCGGCTCGTTCTGGGGCGGAGTATTGATCGAACTCGGGGGTGATCACGAGGGTTGGTCGGGAATCGTTGGCCGCTGCGAGTTCGTGGGCGACCGATGGATCGACGGTGGTGTCGACCGAACGAAGAGGGGGAGCGATGGCGCACCAGCCACTGATGGCGGGATGCGGGCAGGCCAGCGCCTGGTCGGCGCCAAACGACCAGCCAACGAGCAACAGCGGAAGGCCGGGCGCTCGGCTTGCGGCTTCATCGACGGCGGCCAGCACGTCGAACTGTTCCCGCACGCCGTGATCGTGACTCCCATCGGAGCCGTTGACGCCGCGGAAGTTGAACCTGAGGACGGCGATGCCCTCGGCCGGAAGTTGCTCGAACAGATGGTCGATGATTCCTGCGAACATGTTTCCGCCATGCAGCGGATGAGGATGGCAGAGTACGACGGCAGCGCGGGGAGCGTGAGGCGACGACCACTCAGCCCGAAGAGCGAGGCCGTCATTGGTTCGCAGGGCGAACCGGATGAGGGTGGGGCTGTCGTCTGGCACGGGCAGCACGGTAGCGTCTGCTCGGTGCCCGCCGAGAAAGCCGCGTCAACCCCCGACGACAAACTCCCCATCAAGATGCTGAACGACCGCATTCTGGTGAAACTCGAAGGGCCTGATGCCGACCGGCGATCATCCGGGGGAATCCTGATTCCTGCCACGGCCCAGATGGGCAAACGCCTCACGTGGGCTCAGGTCGTTGCGATCGGCCCCAACGTGCGCTCGATGGAGCTCAACGATCGGGTGTTGTTCAACCCCGAGGATCGCTACGAAGTCGAGGTCGGGGGCAGCGATTACATCATCCTCCGTGAGCGAGATATCCACGCCGTGGCTGCGAAACGACTGGACGACTCCCACACCGGCCTCTATCTATAAAGGGCCGTGATGGAAGCCAAACCGATTCTGGCCACGCCGGAACAGATGAGCCAGGTTCGTTATGACGCCAACGGGCTGGTTGCCGCGATCGTGCAGGACGCCACTTCCGGACAGGTCCTGATGATGGCCTACATGAACGAAGAGTCGCTGCAAGCGTCGCTGGCCCAAGGACGCACCGTGTTCTGGAGCCGGTCACGGCAAGAGCTGTGGCGCAAGGGTGACACGTCGGGCGCTCACCAGTTCATCCGTTCGGCTCGTTACGACTGCGATGGAGACGCCTTGCTCTTCCAGGTCGACCAGGACGGCGTGGGCGCTTGTCACACGGGTGAGTACTCCTGCTTCTTCCGATCGTTCGGCCCATGAGCGGCATCACCGATCGCCAGGAGTTCCATCGTTTGGCCCAGAAGCATCGGGCCATTCCGGTCACCCAGGAGCTACTCGCCGACCTCACCACTCCCATGGCGGCCTTTCTCCGGGTTGTCGGCGACGAGCCCGGTTTCCTGCTCGAGTCGGTCGAGAACGGGGAGCGGTGGAGTCGATTCAGCTTCGTTGGCCGGCGACCGCACGCCTCGATCGTGGCTCGCGACGGTGCGGTCGAGATTCGCGGCTGGCTCCCAGACGACGACTTGCCGCTCGCCGATGGCGCACTCGCCACCATCGAGGCGGTTCTCGAACGCTTCGAGGCGCCGCGACTGCCCAATCTCCCGCCGCTGACCGCCGGGATGGTCGGTTATCTGGGCTACGACGTCGTACGCGAAATCGAGCGATTGCCGAACGTTCCCCCCGATCCCAATGGCTACCCCGATGCGCTGCTCGACGTTCTGGGCGAGATGGCCGTCTTTGACCATTGGCGTCAGCGGGTCACGCTGATCGCCGTCGCCCTATTGCCGCGTTCGGCCACCACCGATCAAATCGATGCCGCCTACGACGACGCCGTGGCTCGGCTCGACCAGCTGGCAATCGATGGCGCTCGCCCCATCGACGAACCGATGCTCGAGCCCCCATCAGCCGATCCCGTACTGCCCGACGTCACCTCATCGATGAGTGCCGGGGAATACCAGTTGGCGGTCGAAGTGGCCAAGGAATACATCCGGGCTGGCGACATCTTTCAGGTCGTGCTCGCCCAGCGATTCGATTTCGACCTCCAGGCCGACCCAACCGACGTCTACCGAGTGTTGCGACAGATCAATCCGAGCCCGTACATGTACCTCATCCGTCATCCCGAGGTCACACTCGTCGGTTGCTCGCCCGAGCCGCTGGTGCAGGTGCGGGAAGGACGGGTGATCTCCCGCCCGATTGCCGGAACCCGTCGACGGGGACGGTCCGACGAGGACGACCGGCGCATGGCTGCCGAACTCATCGAAGACCCCAAAGAGCGGGCCGAGCATGTCATGCTCGTCGATCTCGCCCGCAACGACTTGGGTCGCGTGGTCGAATATGGGAGCCTCGAAATCGAGGAGATGATGTCGTTGGAGTACTTCAGCCACGTCATGCATCTCAGCAGTCAGGTCGAGGGGAATCTCCGACCCGAACTCAATGTGATCGATGTCCTGCGGGCAACGATCCCGGCCGGAACCGTCTCGGGTGCACCGAAGGTTCGGGCGATGGAGATCATCGACGAACTCGAGCCGGTGAAACGCGGTCCATACGCGGGCCTGGTCGGCTACTTGGATTTCAGTGGCAACCTCGACACCGCCATCACGATCCGCACGATGGTGGTGGGCCCGGATGGGGCCTCGGTGCAGGCGGGAGCGGGCGTGGTCGCCGACAGCGATCCCGAACTCGAGAACCTCGAGTGTGCCAACAAGGCCAAGGCCCTGCTGGCGGCGGTCGAATCAGCACGGCGAATGTCAGCCGCCCGACGTGGGGCCAAGCCTTCGGGTTCTTGACGGCTCGTCAGCCGGTCGACGACACCGTGGGTGATGGTGCTTGGGTCGAAGATTGCGTGGTCGAAGATGATGCGACGCTCGCGTCGAAGGTCCAGGCCGCGTCGATGTGGGTCCAGACTTGCTGCGCCACCCACTTGCTGGCCGTGGGAGTGAGATGGACGCCATCGTTGGTCCGGGCTCGGACGGTCTTTCCACCGTCGGGATCGACGATGAACTGGTCGTAGCCGCCTCCGGAACCGGAGAGTGTCGGACCAACGTCGGTGATGGTCACCCAAGAACGGGAACTCGCCTCATCGGCGAGAATCGAGTTGACCGTTGTGGCCAAGGTGTTGAGCTTCTTCTCCCGCATCGGCGGAAGATTGATCCACACCATCTGTGTGCCTTCATAGGCCGTGATGTCCATCATCGTTGCAACCCGTCGTCGATATTCGATCTCCCATTGTTCGTTGATGAATGG
Organism: Acidimicrobiales bacterium; assembly: GCA_037969565.1. Lineage (GTDB taxonomy): Bacteria > Actinomycetota > Acidimicrobiia > Acidimicrobiales > SZUA-35 > SZUA-35. Next base: position 12,035 of record JBBKXQ010000187.1, on the reverse strand, counting down.
CAACCGACCGGCATCCACCTGCATGTCTTGGTCGTCGTTGCCGCCGGCCATGAACACGACGACTTGGGGTCGAGGTTCCTGTTGCATCACCTCGCTGAGGCGGGTCGGCCAATCGAAGTAGTCAGGACGGGAAAGACCACTGGAGATCTGGAAATCCAACTCAGTGGTGGCAAGGGCTTGGTCGACGAAGCGGTAGATCAGCTGCGACCCCACGTATTCTCCGAGCGAGTCTCCGCCGAACCAAACTCTCAATGGGTGGTCGACGTCGACTGTCCCGAAAGAAGGCACGGTGGTCGGTGGACTCGTCGTGGTCGGAGTCGTCGTGGTCGGAGTCGTGGTGTCGGGCGCCTCGGTGGTCAGTGGGGCACTGGAAGAGGAGGCGATCGTCGGTGCCGCAGCGGTGGCTGGTGTCGTGGTGCCGGGCGCTGGGACAGTTTTGGAGCCGGACGCTGCGGAGGTCCCGATTCCCACCTCGGCCCCGGCCGCGAGTTCACCCAAAATAATGGTGGAGTCGGACTCTCGGCGACCGAGCGCTTCGTCAATGGCATCAGCCGGGCGGTCGAGCGACAGGGCGGAGGCGGTTCTGTCGACGGCGTGCGCCACCGACAGCCAACGGTCGCGGCTGGACCCAAAGCTCTGTCGTTCCGCCATGTCGACCAGGCGCGCTGAGCTGAGCAGACTGGTGATCGCGAGACACACGATCAAGCCGGCGAGAACACGCACCACGCCGGACCGACCCGCTCGGTCCTGACGAAAGATGCTGGTCTTGGGTTGGGGGGCGAGAATACGTTTGAAGAGGTCAGACATTCTCGAGGAGTCGACTCGAAGAGGCTCTGAGATGGAGGTGGAGGATGGATGGCGCGAACCCGCACGATACTTCGGAGTTCTCCACTCTTCGACGGCCCGGGCTCAGAATTGGAAGTAAATGAATGGCGCAACCCCTTCCGGTCCGAGTGCGACGATCAACGCAAGCCAAACACCGAGTACAGCACCTTGGAGAACCGGGTCGGTGTCGGCCAGTCGTTCTCGCACCTGGGTGACGAGATCGGTCGGCAGGTTCTGGGCGAGGAGTGCGCTCGAGATCAGAAGAACCGCAATCCAGCTGATTTCACCGCCACCAGGGGCCGTGATCAGGCCGATCAGGAAGTCTCCGGCTTGCTCGAACGACGCTGATCGGAACAGCACCCAGGCCAGGCAGACGATGTTGAATGTCAGGAACCAATGAACGGCGATGGCGATGGGGGAGCGCCGCGGCGCTGAGTCCCAACCGGTCAGGCGTTCGATGGCGAGCGCGCCGCCGTGAACGGCACCCCAGGCCACGAATGTCCACGCTGCTCCGTGCCACAGCCCACCCAGCACCATCGTGAGCACGAGATTTCGGTACGTCCTGATGGTGCCCCGGCGATTTCCCCCGAGGGAGATGTACAGGTAGTCCCGAAGCCAGTTCGACAACGTGATGTGCCACCGTCGCCAGAAGTCTTGGATCGACTGGGCCCGGTAGGGGTTGTCGAAGTTGACCGGAAATCGAAACCCGAGCAGGAGCGCGATTCCGATGGCGATGTCGGTGTAGCCGGAGAAATCGGCGTAGATCTGGATTGCGTATCCATACATCGCTTGGAAGAGTTCGAGGCGGGTTGCCGTGTTCGGTGCGGCAAACACCGGGTCGACGACTTGGTCGGCGAGATAGGTGGCGATGACCACCTTCTTGAACAGTCCCCGTCCGATCAACCAGGCGGCTTCCGAGGCATTGACGGCGCTGTCGATCCGGCCGGCGTGGAGCTGTGGCAGGAATTCCGAGGCCCGGACGATCGGGCCCGCCACCAACTGCGGGAAGAACGAGAGGAAGACGGCGACATCGAGAAGTGGTGACGGATCGAGTTTCTTGCGGTGGACGTCGATCACGTAGCTGAGGGCCTGGAATGTGTAGAACGAAATGCCGACCGGAAGGATCACCTCGACGAAAGGCAGCGTGGTGTCGCCAGTCATGTCATTGAACGACTCGACGAAGAATCCCCAGTACTTGAAGAAGCCGAGGAGTCCGAGGTTCACGAGCACCGCGAACCGCACGCGCACCCGTCGACGGCGTCCGAACCGTCGGTGTATCGACTTTGCCGCCCACCAGTTGAACAACGACGATCCGGCAATCAGGGCGCAGAACCGCCAGTCCCACCATCCGTAGAACACATAGGAGGCGATCAGCATCCCCAATTTCCACGCACCGGGCTTGGCTCGGAGCGCGACGTGGCCTATATAGACAACGATGAAGAAGAGGGCGAATGTGAATGTGGGAAAGAGCATGGAAAGGGTGGCGGCCGCGACTGCCACGTGACGGCGCCGGCAAGTCACTCGGCCGACCGTCGAAAATGCGAGTCGTCATCCTGCCGGGTCAGACCGCTTACGCGGCGGCGGCTGGCGGCATACTTGCGAAGATGCTTTCTGCCAAAGACACCGAGCTGGCCATCGACACCGGAATGGTTGCGGTTCGAACGACCCGGGATGTCGTTGTGGTGGCCGGACCCGATGCCGCCTCGTACCTACACGGTCAGGTCAGCCAAAACATCGAGAAGCTCGAAATCGGTGCTTCGGCCTGGACGTTCCTGCTCGAACCACAGGGCCGGATCTGTGCCTGGGCCCGCGCCACGCGGGTTGATGGCGAGACGTTCTGGCTCGACACCGACCAGGGCTTCGGCCAGCAGATGCTGGAGAGGCTCGAACGATTCAAGCTCAGAACGAAGGCGTCGTTCGCGCTGTTCGAGGCCTCGGTCTTGTCGGTCCGTGGACCGGCAACCGCATCGAACGTCGACGTCACGAACGACGATGGATCATTCAAACGTCCCGACGAGGCCGTCGTGGCTTCACTCGGATGGCCGGGTCTCCAGGGGTTCGATGTGCTGAGCCCACAACAGATTTCGCTTGCTGATTTTTTGCCTGGCGTCGAAGAGGGTGCACCAGAGGCGCTCGAATCGTCTCGAATCCGGGCCGGTATACCGAAAATGGGTCGGGAACTCGGGGAAAAGACCATCCCGGCCGAGGCCGGCATCGTGGACCTCGCCGCCGATTTCAGCAAGGGTTGTTACGTCGGTCAGGAACTGGTCGCTCGTATCGACAGCCGAGGAAACAACACCCCGAGACGAGTCCTACCCCTTGCCATCGACGGATCCGTCGTTCCCCGCCACGGAGCAGCCTTGACCGTTGACGGCAAATCCGTCGGAACGATCACGAGCGCAGCCGACTCGCAACAAGGAATCGTTGCCCTCGGCTCGATCAAACGAGGAGTCGACGTTCCGTCAGACGTCGTGGTCGACATCGAAGGGTCACCGGTTTCCGCTCGATTGTCAGAGGCTCACTGGGCTCGTGACAGCCGCTGACTGGGTGGTGCGGGCAAAACGCACCTCCATCACCGTGCCATTACCCATGGTCGAGTGCGCCCGCACCGCACCGCCCATCGCTTGAGTCAGTTCTCGCACGATCGCCAGGCCCAGTCCACTCGAACTCTCGGCCCGCCGGGGACGCTGTTGAGTGACATACAAGCGCTCGAAGACGTGCGGTAGATCCTCCACGGGGATGCCAGGGCCGTCATCGGTCACGGTGACGACGATCTCGTGGCCGTCGGAGTCAACCCCGACTTCGATCGACCTGGTCGCATACTTCCCGGCGTTTTCGATCAGATTGCCGATCACCTGGGCCAACCGGTCGGGATCGGCTTCGATCCACGCCGGTCCGGCCGACCGGAGATGGATGTCGACACCGTCGGTCGTTGCCTGCGGGATCGAACCATCCAGCACGAATTCGGCCACGGCGGAGACATCGACCGGTTCGAGTTGGAGGCGAAACTGGCGGGACTCGAGCTTCGCGAGGTCGAGGAGGTCTTGCACGAGGCGTTCCAGCCGGCCCGCATGGTTCTGGAGAATCGACCCGACGCGCTCGGTATCGGTGGCCGTTCCGTCGCGAAGCGCCTCCGCATAACCTCCGATCGCCGTGAGGGGCGTGCGGAGATCGTGGGAAATCGACAGCAGAAACTGCTGCTCGGCGGCTCGACCCCGTTCCAGTTCCGACGCCATCTGATTGATGCTGTCGCCGAGAGCGGTGAGTTCGTCGTTGCCTTCAACGGGCATCCGAGCGGCGAAATCCCCATCGGCGATGGCGGTGGTCGTTGCCGTCGCCATCCGGATCGGAGCGGTGAAGCGCCGAGCGAGCCACGCGGCGACGAGAATCGCTCCGACCAGCACGATGCCGGCGCTCAAGACAAACCAGGTCCGAGCCTGGCTACCGATCGCGGCAACATTCTGCTCGACGACGGCCACGACCTCGCCCCGGGCACCCGGGAGTTGGAGGATCTGAACGCCACGGATCGTTCCCCGGTCACGGCTGATGAACGGTCCGCCGGTGGCCAGCTTGTCGATCCCATCGCTGGTGACTCGGAAGCCGACCCGATTGTCGGGTTCGCCTCGTCGGGCAACGTACTGGACCTGTCCTGCGTCGTCGATCGAGCCGAAATGGACTGTTCCCGCGCCGAAGGTTTCGGCGAGTCGGAAGAGTGAGGGAGCAGCCCGGTCGATGTTCTCCTGGCTGGAGGCCAGGTCGACGAGCACCGCCAAGCGGTCTTCCACGATCTGGCGAGCCTTGCGGTCGGCGCCGATCTGGGCAAAGCCGAGGACGCCGGCGCCGACCAGAACAATCGTTGCAAGGGCGAGCCCGACCAGCGCGAGGGTGAGTCGTCGTTGCACGATCAGCCGAGCCGGTAGCCGACGCCGCGAATCGTGGACAGCGGCAGGTCGTCACCCAGTTTTCGACGTAGCTGGCGCACGTGGACATCGACCGTTCGGATGTCTCCATACCAATCGTCGCCCCAGGCGCCGTCCAGCAGCTGTTGGCGGCTGAGCACGATGCCTTGGTTCTCACACAGGTGGGCGAGCAGCCGGAACTCCTGTGTGGCCATGGCCGTTGGGACTCCGTCGACCAGAACCTCTTGGCGTTCGAGATCGATCTTGACTTGTCCGAAGACGGCCGTGGTCACCCGCTCGCTCGTGCGGCCTCGACGCAAGATGGCTTTGACCCGGGCCACGATCTCGCGGGGCGAAAACGGTTTGGTCACGTAGTCGTCGGCGCCCAACTCGAGACCGAGAATCCTATCGATCTCGTCATCGCGAGCCGTCAGGAAGAGCACGGGGACGTCACTCGAGACCCGCAACTCCCGGCATACGTCCAAGCCAGAGATCTCACCGGGCAGGCCAATGTCGAGCACGACGAGATCGGGTTGGCGGGCTCGGATCGTTTCGAGAGCCGCCGTGCCGTCGTGGCAGATGTGGGTGCTCCAATTCTCCTTCTTGAAATACAGCGCGAGGAGGTCAGCGATGTCTGGTTCGTCTTCGACAACGACGATGCGATGACTCACGACGACTCCAGGACCGAACGATCGATTGCCAACGGATTCAATACCAGCGATCCCAATACGAGCGATTCCAATACGAGCAGTCCCAGAACAAGCAGCACCTGAGCAAGCTAGTTGGCCTGTGTTAGGGGAGGGTGATGGTCGGTCGGCGTTTCTGGGCCGGCCCGATTCGACCGCCGATGGCCCGGCCGGTAGCTTCCGGCAATGACGAAGATCTCATTGACTGCCACGCTCACCGCCGCCGAAGGCAAGGAGGCCGAACTCAGGGAAGCACTGCTGAAGTTGGTTGCGGCCGGAGACGAAGAGCCAGGGCTCGAGGTCTACAGCGTGCACACCAACCCCGAGGATCCTTCCGTCTTCACCTTCTTCGAGTTGTACGCCGACGACGAAGCGATGGCCGTCCACGGAAAGGGCGAGCAGATGAAGGCGGCCATGGGCGCACTCGGTGGTCTTCTCGCCGGTCGCCCCGAGATCACCCGGATGACGCCGCTGGCCGCCAAGGGTCTGAACATCTGACGCCGAATCCCGCCTCGACCACCCGGATTCGCCAGTAACGTCGAGCGGTGACCACCTACCTCGATGCAATTCTCACCGCACATCGGGCCGTCGCTCGTGGCGAGAAGCGCATCCTTGCTGAGCTGATCGAACAGACTCAGGATCTGGCCCCGACTCGGGGCTTTCGGGCCGCGATCGAAGCGGCCGACGGACTCGCCGTGATCAGTGAGATCAAGCGTCGGTCACCATCCAAGGGCGACCTCAATGTCGGGCTCGACCCGGCTGAATGGGCCGAGGCCTATGCGCGAGGTGGCGCCACGTGTTTGTCGGTGTTGACCGACGTCGACTATTTCGGTGGGTCCACGGCTGATCTCGCCCAGGCCCGCGACGCGGTCAAGCTCCCGGTCATTCGCAAGGACTTCACGATCTCGTCCCACGACGTGGTCGACACCCGGCTGATGGGTGCCGATTGCGTGCTCCTGATCGCGGCTGCGTTGAGCGATTGCGAGCTGGGGGAGTTCGCCGAACTCGCCGAATCTTTGGGTCTCGACGTGCTGGTCGAAACCCACGACGAGCGAGAGGTGAAACGGGCTCTGGCGATCGGAGCCACCCTGATCGGCGTGAATCAGCGTGACCTCGTCACCTTCGAAGTCGACACTGAACGAGCCGTTCGCGTCGGCGCAGCCATTCCCGCCCATGTCATCAGGGTTGCCGAGTCGGGGGTGGAGGGCCGAGCCGACGCCGCCGTGTTGCGCGCCGCGGGGTACGACGCCGTCCTGGTCGGTGAGGCTCTGGTCCGGTCCGGCGATCCGGCCGCGGCTGTGGCCTCGTTGCGCTCTGCCTGAGTCGCTCCAACGGACGCCGAGAGCCTTCGACGAAACTCGCTTGATCGAGCCGGTTTGGCCAGTACGGTTCCGTCCGTGTTCGTGAAGATCTGCGGAGTCACCACAGCTGAAGATGCCCTGTTGTCGGCCGGACTGGGGGCTGATGCGATTGGCGTGAACTTCGTCGGAACGTCGGCCCGCCGCATCACCGAAAACATCGCCAAGGAGATCGTCCGAAGGCTGCCGCCCGAAATCATCACGGTCGGCATCTTCCGCAATCATCGACGCGAGCAGATCGTCGCCACCGCCAACAAGGTCGGACTCCGGGCCGTGCAGCTTCACGGGGACGAATCACCTGACGACACGCTGTGGGTCGCCGAACGCATCCCCAACGTGATCCGAGCATTCTCCTCGGCCGATTTTGCGCTCGGCCGGCTCGCCGAGTTCGGCATCGGATCTGGGCCAGGCGTGCAATTGCTGATCGACAGTCCAGAAGCCGGAAGCGGTCGGGCCTTCGACTGGACGGAGCTAGCGGCTCAACCCCCGCCCGTTCCGTACCTGCTCGCCGGCGGTCTGACGCCGGAGAATCTGGGGGAGGCAATCGCCATGCTCCAGCCATGGGGGGTCGATGTGGCCAGTGGGGTGGAACGAACACCGCGTGAAAAAGACCCGGCCAAGTTGCAGCGGTTCATCGCGCTCGCCCGATCCGTGGCACCCTCGGAGCGCGAACGATCACAAGAAGGCCAACCGATCTCCGGTTCGCCGCTCTCCTGGGAAGAAGAAGGGTCCGCATGACGTCGGCCAAACAGAGCTCCAACAAACAGAGCTCCACCGAACCGAGCTCCGCCGATCAGAGTTCTACCGGTCAGAGCTCCACCGATCAGAACGGTGATCCCGAAGTGACGTCAGCCGCCGCGGTGATGGGCGAGCCGGATGCCACCGGTCGATTCGGCAACTTCGGTGGGCGGTTCGTTCCCGAGACCCTCGTTCCGGCGTGCGCCGAACTCGAAGCGGCGTTCCGCGAGGCCTGGTCCGACCCGTCGTTCCTCGCAGAATTCAACGGTCTGCTGCGCGACTACGCCGGTCGCCCATCCGGGCTCACCGAGTGCTTCAACCTGTCCGAACAACTCGGCTTCCGGGTGCTGCTGAAGCGCGAAGACCTGAACCACACCGGCTCGCACAAGATCAACAACGTGCTCGGGCAGGCCCTCCTGGCCAAGCGGATGGGCAAGACCCGGATCGTGGCCGAAACGGGCGCCGGGCAACACGGTGTTGCGTCGGCCACCGCGGCTGCGCTGATGGGCATGGATTGCGTCGTCTACATGGGTGAGGTCGACGTGCGGCGTCAAGCCCTCAACGTGTTCCGAATGCGCCTGCTCGGGGCCGAGGTGCGAACGGCGATGTCGGGAAGCCGCACACTGAAAGATGCGGTCAACGAGGCGATGAGAAGTTGGGTCGCCACCGTTCAAGACACGTATTACTTGCTCGGTTCGGTGATGGGTCCGCACCCATATCCATGGATGGTCCGAGAATTTCAGCGCGTCATCGGCGACGAGGCTCGCGAACAATGCCGCACACTACTGAACGGCGCCGATCCCGACGTCGTGGTGGCGTGCGTCGGCGGTGGTTCGAACGCGGCCGGGATCTTCGCCGGATTCGCTGACACCAACTCCGAACTGGTCGGCGTCGAACCTTCCGGCGGTGCCGCCATCGGACGTTCGATGCCCGGGGTCGTGCATGGCTCACTCAGCTACCTGATGCAGGATGAATTCGGTCAGGTCCAGGAAGCGCATTCGGTTTCTGCCGGGCTCGATTATCCCGGTGTCGGTCCCGAACATGCCCACCTGGCCGAAATCGGTCGAGCTCGCTACGAATCGGTCACCGACACCGAAGTGCTCGACGCATTCCAGCTTCTGTCCCGGGCCGAAGGAATCATTCCTGCGTTGGAGCCGGCCCACGGCCTGGCCTGGATGGTCCGAGCCAAGGATGAATTGGCAGGCAAGACGGTGCTCCTCAATCTGTCCGGCCGTGGCGACAAGGACGTGGCCCAAGTCCAAGCGATTCTCGACGGCGATCCAGCGGCAATGGAAACGATGCGTTCATGAATGGCTTCACCGGCACACTCGAAGCGCACTTGCTCGCTCGTCGGGCCGAAGGGCGAAAGTTGCTGCTGCCCTACGTCACCGGCGGGTATCCGGTCGGTGATTGGCCCCGCCTGATCGAAGGGTTCGCTCAGGCCGGCGCTGATGCCATGGAGATCGGCATTCCGTTCTCCGACCCGGTGATGGATGGACCAACGATCCAAGAAGCCTCGGCCATCGCACTCGCCGAGGGATCGAATCCCATGCTGGTGCTGGACGAAGTAGCCAAGACCGATCCGGGCGTGCCCCTGATTGCGATGACCTACTACAACGTGGCCTACCACATGGGCCATGAACGCTTCGCGGCCTCATTGAAGCGGGCCGGAATCAGCGCCTGCATCCTGCCTGACCTGCCGCTCGAAGAGGTGCAACCGTGGGCCGAGGTGGCCGACGAATACGGCATCGAAACCGTTCTCCTGGCTGCGCCCACCGCCCCGGATGATCGACTGCCGAAGATCGTCGAGCGCACCCGCGGATTCATCTACGGTGTCGGACTCGTCGGTATCACTGGGGAGCGAGCAGCCCTCGCATCCAGTGCGCTGGAGATGGCCCGTCGGCTCAAGGACGTCACGGACAAGCCAGTGATCATCGGGATCGGCGTGTCGAATGTGGAGCAAGCGGTCGAGATCTGCCAAGTGGCCGACGGTGTCGTTGTGGCCTCGGCCATCATCCGACGGATGCTCGAAGGCGGGTCGACCGACGATGCGATCGAGTTCGTGGCCCAGCTCCGGTCCGGCCTCGACAACCGCTGAACGAGAGCGGGCACGGCCTGACGCCGACGTGCGCTGGCCTCCGGCTGTCGGTCGAGCTGAGGGTCGTTCTCAGCGCCGCCCGGGAAGACTGAGAGGCCGGGCCGGGTTGCCTGGTCATGCGTCTCGCAACCATTCTCGTTGTCCTCCTGCTCGTTGCTTCGGCTTGTTCCCCCTCGTCCGACGACGATTCCTCCGCTGGTTCGATTCCTGCTTCGTCGACACCGGAGGTCAGTTCTTCTCGAGGCGGAGCACCGACGCTCGACCCGTCATTCGACTACGGCCAGGTTGACTACGAGGCGCAACCGGTCGGCTCGGCGTTGCGTGGTGATCGAGACGACGCCGCGTTCCCGCCGTCCCTCGTCGACCCGAATGACATCGCCCGCGGTGGTCCACCACCGGACGGAATTCCCCCCATCGACGAGCCGAAATTCGTTCCGGTCGCCGAGGTTGATTTCATCGACAGCGACACCGAAGCCGTCGTTGTCGTCGAGGTCAACGGCGATGCTCGGGCCTACCCCGTGCAGATCCTCATCTGGCACGAGATCGTCAACGACGAGATCGGTGGGGAGCCCGTCACGGTCACGTATTGTCCGCTTTGTAACTCCGCAGTTGTCTACCAGCGTCAGATCGGCAACCGGATTCTCGACTTCGGAACATCGGGCGAGCTCTACCAGTCGGCGCTCGTGATGTATGACCGCCAAACCGAATCATTGTGGGCCCACTTCACCGGCCAGGCCATCGTCGGTCATTACGCAGGGACCCAACTCCAATTGGTGCCCGCCCAGACTCTCGGTTTCGGTTCTTTCAAGGAAGCATTCCCTGATGGTCTCGTGCTGTCACCCGACACGGGTTTCGATCGACCGTACGGAACGAACCCCTATGTCGGTTACGACGATGCGCAGACGAACCCGATCGGTGGGTTCATCAGCCAGCCCATCGATGATCGATTCTCGGCGAAGACCAGGTTGGTCGGCGTGACCGACGACGAAGGGGCCTATTCGATCCTGCTGGACTCCCTGGCTGAGGCCAGAGTGATCGCCGTGACCGAAGGGGGGCGGAACGACGTGGTTTTCTACACTGACGGCCTCAACTCCTCACTCGAGAACGAGCAGATCGACGAGGGTCGAGACGTCGGCCAGACTGGCGTGTTCGTCGCTCAGACCAGTGATGGCACGGCACTGACCTTCGAGTCATCGGATGATCACTTCGTCGACAACGAAACCGGCTCGACGTGGGACATTCTCGGTCGCGCCATCGACGGCGAACTCGCAGGCGAACGCCTCGCCGGCGTGCCGCACGTCGACTCGTTCTGGTTCTCCTGGTCGACCTACCAACCGGATCAGGTCTTGATCGAGCGTTGACCTCGATCAAGCCTGAACCGTTCAGGTCGGATCCGGGCGCAACCGGTGGAGTCTGATCAGCCGCCGGTCGCCCGGTTGACGGCGGAAACGATGGCCCGTAGTGAAGCGGTCAGGATGTCGGTGTGGATGCCGACCCCCCACAGCTCGAGACCCTCGACCTTGGTTTCCATGTAGCCGACGGCACGGGCGTCAGCACCGGCGCCGATCGCATGCTCGTGATAGTCGAGGACTCGGAATTCGATCCCGAGATGAGAACGAAGGGCGTGAGCAAAGGCATCGATCGTGCCGTTTCCTTCGCCCTTGAGCGTCTGCTCGGTGCCATCGGTGCGCACCACGGCCTCGATCAGCGTTCGGTCGTCGCCGCTGGCGTTCTGCGACGTGCTGAACGCAACCAACTCATGGGGTTTGGTGACCGAGAGATAGTGATTCTGGAATTCGCTCCAGATCTGGTCTCCGGTGATCTCCTTGCCCGTGGTGTCGGTGATCTGTTGGACCGTGCGAGTGAATTCGATCTGCAAGCGGCGGGGGAGATCGAAACCCTGTTCGGTCTTGAGCAAGTACGCAACTCCGCCCTTGCCTGACTGCGAATTCACCCGGATCACGTCTTCGTATGAGCGTCCGACGTCCTTCGGATCGATCGGCAGGTAGGGAACCTCCCACAGCTCCTGACCGGTCTGCTCCATCGCGTCGAAGCCCTTCTTGATCGCATCTTGGTGCGAACCGGAGAAGGCGGTGTAGACGAGGTCGCCGACGTAGGGATGGCGAGGATGCACGGGCAGCTGGTTGCAGTGCTCGGCGATTCGGCGGCTCTCGTTGATGTCGCTGAAGTCGAGACCAGGGTCGACGCCCTGCGAATACAGGTTGAGGGCCAGGGTGACCAGATCGACGTTGCCCGTTCGTTCTCCGTTGCCGAAGAGGGTGCCCTCGACCCGATCGGCGCCTGCCATGACGCCGAACTCGGCGGCCGCAACGCCGGTACCGCGATCGTTGTGGGGGTGGAGCGAGAGCACGATGGAATCGCGATCACGCAGATTCCGGTGCATCCACTCGATCATGTCGGCATAGATGTT
>JBBKXQ010000186.1:0-3584 GCA_037969565.1 Acidimicrobiales bacterium | reverse complement strand
GTTCGGCGGCTGGACCTCCGCTTCCCGCAAGGCCATGCTGCCCGTGGTCGAAGGAGCGAACGGTCTGCTGTTCTACCCCGTGCAGTATGAGGGGCTCGAAGCGTCGCCGAACATCTACTACACCGGCGCAACCACCAACCAGCAGATCATCCCGGCAATGGACTTCTTGGCATCTCAAGGCGTCAAGACGTTGTTCCTGGCCGGTTCCGACTACGTGTTCCCCCGTACCGCGAACAAGATCATCAAGCAGTACGCAGCTGAACTCGGCATCGAGATCGTTGGCGAAGAGTATGTGCCGCTCGACAGCGACGATTGGACGACACAGGTCGCCAAGATCGCCGAAGCGCAGCCCGACTTCGTGTTCAACACGATCAACGGCTCGTCCAACGTGGGCTTCATCAAGGCGTACGACGAGGCCGGCCTCGGTGCCGACAACTCGCCGATTATTTCAGTGTCGATCGCTGAAGAGGAAGCTCCGTCCATGGGCGTGGATCTCACTGGCCAGTACGCCGCCTGGAACTACTTCCAGAGCGTCGAAAGCCCCGAGAACACGACGTTCATCGAAGCGTTCCAAGCCAAGTTCGAAGGCCGACCGACGTCGGACCCGATGGAAGCGGCGTACACCTCGCTCTACCTCTACGCCAACATGGTCGAGAAGGCTGAGTCATTCTGCGTCGACGCCGTGAACGAGGCCGCAGACGGTGTGAGCTTCGCTGCGCCCGAGGGTCTGGTCACGATCAACGGGGAGAACAATCACATCGCCAAGACCGGTCTGATCGGTCAGATCAACGCCGACAACCAGTTCGACATCGTGTGGAGCTCGGAAGGTCCGATCGAGCCCGATCCGTTCCTCGAGGGCTACGACTGGTGGGACCCGAGCGCCGGCTGATTCTCGGCTTTGTCACTCACTGACCCGTCGGGGACGTCGCGCAACAGTGCAACGTCCCCGACGGATCACCCCGCTCCTCCCAGCCGATCTGAAAGCAGAAGAATGGACGTATTGACCACCCCGTTTCTGACGGGAACCGCAACAGGGGCGATTCTGTTGATGGCTGCAATCGGCCTCACGCTCACCTTCGGGCAGATGGGCGTGATCAACATGGCGAACGGTGAGTTCCTGATGGTCGGCGCGTACGTCGCATACGTCACGCAGCAGGTCATCGGCGCCGCCGGCATCTCCATCGTGGTCGCGCTTCCGGTGGCCTTCGTCGTTGCTGGGCTTCTGGGGCTGGTCCTCGAAGCCACGGTGATCCAATGGATGTACGAGCGACCCCTCGACACGCTGCTCGCCACCGTCGGGGTGGCCCTGGTGCTCCAGCAGTTGGCCCAGGACATCTTCGGGGCACAGGGCGACCCGGTCACGGCTCCGAGTTGGATGACTGGACGCATATCGGTGTTCGGCTACGAGTGGCCACACCGTCAACTCTTCACGATCATTCTTGCGCTCGGCACGTTCGCTGCACTCAGCGCCTTTCTGAAGTACAGCAGCTTCGGCCGGAGGATTCGAGCGACGGTGCAGAACCGCCAGCTCGCCGAGACCCTCGGGGTCTCGACCCGAAACGTCGACCGCATCACCTTCTTCCTCGGCTCGGGCCTCGCAGGCCTCGGCGGCGTCGCCGTCGCGCTGATCTCGGGCACGAACCCGACACTCGGCACGGCGTACATCATCCCCGCATTTCTCGTCGTCGTCATGGGCGGCATCGGCCAGCTCAAGGGCACAGTGATCGCTGCCTGGGCCGTCGGTGTGGTGACCGCCTTCTTGACCGACTGGACCAGCGGCAGCATGGCGCAGGTCATCACCTTCGCTGTCGTCGTGGTCTTCCTCGTGATCCGGCCACAGGGCCTCTTCACCGTTCGGACGAGGTCACTGGCATGACGCTGACCGCAACAGAGTCGGCCGAGACACCCGATGCCGAGCAGGGTCACACAGCGGAGAATCCTGTACCAGAACGAGGCTCGACATCTTTCGCGCGGCGTCTGAATACGTTTGGTCCGTTGATCGGCATCGCCGTGCTGGCGGTGCTGCTGTTGGTGTGGGCCCCCAGTGCGCTCAGCGCCTTCCGACTCAGCAACCTCGGCAGGTACTGCGCCCTGGCGCTCGCGTCGATGGGCATCGGCCTGGCCTGGGGTCGCGGCGGCATGTTGACCATGGGCCAAGGCGTGTTCTTCGGTCTCGGCGCCTATGCGATGGCGATGCACATGAAACTCGAGGCTGCCGGCCCGGGCGGGGTACCCGACTTCATGACGCTCTACGGTGACGGCACCATGCCGAGTTGGTGGGAACCGTTCCGCAGTGGGCCGTTCACCCTGTTCGCAATCGTGGCCCTGCCCGCTGTGGTGTCGTTCGTGCTCGGCTTTGCGATCCTGAAACGCCGAGTGAAGGGTGCGTACTTCGCGATCCTCACCCAGGCCATGGCGGTCGCGTTCGCGACGTTGCTGGTTGCGACGATCAAGCAGACCGGTGGCTTCAACGGCCTGAATTCGTTCTCGACCGTCTTCGGCCACAATCTGTACGACCCGACGGTCCAGAAGAACATCTACCGTGTCGCAGCAGGATTGGTCATTGTGTTCCTCGTGATCCTCTGGCAGCTCTACCGGAGCCGCTTCGGTGAACTGCTCGTCGCGACCCGAGACGCGGAGGAACGCGTCCGCTTCCTCGGCTACGACCCCGCGAACATCAAGCTGGTCGCCTTCATGATGGCGTCGGTGATGGCAAGCATCGGCGGGGCCATGTTCGTGCCGATCGCCGGCATCATCTCGCCGACCAACGTCGACGCAGCGGCCTCCATCTTCCTGCTCGCCGGTGTCGCGCTCGGCGGCCGAGCCTCGCTGTTCGGCCCAGCGCTCGGCGCCATCGCCGTCGGCTACGGACGTTCGACACTCTCGGAGAACTTCCCGACGCAATGGACCTACTTCTTGGGGGCACTCTTCATCGTGGTCGTCGTGCTGCTTCCAGGCGGTGTGGCCTCGCTGTGGAGCAGGACCAAGTTGTGGTGGTCCTCGTCGGACAAGCAGGTTCCGGCAAGTATCGATGTCGGGCATGTTTCTGACCCGAATCATGACCCGAACCTGGCCACACCGGCGGTGGCGACATGACCGCCTCGTTCCTCGGTCAGGACTACCTGGAGATCCGCGACCTGACCGTCGACTTCGATGGCTTCAAGGCGATCGAGGGAGTCGACCTCACACTGCAGCAAGGAAGACTGCACTTCCTCATCGGCCCGAACGGTGCCGGAAAGACCACGCTGGTTGACGCGCTGACAGGTCTCGTGAGCGGAACCGGGTCGGCACGGTTCCGAAACCACGACCTCCTCGCGATGAAGTCGCACATGATCGTGCGCCTTGGCATCGGTCGCACGTTCCAGACGGCATCGGTGTTCGAACAACTCAGTGTGCTTCAAAACCTGGACATCGCCGCCGGTGTGCACCGCAAGGCGAGCCGATCCGTCTTCGCTCGAGGCAAGGTTCCCGAGCGAGTCCAGGACGCGTTGGAAACGATCGGACTGACAGCGCTCGCGAACAAGCCGGCAGGGATCCTTGCGCACGGCCAGAAGCAATGGCTCGAGATCGGCATGCTGCTGGTG